>CAZXWR010000371.1:0-3912 GCA_964644325.1 uncultured bacterium
GGCCCTGGCTGTAGAAGGCGTTGAGCTGGATGTCGCCGGCAGCGGCGCGTAGCCGAAAACGCCGCCGGCCACCGACAAGGTAGGGACCATAAACGGCACTAAGGCCAGCCGCATCGGCTCGCGAACGGCGGAGCAGACGGGCTGCGCGAGGCGCGGAACCGACAGCCCGGATCGGCACCATCTCGCTCGTACCAGAAAATGGTCGAGGAGATACCAAATGGCTGCAGCACGCTACACCTTTCCCTGCGTCGTCGATGGCACGCACCACAAGCTCGGTTATTATGACAACGCCAGCCGGTGGTATCCAGACGCTGCACTGAGGCAGTTCTATGCTGTGCGCTCGCCGTCACGACAATGGCCGTATTCGTACCTGAAGCACACATATACCAGCGTATTCGCAAAGAAGCTGGCCATTCATGACTGGGAGTTGTTCCGGCGGCTCGCAAGTCTTGATGCACGGGACGAGTCGACCCGCGCCCGCGCCCGCCACTGGGTGGTCAGCAAGCACCTCGAGGACCAGGCATTGACCGCGCACGAGCGCCTGGCGCTGCAAGTCGAGCGGCGCGCGCTCGAGGAGACACTCAAGCGCTGCCGCGCTCTCGCCCGTCGGCCCAGGCAGGCCACCTAAAACGGGCTATCGCTCAAACCCCGTGGGTTGTGACCGCTAACAGCCATTATCGGACACGAAAACCAGTAGATCCGCGGCCCCGGGAAAGCCGCTGCGGCCGCACCCCACGCCAGGTGGCGCATGGCCGTAGCAGTGGCAGTCGTCGTCGCCATGGAATCGGCGGCGTTCCTGGTGGCCGTGCGCGGGTCATCGGTTAGCTTAAGGGTGCCCCTTCGCCATGTTGTTTGACGAAGGCATGAACTGAGCCATAGGTATCTTTCACTCTTCGCTGAACGTGACGCATCATATCGCTTCCGCGCTCGTCCCAGCCATGGTGCTCGAACATCTGCTTCAAGCTGCCAAAGCGGTGTCGAGCGATCTCGTGTATGGCTTTTGCGTCCCATCCCGGCCCAAGGCTCGAGTTCCGATCCAACCGACGCCACTCCTCTGCAATCGCTAGAAGTTCCTCCTTGCGACTCGCGGGTATGCGAACACAGACCTTCTCAACCGTCATAACTGAATCTCCGGGATGTGGTACATTCCCTATAGGCGAGCTAGCCACCTGAGTCAATCGGGGATGTACCACATCCCAGATGCCTTCATGATCTGAAGCGAAGAGGTTGCACGCCTGCGCCGGTGTCCGACCCGTTTGTTATCAGACCAAAATTCCTTGACATGCGCCATATGGCTCATATATATATGCCATATGGCAATGGAGTTTTCAATGGGAATGGACGCACAGCAGGCCGCAGTGCGCGCGGGCGATGATTCCGAAAATATCGATGCCGTCGCGCTCAAGGCATATCGCCGCCTCGCCGACTTCTGGGGGCTTGAGAACGATGAGGCCGCTGCCCTGGCCGATACCAAGGAGCGAACCTGGGCGCGGATGAAAAAAGAGGACTGGAAGGGCGAACTTTCACAGGACCAGCGCCTGCGGTTGAGCGCCCTCGTCGGCCTCTACAAGGGCCTCCATCTGTACTTTTCCGACCAGCTAGCCGATCGATGGGTGAAACTGCCCAATGATGGTCCGGTGTTCCGGGGCGCGACGCCGTTGCATTACATGATCGACGGCGGTCTGCCGGCGATTCTGAGGACGCGGCACTATATCGATGCGCTCCGGGGGGGTCTGTGACACCACCAATCACCGAGATTGCCGAGAAGGCGACTGTCCGGCTCGTTCCCACCGCGTATTATAAGCCACCCGTGCTCCAGCCTCTCATCGATACAGATGAAGAGCTGGAGCTGTTGGCCCGCTTCGAGGGCCAGACCAACCAGCGGCTCACGGCACAGACCGAAGGTCTGGATGATCTCAACCCGCGCGAGCTGGCCTTCCGCGCGCGCGCTGATCAGCTCAGGCAGTGGGGGCATACTTACATCAACGCTGCCTTCGCGCATCCGCGCGAGACTGGCAACCGCTTCAACGATGGCCGTCGCGGCGCATGGTACTGTGCCTTCGACGAAATGACCGCCGTGCAGGAGGTTGCCTTCCATCGCACGCGCGAACTCGGCTTCATTGGGGTCTTCGAGGATGAAGCGGTCTATATCGCGCTCCTAGCCGATTTCATCGGCGCGTTTCCCGACCTGCGCGCGGTCGAGCCGGTGCCCAATTCCCTGCATCCCGACCCCGCTATCGGCTATCCTGCCGGGCAGGCGCTTGCCCTCGCGCTCCGTGACGAAGGGCATGGCGGTCTCATCTACCCCTCAGTGCGCCGGCCTGGCGGCACCTGCTTCGCTGCGTTCGTGCCGCAGATCATCCAGAATGTCCGCCCTGCTGCGAAATGGCGAATGGTATGGAACGGCAGCCCGGATTTCACGCTGAGCGTTGATGGGTGAGGCCGGCAGCTCCTCGCGCGAGCGCAGCTCCTCATTCGTCGGCCATTTCAGAACGACTGTCCGTTTTTCAGTGGCCGGTGTGCCCTGCCCTGCCGTTGGCGATCGCTTGATTTTCATGAGTGCCGTGCAGCACGGCCGGGGCCGGCCGATAGAAAACAAGATAGCGGCCGAACTTGAACGAGCGCAGGCCCGGCAGGAACTCAGTTCTGCGATTCGCATCGACCGCAGCCGCCGGCACGGCGCGGCGGCCATGCCGAACGGCATCTGCTCATGCGTGGCCGCCAGCCGCTCGCGGTCAACTGCCGGCACGTAACTCGCACAGGCGGTGGGCATAGTGCTGGCGTTCATGGGCCGACGGCGAGAGCTCGGCCCGGATCTTGGCCATGATCTCATCCCAGCCAGAGACCTCCCCGTGCCGTTGCCAGAAAATTTCCACCATTCTGACTGCGCCGGCGAACTCGGCATCGTTCCAGGCCCGGATGCGCTTGATCAGCGCCCGGATGTCGACCCCGTACTTGTCGCCTACGTTGGCTTCGAGGAGGTCGCTGATAAACCGGGGCTTGGTCCACTGCGGGCAGTAGCCCAGCACAAGGGCGCTCGCCTTAACATTACCTAACATATCAAGCATGGCGTCACTGATCGCGATGATTTCGGCGTCGGAGATTCGGGGAAGGACAGGGCTGGAGGACATCTTGATACCTTTCGCGGCGCATGCCGGGCACAGTTGCCGCGGCTCTCGACTAACGTGGTGTCGTTTCTGCAGCGAGGTGCGCTCGTCAGCCGGCGGTGCCGGCGCCTGCCGCGCCCTCGGATCGTCCCGGTAGACAGCGGTCAGCCAGCATTCGGGGATTGGGATGCTATGCTGATCGTGAAAATGGCCGAGGGCTCCGTCCTGGACGTGGCCTGGAGGCTCTTGGTGGTGTGCCGGTGTGCTGAGAGCCGACCTCGTGGCACGGCTCGCGGCGGCTGACGTGGTGAGTGTCAAGCTGCCAAATGGCGCCAGCTGTCGTCATCGGTTGAAGCTCCAGGCTAGGTGGCTCGGCCTTGATACCGCGGATAATCAGTAGTGCCGGGTATCAGAAGCTGCCCGATGGGCAGTTGAATGTTCGGCGGCTCAGCTGAATTCAGTGGCTGGCTACCAGAGCCGTTGGCCGCTTATTTTCGGCTGCCCAGAGGGTCAGCTTACAAGTTCAGTCAGTCCGCCGAACAATTGATAAGATAACCGACAAAAATTAAAAAACTCTTACTGCTACTGACGTTTTTTCGTTCTGCCTTCGTAGCCGATATATGGAGGCCTCGCCCGTGATCTCTGGATCGGCCAGCATGCGCTAGACGCTATCGAGACGCCGATCCATGCTGATCCCGGCAGTATCGGATGGCCCTGGGCGAAGCTGCATGCGGCACCCAGGGCCTTGGTTCACGGTCACCGCACCATGCAGTCCTCGCCGATCTCGATGTTGAGGTCGATGTGC
>CAZXWR010000372.1:0-3902 GCA_964644325.1 uncultured bacterium
TCAGCCTGCCCAACAGACCCGCCGCAACACCCTTGTAGGCTGCTTGCTATTGGCCCTAGCCTACAGCCTCATGGTGCTGATCTTTTATCAGATCTTTGAGTGAACACCATAGCTTAGCCTCTACCCCCAAGTCTTTAATCCAATCCCAAATCTTGGATTCAGGAAGTCTTAAATATTGCAAAACGGTATCTTGAGGCACACTGTTTCGATCTCGAAAAATGTACACAGTATACATAGTCTGAAAACACAGAATTCTAAACATTCAGCGTAAATGGGCGTTTTAGGCTTGGGGCTTTTTTGAGAATTAACGAGGCGTTCAATGACTATGTCCGACCATGAATTAACCGCAGACCTGCTGGAGCAGGAAGTGCTGGAGCAGAGTAGTGAGCCGATCGTCAAGGGAGAGCTTATTTATGGGTTGAGGGATAAGCCGCCCCTGCTGGAATCACTGTATGTGGCGTTCCAGCACGTACTCGCTTCCTTTGTCGGTATTATTACACCCCCGCTGATTATTTCGTCGGCACTTGGTTTAGATCCAGCCAACACCAGCTACATCATTAGCATGTCGCTGTTTGCCTCAGGGATTTGTACCTTTATTCAATGTCGGACCCTTGGCCCCGTGGGGTCTGGTTTGCTGAGCTTACAGGGTACAAGCTTTGCGTTTATCGGGCCGATCCTGGGGGTTGGTCTGGCTGCTACAGGAGCAGGGCAAACGCCGGAACAGGCTCTGGCGCTGATTTTTGGCGTTTGTTTTTTTGGTGCCTTTGTTGAGATTTTCCTAAGTCGGTTTCTGCATCTGCTGAGTAAAATCATTACCCCCGTAGTTTCGGGGACAGTCGTGATGATTATTGGCCTCAGCTTGATTCGAGCTGGAATCTTTAGTTTGGCGGGCGGTGCGGTGGCCCAAAATAATGGCACCTTTGCCAGCTTTCAGAATTTGGCGCTGGGCGGTTTTGTGCTGCTGCTGGTGACGGTGCTGACGGTCTCCGGTAACCGCTTTTTGCGCATGGGGGCGATCGCCATCGGCCTCATTGCGGGCTACATCATTTCATTGTTCCTCGGGATGGTGAACTTCGGCACTTTGAGCGAGCTGCCCATCGTAACGCTGCCCGTTCCCTTCCGTTTTGGCATGAAGTTTGACTTTGCCGCATTTCTACCGTTTATTTTGATTTATGTTTTGACTGCCATTGAGACTGTGGGGGACTTAACGGCTACCTCTGCGGTTTCAGGAGAGCCTGTAAAAGGCAAGCTTTACATCAAGCGGATTAAGGCTGGCGTGTTGGGAGATGGGGTCAATTCACTCCTCGCAGCCATGCTCAATACCTTTCCCAATACCACCTTCAGCCAGAACAATGGCGTCATTCAAATGACGGGTGTTGGGAGCCGTTACGTCGGCTTTTTTGTGGCGGGTATTTTTGCACTGTTGGGCTTGATGCCCATTGTCGGAGGCGTGTTTCAGGCCATTCCCCAGCCCGTCTTGGGAGGAGCCACCACCATCATGTTTGGCTCCATTGCCGTGGCCGGCATGAATATTGTCACGTCCGCCAATCTGGATCGGCGCGCCACCATCATCGTGGCAGTCTCCTTAGCGGTCGGTTTGGGGGTTGTGTTTGTACCGGAGATCTTTGCTGACAAGCCCGCCATTCTCAAAAATCTATTTGGCTCAAGTATTTCTTCCGGTGGACTGACCGCGATTCTGCTGAGCTGGCTGCTGCCCCAGAGCAAGCCGCAGACCTAAACTTCGCCCTATTGCGATAGGGACAGGGATGGATGCATACCCCACTGCTGCGGGGTAGGGGTTCACTGTGCTTAATTTTTCAGCCGCAGTGGATGCGTACGGAGATTCCTAGGGGGCGATAGCAATTTTATCGCCCATGCAGAGCACTGACAGTGCGTTTTGCAACCCACACAGGTTAGGGATTCCGGATTATTGCGTTGATTTCAGATGCTCGGTTTTAGTTTTTAGTTGTGTGAGGATGATCATGATGTTTTATCAGTTAAAGGGTCTTGCCCAGCGAGGATGGCTAAAGATGTTGGGCCATGCCACAGTTTTGGCGATGTTGACCTTCGCGCCAGGGGCCAGGGTGCTGGCATCGGAACTATTCGCTGAGTCCTCAAATCCAGCTTCACTGGATGATAGGCCAAACATAGGCAATGTCAAAGAAGAGGATCCGGTTTTCCTCAGTCCCCTCATTACACCCCTGGATGATGAAGCCACAGCCGATATCAGTCAGGTCACATCAGTCTCCCAGCTTTCCGATGTCCAGCCCACCGACTGGGCCTTCCAGGCATTGCAGTCCTTGGTTGAGCGCTATGGCTGTATCGCAGGCTATCCAGACAGCACCTTTCGCGGCAATCGGGCGGCAACCCGTTACGAACTCGCAGCAGCCCTCAATGCTTGCCTTGATCAAATTAGCGATCGCTTTGCGACAAAAGAAGACCTAGATACGGTCAAAGCGCTTCAGGAAGAATTCCAAGCAGAACTCGCGACCCTGCGGGGCCGGGTAGATGGGCTCGAGGCTCAGATCAACACCCTTGAAGCCCAGCAGTTTTCCACCACCACAAAACTCACAGGCCAGGTATTTTTTAACCTGACGGGAGCCTACGCTGGCCGGGACGTGACCGTTGAGACCGCCAATGCTGCGGCACCGCTCAACCTGAGGCCCGCTGGCCGGGTGGGAGGTGTGGGAGCACCCCTGACCGCACAGGTGGATAACCCCAACGTGACCTTTAGTTACTTAGCCTGGCTTAACCTCAATACCTCCTTCACGGGGAGAGATAACCTGGTCGTTCAGCTTCAGGCCGGGAATGGCGTTTCCCCCGCAAACGCTTTTACCTCAGCCGGACTTTTCAATACCTTTGGCACCCCCTACACCGACCAGACCGGAGGGCTGAGCGCCAATGAGTTCGGGGTGCGGGAATTGTTTTATCAATTTCCGATTACCGACTCCTTCAGCATGGCAGTTGGCCCTCGGGTGAACTGGTACCGCTACTTCGATAACAATCGCTACACTTTTTTCATAAAAGGTGCCAGTAGCTTCAACTCCATCGGTAGCACCCTAACCAATCCTGTGGATCGGGGTTCTGGGGCGGTTTTGCTCTGGAACATCAACAAGCAGCTGCGGCTCAACGTGGGTTACCTGGGTGAGAGCAATGAGTTTTTACCCAGCCCCCTCTTCAACTCCGCCAGTAATATAAACCAGGGCTTGTTTGGCGGCACCAATACCCTCACGGCTGAACTCACCTTTTCCCCCACACAATACGTCAACCTCCGATTCCTTTATAACCGCGTCAATACTCAAGCCATCTTCGGTCGGATTGGCGGTGCGATTGGCGAACCCATCGGCGGCTTTGCTGATGATGGCTTCGGTGGCCCCCTCGATAATTCCACCTCGAATGTGTTTAGTTTCAACTTTGACTGGGCCGTTACGCCCCGCTTCGGATTATTTGGCCGCTACAGCTATGGCAGCACGACCCTGTCTCCCCTGACGCCCGGTGTTCCAGGGGGGGATGTGAACGTGCAGTCGATTCAAGCTGGGTTTGCCTTCCCAGACTTAGGACGACAGGGGGCATTGCTCACGCTGTCCTACGTGATGCCCTACGACTATTTAGACGGGGAAGAGTTTTTGGTCTCGGGGTTTGGGGACGGCGCAACTCAACATGATGTTGAGGCCACTTACTACTTCCCCCTCACCGATAACATCGCGATTGTGCCCGCCGTCTATACCATCTTCAATGCCAATAACTTCAGCGGGAATCCCACGATCTTCGTGGGGAACCTGAGGATGCAGTTTACCTTTTAATAAGGCTGGACATTGCCTGAACGTGCTTATGAGAACTTGAGCACGATGCTAAGTAGCTAGGCGGAATTAAATGTAAAACGCTCTAGGTCATAATCACCT
>CAZXWR010000373.1:0-3899 GCA_964644325.1 uncultured bacterium
GCACCTGCGATCGCAGGCGGCGGAGTTCAGTGCGGTAAACATCTGGCGTTTGCACGATGACAGGTGGCGCCGTGTAGGTGGGTTCTGGCTTGGACGGCTTACGGGCTGGCTTAAACTGCACCTGACCTTTGAGCCAGTTGGTGATCAGATCGGGGCAGTTTTTAACAAACCAACGGTAACCGATAAAAATAAAAGCGGACTTTGAGAGCCTGCCTACCGGCTTGACGACAGGCCGCAGCAGCCGGGGGTTGACTTTGTTGTTAACGAGATTAACGAGGCCGATATCGAAGAGGCAGCTAAAAATAGCCTTCACAGTCGCCTGTTCGCGGCCAAATAAATTTTCGAGCAGCAAAGTCACTTCTCGCAGGCGTTCCGCTTCCGCCCTTTGTTCAGCGGCTTTCTTGAAATCTTCTTGGTGATTAGAGGTGCCCATGCCCATGCCTAAAGATGCTGCTCATTGCTATCGTAAAGGGTTCCAACAGAAAGCGGAAAGGTAGGCATGTATGCCCCACTCTCCGACATCTGATCTGACAAAGTCACCCTTTCACAAATCGCTAGCAGCGCATCTGTGGACTGTACAAGGCTTTAGGGCTCTAGGCAATGGCCACCTGGGATGAATCGCTGATGCCCTGGAAAAAATATCCAGTTCCCCAATCCGTGTGAATATACTCTGGATTTTTGGGATTGTCGCCAATCTTTGAGCGCAGTCGAGACACATGCACATCTACCACACGCATATCTGCATAATGGCGCGGACTATAGCCCCAGACTTTTTGCAGAATATCAGATCGGGAAACGGTTTTACCGGAGTTGGAAGCCAGGAGTTCTAGCAGATCAAATTCCATGCCCGTGAGCTGAATGCGTTTTTCCTGTAAGAAAACCTGGCGCTTGTAGGTTTCAATCCGTAACGGCCCAGCCTGGATCACGCCCGGAACATGCCGTGCATTTTGCGGATCTTCAGTCCCACCCGGTAGCCGCCGCAGGATAGCATTAATCCGCTCTTCTAACTCTTTGGGCGAAAAAGGCTTCGGCAAATAATCATCGGCACCCATTTGCAGCCCGGTGATGCGATCGGCAACGTCCCCAAGCGCAGTCAGCATCACAATGGGGATATCGCTCGATTTCCGCAGCTCCTGACAAACCTCTAGACCATTGAGCTTGGGCATCATGACATCCAGCACAATGAGGTCAGGTTTCTCAGCCTGGAAAACAGCTAGCGCCTCCACTCCGTCAGCGGCAACGACAACCTCGTAGCCGACCATCGTCAGTCGGGTCGATAAAATGCGGCGAATCATGGCCTCATCATCGACAATTAAAATTTTTCTTTTATGCGTCACAAAAAGCCCTCACTTTCTTCGCTTGGGTGGTGAAAAACGGTTTACTAGGTTATTCAGAAAAGAAAAAGGTCATTGGCGAATGGAAAACTGACCTTCATTAAGATTTATTCAAAAAAATTCAGGACATTTAACTGGCCTGATAACAAATGATAACAGACATCCTGGACGCAACCCATGCTTTATGCAGCAAATTAGTATAAATCTTTTGGCAGGGGTGGGATTGATTCAGTCCCGCGCGCTCTAGCCTGTCTTTAGTCATTGTCAGGCAGGAAATAGAGGCTCGCGAACAGCGGCAAAGTCTGGCAAAGTCTAAAGGATTTGTTAAGGAAGTGTGCTGCTCTATTAACTTCAGTTTCATCTGCGCTAAGGCGGTTGGGGTGAGCTGTTATTATCAGTTCTCGAAGACCTTCATTGACTCATCCTGCAAGGTGATCGCTGCGCAGTAGCAGTGTTTCGACCTGTAGGCAGACAGCAACATATCGGCTGAAACCTATGGCTAATCCCTTCATTGCTGTCAGAATTACGCCGGAATTGGACGCTGCGATCGCCGATCGGATGCAGGAGACAGGTCAATCTAAGTCGGATGTGGTGATTGATGCCCTGAAAACCTATCTGGGAATTTTGCCCTGCACGCAGCGACTGGCTGCGATTGAAGATCGGTTGACGGCCCTAGAGGTACTCGCCGAAAATATCAGCCTCCAGGAACCCGCGACTGACTCAACGCTGTCGCATTCTCGCCCATCTTAATGGGATGCCCGTTCGTGAAATGCCCGCTTGCCGGGGACATGAGGGAGGAGACGGGGTCGCTCATAACTCCGCTAGGTCGGCAGTAGTTCTCCGGGACGGAGCTTAGCCCATTTGCCCCATTCTTCCTGGTAACTGTCGCAGCCTACAACATCCCATTCCATCTGTATTTCGTCGCTGTTGCTGCGAATGTTGACGTTTACGGTTGGATTTTGGGCCTCAAAGGTTGGCTGCTCGGTGAGGTGGGGCTGTTGATGCTGGCCTTCGACGGCATGGTAAGTGATGCAGGCATCAACAAAGTGGCAGTTGATACAGATACACATGGCGCACCTTTCTGTTGAAATGGGTCAGGGGCTCTGGATAAACTGAGCGATCGCCCAGTTGCTATTGTCACTCTAGCGCATGGGGCCGGAGCGGTTCGAGGGCTGCGTCAGGGTTTAGCCACGTCTGATGTGCAGTCCAAATTTGACGGACTCTGCCCTGAATTGGTTGCCCTAGCCAGGGGGTATTGTGGGCCAAGGACTGGAGCTGTGCCGAGGTGACCTGCCAGGACTGGTTCGGCTGAAACAGAATTAAATTGAGGGGTGCCCCGACGGTGGGGGCAATGATCGGCTGGCCCAGACAGGTGCGTGGCCCCTGACTCAGCTTTGACCAGAGCTTCAGTGCCGACCAGCGTTCAGTGACGACGAAGGTCTGCCAGAGGATCGGCAGCGCTAGCTCTAGACCGATGGCACCTGGGGGCGCTTCAGCGAAGGCAACAGTTTTTTCTTCGTAGGTGAAGGGCTGGTGATCGATGGCGATCGCGTCAACAACGTCAGTTTCTAAGCCTTGAATGAGGGCGGCTTGATCACTGGGGTTACCGCAGGGGGGATCAAGACGCAAATTTACGTCATAGGTGCGTAAATCTTCACTATTGAACAGCAGGTGCATCCAGGAGACACTGGCGGTCACGGGTAGCCCCCGAGACTTGGCGGCGGCCAAGAGTTCAACGCTCCGGGCAGTGGAAACCCGCATGATATGAACCGGGGGGCTTTCGGGCTGAAGCATCTCTAGCAGAGCGGCCAAGGCAGCGGTTTCTGACATCACCGGGTTCTCTGGGAGTCCGGTTTGAATTGCCTGGAGTCCGGCTCGAATCACTCCCGCGCTGGCGAGGGCAGCATAGCAGGGCCAGATTGCCAGCGGTTTTGCACAGGGCTGTCGGTAGTCTAAGACCCGCCGCACAAGGGCCATACTCTCCAGGGCTACCCCGTCGCAGAGGCCGCACACGTCGGTCTCGAGGAGTTCCGCAACATCCACCAGCTGCTGCCCCTTGAGGTTCTGGGTTAATCCGCCCCATAGTTCCAACGTCACGGGACTCTGACTGGGCCAGTGCGATCGCATCCAGGCGACCTGCTCAGGGCGATCGATGGGCGGGTCAGTGCCAGGGAGCAACCCCAGCTGGGTAAAGCCCCCTGCCGCTGCCGCCGCCGCAATTGAAGCCAGGGTCTCACGAGATTCAAACCCTGGCTCCCCCACGGTGCTGTAGAGATCCACCAGACCTGGCCCCAAAATAGCGTCTGTGCCGTCATGGAGCTGGGTGGTTTCCGGATCGCATTCCAGGGATGGGGCGATCGCCTGAACAATGCCATCCCCCAGGAGTACATCTGTGATGACATCCTGCTGATGCATTGGATCCAACAGACGTACCTGACGAACAAGGTCAAAAGCCTTCATTGCATTAACCTTAGAGCGCCCCAGCCGCAGTCTGGTCTAAAACGCCCCCGGCCAGATGGGTGGTGATGTTCATCGCTTGTAAGATGGCCCGTCCATCGGTGGCAT
>CAZXWR010000374.1:0-3898 GCA_964644325.1 uncultured bacterium
TTTTTGTGGATAAAGAACCCAGACCTGTGCTGGAGTCAATTTGGGCGTTTCCCCCCAGCCGTGACACCCTGGGGGGGACAGCATATTTTTTGATCTTAGAAAATTCTCAGACGGTATTAATTGATTGTCCAGCTTGGAATGCTGCCACCGCTGCCTTTCTCGCGCAGCATGGCGGTGTGACCTGGCTAGTGACCACCCACCGCCAGGGCATGAGTCCCGCGATCGCAGCCATTCAAGCACAGTTCCACTGCGCGGTGGTCGTTCAAGCGCAAGAGGCCTACCTGCTGCCGGAGGTGGAGGTCACCCCCTTTGAGCAATCCCTGACGCTCACGGATCACTGTCGATTGTTGTGGACGCCGGGGCATAGTCCTGGGGCCAGCTGTGTCTATTGCGATCGCCATGGGGGGGTCCTGTTTACCGGGCGTCACCTGCTGCCGGATCGTGAGGGCAATCCCACGCCGCTCCGCACCGCGAAAACGTTTCATTGGCCCCGACAGTTACGCAGCGTCCAGTTTCTTCTGGATGCGTTTAGTGAAGAGACGCTCCAGCATCTTTGTCCAGGGGCAAACCTGGGCTTTTTGCGGCAGCAGCGGTCGATTGTCTCGGCCTACAGGAAGTTACAGCAGCTCGATCTGATGACGCTCGCCCAGATGCAGCCCGTTTTATAACCTCAAGCCTTTGGGAAGGATGCCGCTGCTGTTGATTTGAGGGTTTCTTGGTAAAGGTTCAGTAACGCCGCTGCCTTCAGCGACCAGCGAAACTGTGCTGCTCTCTGGAGGGCCTTGCGAGAGAGGTCTGGGTAGGTTTCAGGCCGGGTCAAAATGGTTTGAATGCTCGCCACCAAACCCTGAACCAGGTGCGATCGCGATTCGGGTGGGATCTTAAAGCCACAGTCCGAGGTGACATATTCCCCAATCCCGCCGTAGTCTGCCACGATACAGGGCAGACCACTGGCCATCGCTTCAAGCACTACAGCACCTCCAAACTCGCGGATAGAGGGGAAGCAAAACAGATGGGCACGCCGATAATAGGCACGGGTTTGCTCTTGGGGAATCCAGCCCGTGAAGGCAACCTGCTGCTCCAGCCCCAAAGACTGCACCTGCTGCTCTAGGCGCGATCGCTGGGGGCCATCTCCCACCAGGGTCAGGGCAACTCGCTGGCGCTCCCCCTCTGGCAGCTGGCCTAGGGCTTCCACCACCATATCAGCGGCCTTGTAGGGCACCAAGCGCCCCACGAACAGCAGCTGGAGCAGCCCACCCTCAAAAGACTGAGGCTGCTTTGCTAAAAAGTCATCCGTCAGCCCATTTTCAAAAAACAGAGACAGGCGATCGCCAGGAATCCCCAGACTAGACTGGAGCCAGTTGCCCGTGTAGGTTGAACCCACCAAGATCTGGCGGGCCTGCCGATAGGTTTGGCGATAGCCGGGAATCAGCCACCGTCCGACCCCGCGCAAAAGATTCAAATAGGCAAATTCCTGAGCAGCAATAGACTGAAAATTTGGAGGAAACGGGATGCCGCCATTCACAGGGCCTAAGATAAAAGGGGTCTTTTGACAGGCTCGGCTGAGCTTAACGGGATACCGCGGCATCATGGGTGTGATGGCATGCACCAGGTCATAGGTTTGACGGCTCACCGCTGCGGCAAACTGCTGGTAGACTCGGGCGTTAAACTCCGCGTAGATCGGGTAGGTGAGCGCATGGTAGAGGGGCCAATTCGCCATCCCGCCAGGCAACCCAGACATCACAATCCGATAGTAAGCCTTGGCCCGCTGACTTTCGGGAATGTACACGATGGTGGGAGCACTGCTTCCATGATGCTGGAAGTCAAGTTGTTCAAGGGCTGGGCGATTTCGCTCATGGGTCACCAGGGTCACCGCTGCCCGCTGACTGAGGGCTTCAAAAAAGCGAAAACCCACCAGCGGCACCGATGGCCAGTCTGGATTACACTGTTCAACCACCAGTAAAACTTTGAGCATGTTTTTGGCCTGCATGACTGTCCGTCGTCCATTGCGCCCGCAGCGTCAGAATAGTGACCGAGGCTGAACTTGACCTGTATTTCACAGGTTTATCATTGTTTTTTAGGAATGGGGCATGGTTTATCGGACTCAAAAATCCCACGTTTGGCTGAAACGGGTCGGGCTATGGGTGGCACTGTCAATTCTCCTTTCAACCTGTCATGCGCGTCAGGCTTCTATTCCGGCAGTGGCGCAGAAACCGAGCTTTGCACCCTCCACACTCCGGACGACGGAACCCAATCAGCTTGGCATGAATATCGATTTCCCAGGGGACTACAGCGGTACCCGGATGTTTGCCGATGCCATGAAGCAGAGCCGCAACTGGCAAAAAATTGGGCTGGATGCCCCCCCCCGCCAAGATGCTCAGGGTTGGCCCCAGGAAGATGCCCGGATTACGGTTTGGCACGGGATTGGCCGCATGCAGGGTCTCTATCGCCTCTCCTTTCAGGGACAAGCAGCGGTAAACATTAGCTGCTGCTCAGGGCAACTCCAAAATCAGGTTTATGACCCGGCTTCCAACACAACCACCGCAGATCTAGTCTTCCCTTCGCGGGAGGGTGTGGGGCTCTTTCTGGAATTTAAAGACACCCGGCGATCGCCCACAGCAGCGCGCAACACCGGGATTACAGAGGTGAAGCTGATGCGACCCCAAACCGAAGGCGGGCGCGATCCCTATCCGGCCACCACCCTCTTCACCACCCCCTTTAAAGCGGCCCTTCGCCGATTTCAAGTGCTGCGGTTCATGGACTTTACCGCCACCAATAGTAATGGCCAGGAAGTTTGGAGCGATCGCCTAACCCCTGACTGGTACTCCATGTTTCAGGCGGCGGCGGGCTACGGCTGGCAGGGGCGGGGCGGCGCCTATGAATATGCGATTCAGCTCTGTAATGAGCTAGAAACAGACTGCTGGTTGAACGTCCCTGCGAAAGCCGATGATGACTATGTGCGCCAGTTGGCAATCCTCATCCAGCAAACGCTAAATCCTGAGCGCAAGCTGTACCTGGAATATTCCAACGAGGTCTGGAATGTGGCCCCTGCCTTCCAGCAATCTTCCCATAATCTGACCCTGGCTAAAGCAGAGGTGGCAACCGGGCGATCGCCCCTTAACTTTGACGGCACCGACAATGAATCCTTCTGGGCTTGGCGGCGCGTGGCCCAGCGTGGGGCCGAAATTTCCCTGATTTTCCGGCAGGTATTCGGCGACGCAGCCATGATGACTCGGGTACGCCCGCTACTCATGACGCAGCTGGGCTATACCGATGGCCCGCTCTGGCAAGCCCTTTATCTCATGCAGGACTATTACAACCATCCGCAGCGGGTGGCTGACCCCCGTCCCCCCAACTATTACTTCTATGGGCTAGGGGGCAGTGCCTACTATGATCCGAAAAACCCCATCTCCCCGGACGCGCTGTATGCCGACCTCAACAGCCGCACTGAATGGGTGCAGAAATTGCAACAAGACACAGATTACGCCGCTGCCTTTGGCCTAAAGCGCATTGCCTATGAGGGTGGCCCGAGTCTAGAGGGTGGAAACATCACCGACCAGACCCGCCCCACCTACCGCAATGATCCCCGCATCATCCCTGGCATGGTGCAATCCCACGACCTATGGAGCAACAACGGCGGAGACCTGCTGGCCTACTTCACCCTTACAGGAGAATCGCCCTGGGGGTTTGTCCCAGATATTTGGGATGCCGCAAATCCTACGCAAAACCTGAAGCTGCAAGCCATCGACAAAATCGCCAGCCAGAACCGGGCCCAGGTCACCTATGGCGTGCCGTTGCCTGCCACCTTGGCTGCCCAAAATTACCAGGCTCCCCCCAGCTGGGTTGAGAATCGCCAGCCCGATCGCATCCAGCCCGGCCACTGGTTTAGCTATACGAC
>CAZXWR010000375.1:0-3832 GCA_964644325.1 uncultured bacterium
TGGCCGATGAATGGACTGCCATGTCCTCCGACGTGATTCCCGCCGAGATCAAAACTAAAGCAGCCCACAACACGATTCCCAGCCGTTACCTAGCTCCCCTAGCCCGTGAACTCGAAAAACTCCCCCCCGAACACCAGTCCATCCTGCAAGACGAACTCACCGCCAACCCCGACATTGAGACCCTAAAACAGGTCACCGCCGAAGCCAAATATCTGGCCAAATATCTGAACTCCGCCGCCCATGTGCAAGCCCTCGAAGCCAGCGGCATCGACCTAGAGCAAACCCTCGAAGAAGCGATGCGCATCGGCTGCGTCAACACCACCGCCGACCTCGTCAACCAAGCCGCCCAACTTGAGCAAACCATCGCCAAGCTCTACACCACCTGGAAACGCCTTGGCAAACTGTCAGAGCGCCTCTACGTTGACAGTGGAGCCAGTACCCCCCAGCTCCGCACCCTGCTTCAGGGACTAGAAAAGCTCACTGGCAGCACCTTAGAGCTAGAGTGGGGGGGCGATGATACCGCCATCCATCGCACCACCATTCGCCTCCAAATGTTGACAGACGAAACCGATGCCCCCGTCACCTGAACCCTGGCCAGGGGACTTACTCAACCCCGATCTGGATCTTCTGCAATGGGGAACACTCGATCGGTACATCGTAAAAGCACTGTGGATGCCCTTCCTCTTTGGGGTCGGGGCCTTCTTAGGCATCAGCCTCACCCTGGGCACGCTGTTTGACTTGCTCCGACAAGTGACCAGCAAAGGACTCCCGATTGCCACAGCCATCCAGGTTTTTGGCCTCCAGATTCCGAACTACATGGTATTGGCATTGCCCATGGCCATGCTGTTGGCCTCCCTGGTTGTTTACAATCGGCTCGCCCGCACCAGTGAACTGATCGCCTTTCGCAGCCTTGGGGTCAGTGCCTATCGTCTGGCGCTACCAGCCCTGTTGCTGGGGCTTTGGATCACCCTATTAACCTTTACCCTGAACGAATTTGTCGTCCCCGGCTCTACCCTTTATGCCAATCAGCTCATTGACCAAGCCCTGAACCAAAGTCAGCCCGCCTATCGAGACCGGAATATTTTTTACCGAGAATTTGAAAACGATCGGCTGTCTCGTGTGTTTTATGCGCGGCGCTTTGATGGTCAAAAGATGTACGATCTGACCGTTTTAGGCTTCGTTGAAGGGACGCTCAACAACATCTTGGTCACAGAGTCCGCCCAGTGGAATCCGAAAATTAAAGTGTGGGAACTCATTAAAGGGACTGCCTACGACATTGGCGCGGCAGACCTCATCTATCAAAACATTAATACCTTTGACCGGAACACCCTCAACCTGTCTCGGGCTCCCCTCGACCTGGCAACTGAAACCCGCTCCTCCCAGGAAATGGGGATCGCCGATACCTATCACTACTGGCGGCTGATTCGCGGCACAGGAGACGCCAACTTTACCCGACAGCTTCTGGTGCGCCTTCAGAGTAAACTGTCATTCCCGTTCGTGTGCATCATTTTTGCGTTGGTGGGTGCCGCACTGGGTTTGAAGCAGCAGCAGCGGTCTAGTTCTAAAGGGTTTGGGCTGAGCCTCATTATTATCTTCGGGTACTACACCGTTTCTTTCATCTCCCGGTCTCTCGCAGAAGCAGGCGTACTCTCAGCGTTTAGCGGGGCTTGGTTACCCACCCTTGCGGGCCTTGGCATTGGCATTGTATTGCTGCGCCAGGCCAATCGCTGACCTCACTCGTTCTGTTGACTTTGAAGACAGGTTCGTTGCAAAAGTCATCTAAACATTGGAGTGCGCTGGGGCAGTTGCTAAGCACCATCCTGCAAACGTAGCGCAATCAGAAGGAATTCTGGCATATTGTCCGTTGGGCGACATTAAACAGAGAGAGCATCCGCTTAAAATTCAGTCGGTCAAGACTTGATCTACGCCACAAATTTGCTGATGGTGTCAGGAATTCAGCAATACATCGGTTCTGGGACAAGGTACGGAAAGGCTGATATGAAACCTCTCGTTCATCGCACCAAAATTGTAGCTACTATTGGCCCTGCCAGCGACTCACCCGCTGTGATCCGGCAGATGCTGCTGGCGGGTATGAATGTGGCAAGACTCAACTTCTCCCACGGTAATTATGCTGAGCATGCCGAGCGGATCCAGCGGCTGCGACTGGCTGCAACAGAACTCGATCTGCCGCTGATGCTGCTCCAGGATTTACAAGGCCCCAAGATTCGCGTGGGAGATGTGCCGGATCCAGGAATGCCGCTCCAGGTTGGCGAGGAGTTGATCCTAGTCCCGATGGCTGACTACACGGGACAGCCCCAGACCGTTGGCATTGACTATCCCTATGTGGCGGAGGAAGCCGAACCCGGCACCCAGGTATTACTCGATGATGGGTTGCTGGAGCTGCGGGTTGAAAAAATTGCTGGTAGTGCCGTTCATTGCCAAGTGGTCGCGGGTGGGATGCTGAAAAGCCACAAAGGGGTAAACCTGCCTACCTTAGATCTGCGATTGCCTTCCATGACGGAGAAGGATAAGCAAGATTTAGACTTCGGGATTTCCCAGGGCGTTGACCTGATTTCCCTGAGCTTTGTCCGCAGACCCGAAGATATCCAAACCCTGAAGGCTCTGCTCCAGGAAAAGGCGGTGGATATCCCGGTGCTGGCCAAGCTAGAAAAACCCCAGGCGATCGCCAACCTGGAAGCCATCATTGATGAGTGTGATGCCATCATGGTTGCCAGGGGTGACCTGGGGGTTGAAATGCGGCCTGAGAAAGTGCCCCTGATTCAAAAACAGATCATTCAACTCTGCAACCAAAAAGGCATCCCGGTGATTACCGCCACCCAAATGCTCGACAGCATGATTCAAAATCCACGGCCAACCCGTGCTGAAGCCAGCGATGTCGCCAACGCCATCATGGATGGCACCGATGCAGTCATGCTGTCGGGGGAGTCGGCGGTCGGCAAGTATCCGGTGGAATCAGTCAAGATGCTGGCCCGTATTGCCACGGAAGTAGAACCCGCCGTTGAGTTTGTCAACTATCCCCCCAGCCGTCTGGACGATGCAGATGCGATCAGCGAAGCCCTGCATGCGATCGAATCGGCCATTGAACTGCAATGTGTGGTTGCCTTTACTGAGACGGGCTACACCGCTAAACTCGCTTCCCAGGAACGTCCGAAGGTGCCGATTGTAGCCTACACTCCCGATCCGAAAATTTACCACCAGCTCAGCCTAAACTGGGGCGTGCGACCCATCATTTTGCACGAAGTTCGCGAAGATTTGGATGGGGTACTGGCTCAGGTTGAAGCGGACTTAATGCAGCGCGACTTCGCAGCTCCGGGGGATAAAGTGCTGGTCATGGGCGGGATTCCCTTCGGCAAGGCTGGCAGTACCAACTTTCTCAAAATTCATACCATTGCACCTGCTGAGTAAGCCTCAATGAGAGTAAGCCTCAATGATTTGAGTTAGCTTAGTCCTCGTGGCTTGAACATTAAACCAGATGTCTGAGCCGTCAGAATCGTTCTTCAGGACTGCGGGTGCTGCGTGGATTCATTGGCCATCATCCATCTCGACCAGGTTGGTGTGACGTTCAAAAACGGCGTGACGGCCCTGGATTCCGTGTCGCTGCGGCTGCACCGGGGGCAATTCACCGTCCTGCTGGGTGCCTCCGGGGCCGGGAAGTCCACTCTGTTGCGCACGATTAATCACCTGACTGTGCCGACCCAGGGACAGGTAACAGCCGCAGGGTTAGGCAGTTTGCAGGGTGCTACCCGCCTGCGCCAGCATCGCCAACGCACGGGGATGATCTTTCAGCAGCACCAGCTCATTGACCGCCATA
>CAZXWR010000376.1:0-3815 GCA_964644325.1 uncultured bacterium
TGGGGCGAGCCCCCTACGATGAGGCTGAAATTGCCTACCATGTTGACCTCTACACTCAGCAGGGCTACGAGGCCGAAATTAATTCTTACCTTGATTCTCAAGAGTATCAAGACAGCTTTGGGGAATCAGTGGTGCCCTACTGCCGAGGTTTTGCGACGCAGCGCGGCCAGAAAACAGTAGGATTTAGCCGCATGTTTCAGCTGTACCGTGGCTATGCGAACAGCGATCGCGCTCAGGGGCGTAAGGGCGAGGCTACCCTGACCCAGGAACTGGCCCATAATTCGGCGACACCTGTGCGAACGGCAACCTTTGGTCGAGCGCTGTCGGGCAATGCCCAGGGCGATCGCGCTCAGATGTACCGCGTGCGGGTCACCCAGGCCAATCGGAGCCGCACACCTCAAATTCGCCGGAGTGTTGACGAGTTTCTGGTCTCCTATGAGCGCCTGTCCCCCATGCTACAGCGTCTGAATCAGCGCGGCAGTCGTGTGGTGAGCATTGCTCCGGCCTAGAGCTAGCCCATACATAACCGACCTTTCCCATACCCCTCAGCTCATATTCACATCAAGGAGATACATAAAGTGGCGATTACAACTGGGGCTTCCCGTTTAGGGACTAGCACGTTTGCCGACAGCAGCATCGTCGAGCTGCGGCTCAACTGGACTGCCGCCGATGCTAAAGCGGTGATCAATGCGGTTTACCGCCAGGTACTAGGCAATGATCATCTGATGGCCTCTGAGCGATTAACGGGGCTAGAATCCTTATTCTGTAACGGTCAACTGACGGTACGGGATTTTGTGCGGGCAGTGGCGAAGTCTGAGCTCTATAAAAACAAGTTTTTATATCCGCACTTCCAAACGCGGGTGATTGAGCTGAATTTTAAGCATCTGCTCGGGCGTGCTCCCTATGACGAGGCAGAGGTGATTGAGCATCTGGATCGCTACGAAACCGAAGGGTTTGAAGCGGATATTGACTCCTATATCAATTCGGATGAGTACGATGCCAGCTTCGGCGATAATATCGTGCCTTATTACCGCGGGTTTAACACGCAAACGAACCAAAAAACCGTTGGCTTCACGCGCATGTTCCAGCTCTATCGGGGCTACGCTAATAGCGATCGCTCACAGCTTGCGGGTAAAAGCTCCCGACTTGCAGCAGAACTGGCGAGTAATGGAGCCTCGCCTGTAGTCGCACCCTCAGGGGGAAATGCAGGGTTTGCTTACCTGCCTTCTAAACAAGGCAACACGCCCAACCGGATTTTTGGACGCACTTCAGTGGGTTCATCGGAGCGCCTGTATCGCATTGAAGTGGCAGGGGCTAACCTCCCCCGCTATCCCAAAGTCCGTCGTGTCAACAAGGCCATGGTGGTTCCCTATGAGGAGCTATCCGATGCGTTACAGCGCATCAACAAGATGGGCGGCAAAGTCGCCAGCATCACGCCAGCTTAGACATAACGCAATTGAAGTGGAGGCACTGCTTATGGTCAGCAGCAGTGCCTCCATTCTAGTTCCTGCTAAGTAATACCTAAATAATTCAAGTCTGAACGATTAGAGAGGAATATCTATGTTGGGACAAACGACACGCTCAAGCTCTGGCGCAGATAATCGTGTATTCATTTATGAAGTCACGGGACTACGGCAGAACGAACAAACTGACCAGGCTAGTCATGCTGTCCGGAGCAGCAGCAGTATTTTCATGCAGGTGCCCTACCGCCGTATGAATGAAACAATGCAGCGCATTACTCGCTTGGGCGGGAAGATTCAATCCATCCAGACGCTTTCTGAGTTCACTGCGGCTCAGGAGTCGAAGGAGTCGGCAGAAGTCAATTCATAAGTGCAATTCATAGATTCCACCCATTCAATTGCCTATGCTGCGTCTTGAGCATAGGCAATAATTTTGCGCGAAAGCGGCTCACCAATATCACGCTCGATTTCAATCACCTTGTCGTTGATATAGTCGAGGGTTACTTGCGTTATCCAGCCGCGGACCACAACAATGTCACCGAATCGATGGCCTGTACAGGCCTGATCTGCTAAAACAACATCGATCTGGGCTTCCGTTAACAGTCCAGCATCTAGAAGATAGCTGCCGATGCGCTTATTTTTAGGTTCGTAGGTCAGCATCGTATCCCCCAATGCTCACTAAAACTAAACTTACATGTATTCTATGGCAGCGTATATATTCGTTGGCGCGAGTATTTTCCCATTGCGGATTATGTCAGGGTTTCCTGTTGTTTGGGGAGACTCTGAGGCGATTGGGGCGATCGCACCCTCAGTTCACGCGCCCGAGACGAATTTCAGTGCGGCCGTAGTCCATGCTCAGCACATCAAACAATGCGATCGCCTTAACATAGCCCTCCTCCTGGGGTAGCAGGACACAAACGACCCCCCTTATCCATGCTGACAAGGGGGGTCATTTTCACTCGCTGAGAAGACCCTCAACGGGCTTCGAGTTAGTCTTTAGTGATCCGTGGTGGTTCACGGAAAAAGATTGCGAAAAAGAACAGGCCAATCAAACAGGCAAAAATGAACACGTATGCAATGGCTTCCATGGAAGACTTACCTAAATCTGTTTGCTTTTAGTGTATCGCTAGCTAGCTTATCCAGCCTCAATTTTGAGCACTCGATAAGCTAACCAATCCTAAGACGCGCGACGGGTTGAGGTATCTCCCACCTTTTGGTAGAAACCCCATTCCACCTGCTCCTCGGCCAGTTCTGGGTCAACACCCGCAAACACATCCCGGAAGAGTGTTCGTGAACCGTGCCAGATATGACCAAAGAAGAACAGCAGAGCAAAACAAGCATGCCCGAAGGTAAACCAGCCACGGGGACTGGTTCGGAAAATACCGTCAGACCCTAAGGTTTCTGCGTCAAATTCAATGGGTTCACCGAGCTGCGACTTACGCGCATACTTCCGTACCAAAGCCGGGTCATCAAAGGTTTGACCATTGAGTGCGCCGCCGTAAAAGCTAACGGTCACCCCTTTCTGCTCCAAGCTGATCTTAGATTCAGCCCGACGGAACGGAATATCAGCTTTGAGTTCACCTTGAGCATTAACCAGAAGCACTGGGAAGGTTTCAAAGAAGTTTGGCATCCGCCGCACAAATAACTCTTCTCCTTCTGCATCGGTAAACACCGGGTGTCCAAGCCACTCTTGCGCAATGCCGTCGCCATTGTTCATGGCACCGGTTCGGAACAAGCCGCCTTTCGCAGGACTATTGCCGATGTAGTCATAGAACGCCAGCTTCTCTGGAATTTCAGACCAGGCTTCAGTCAAGCTCTTGCCACTGGCGACACTGCCTTGCACCCGACGCACCATTTCTTGCTTAAAGTAGCCGCTATCCCACTGGTAACGGGTTGGCCCAAACAGTTCAACAGGTGTCGCTGCGCTGCCATACCACATGGTACCGGCCACAACAAATGCGGCAAAGAAAACGGCCGCAATGCTACTAGAGAGCACAGTTTCGATGTTCCCCATCCGCAATGCCCGGTAAAGGCGCTGGGGTGGGCGCACAATCAAGTGGAATAACCCCGCGATAATGCCGACCGTACCCGCCGCAATGTGGTGTGCCACAATACCGCCAGGATTAAAGGGGTTAAATCCATCTGGTCCCCACTCGGGGGCAACGGGCTGAATATGCCCGGTCAAGCCATAGGGGTCAGACACCCACATCCCTGGCCCCCAAAGACCCGTTAGATGAAAGGCGCCAAAGCCAAAGCAAAGTAGACCCGACAGAAATAAATGAATCCCAAACATCTTGGGCAAATCGAGTGCAGGCTCACCCGTACGGGGATCGCGGAAGAGCTCTAGATCCCAGT
>CAZXWR010000377.1:0-3810 GCA_964644325.1 uncultured bacterium
TCAACGCAGCGCGAATACCCAACGCTTTCTAGATGATTTTTCCCTGTTGAAGGTTCATTTTGAAATGCCTTGAAATGCCTTGAAGCCAAGAATTTCAGCCCGTTCTTATTGCCTGCCGCGCCCTAAAACTTCAGGTCAGAATTTACCCCGACTTCGGCACAGCTTGACCCATTTTTTAGTCACTACGCTGGGCCATTTCACTGGGCCATTTCATTGGGCCATGACTATGAGGGTGGCGATTGCAGCACCTTCTCTGTAAATTCCTGTTGATCAGCAAAGATATTAAAAATGCGGCGGGTATCCGTCAGATCAATTAACATCCCCACCTGACGGTTGATCGAACACATGCAGAGGGGAATATTTTCGGCTCGGGTCATTTTTAGGGCCACAATTAAAGAACCGAGCCCTGAACTATCCATGAAGTTCAAGTTTTGGCAATCGAGCAGGATAATCTGGGCCCCTGAGTCAATTGCTTGACGCACCTCTTCACGAAATGATGCGGACTGAGTTCCATCAAAGACCCCGGTTAGCTGAATGACTGCGACACTTGGGTCCATAGGGCAACCTGTCCCAAAACACAACGGCGTTCATCTCCATCAACCCGATTTTACAGTCTTGATTCCATTTAGATCGCCTGACCTTAGATATCCAGACGACTCACACCTTTTGTCCTGCATTTAATTTATTGTTGTCATCGAAATTTTAGATACATTGAGAAAGATATAGGAAGCCACCTTCATCCATCGCTGTGGATGGCACGGCACCCGAGGGATTGGCAGCAGCGCCCATGATGCCGCCGGGGAAAAGGTTAAGAACAAGCATCCGTCATGATATGGTCGTAGCTTATGTCGCGCTGCTATTACAGCCTCAAAATTATCTGACTTGTTGCGCCAGAACTCGCCTTTAACTGGCGTTCATTGACTGCCACTATGCCTTGGACCCGAATTCTCAGTGGGATAATTGCGATCGCCTTGGCCCTAACCGTTACGCTACTGGGCGGGTGGTACTTTACGCTGGGATTTTCGGTCATCATTTACCTGGGGCAACTTGAGTACTTTCAGCTGGTGCAGGCGAAAGGGATTGTACCCGCCAGCAAAACAACGCTGGTGGTGAGCCAGATGATTTTGATCTTTGCGACGCTGTCAGTGTACTTGGAGAATCCAGCACTGGCTGACGCGATCATGCCAATTGCCGGGACGTTAATTTGCTTCTATCCGCTATTTTTACCCAAGCTATCCAGCATTGCAGATGTGGCCAGCTCGGTACTGGGGCTTTTCTATGCGGCCTATCTCCCCAGTTTTTGGGTGCGCTTACGCTTGCTAGACAGCACTGAACTGAGCAACCTACCCCTGGGCGGATACTGGCCCATGGGTTGGGTCAATGTGGCGGATTTACCAATCGGGTTAACGGCAACCGTACTGGCATTTTGCTGCATTTGGGCTTCGGATATTGGCGCCTATACGTTTGGTCGCTGGCTGGGGAAAACCCGCTTATCGAGTGCCAGCCCCAAAAAGACCGTGGAAGGCGCTGTATTTGGCGTGTTAGGCAGCGTGGGAGTGGCGATCGCCGGGGCAGCCACCCTGCAATGGCCGCTCTGGGGAGTTACAGGCCCCATGCTGGGACTCTTAATTGGCATTACCAGCCTGCTAGGGGACTTAACCGAGTCGATGATGAAGCGAGATGCTGGCGTCAAAGACTCAGGCCAGCTGATTCCAGGCCATGGCGGCATTCTAGACCGGGCTGATAGCTATGTGTTCACAGCCCCGCTGGTGTACTTTTACATCACGCTGCTGCTTCCCCTCCTAGAAACGTTGCCATGGCGATGATCGGGGCACGGCAGGAGAGCATAAGCCCCTAGAGTGCCTGAATCCACTCGCTAATTTCGTAAGTCGTCCAGATCCCATGTCGCCAGTAGGGGTCTGCTTCAACTAAATCCCGCACGGTTTGGGCATCCTCAGCTTCATAAATGCCAAACACGCGGGACAAGTCCTTCGTTGGGCCGATGGTAATCAGGGTGCCTGTGGCTTTCTGGTTGGCTAAGCCATCCAGGTGAGCTTGACGATGAGGAACTCGTTTTTCGAGAACATCAGGGCAATATTCACCCCACATGACGTATTTGGGCATGCTGCCTTCTTCTCAAACTGGGTATGGGTCATCGGCCTCATTATAGATAAGAATCGCCCACCCTCCAGGATCAGCGAGGATTGCGTTATGGAACTCTTCATCCCTTCGCTAGGGCGACAGCTCTAATCATCTTGGACTGCTGCTGCGCCAGGATACGCGGCTTAAAGACTAAGCGCAGTAAAATCCAGAGGGATTGCAGTTCTCCAGGGGTGGTATGACGCTGCCACTGCCCAGGCCGACAGAAGAGCAGGGGAACAAGCACCCGCAATTGGGACAGTGTTAGCGGTTCAAACAACACGCAGATGGTGGGATAGCCCTCATGCTGCCCTGCGACTGTCGCAGTTCCTGTCAACCTTAAATCCACTTCTAACAGCGTTAGTTCAATGGGGGTTGTGGCATCAGCTGGTAGTTCTAGGCCAGACTGGGTCAGGGCTACCTCTGCTCCACCTTCGGACAGCATGGTGGTGATGCCCCAAAATGTGCGATGCCCAACGGTGAGTTTAACGGTGCGTCGCAGGTCAAACCATTCAAAGGCATCGGGCTTGGGAACATCCAGCAAGATCAAGATGGCGATGCCAATGAGCACGAGGTTATAGGTACTCCAGATCCAGCCCAACCCCACGCCCTTCACCGTTTCGGCCACCTCCGGGGCGACGGTTGTTTGCCAGGTGCCCTTCACCATGCACATGCCTAAGTTACGCCAGAGGCTGAAGGCTGTGAGTACAAATAAACCCACCAGCGGCCAAGCCAACGACCAGTTGAATTTATAGGAGCGCCGCACTAGCCCTTTGGGCGTCACCTTAAACCCACGTCCAAAGGGATGCAGCATCACCTGAAACACCGTAGCCGCCAAGGGAAAAGCGAGCACCAAACCGTAAATATCGGACAGCAGGGCCGAGCGCGATCGCCCGTTGAGCCAGGCGAAGGTGGCGAGTTGGGCCACGTAATAGGGCAGCAAAAAGTAGGTGAGTTCGGCGAAGGTGGCCCGCAGGGGAATCACGCCCAAAAAAGCATAGGCCAAGGGAAACAGCAAGAACCCAATCTTGGAGAAACTGGTAAACCAGTGGAGTAAGCCTTCGAGATGGGCGAGTCGCTGCAGGGGGGAAAGGCCGGGGATGGTGAGAGGATTCGCATCGATAAAGAAGGCTTGTAGGGTTCCCCTGGCCCACCGCAGCCGTTGGGTGGCATGGGCCGCAATATTTTCAGCAGCAAGCCCCGCACTCAGTTTCTCGTCGAGGTAAATTAGGCGATAGCCCTGGGCCGCCAAACGAATACCCGTGAAATAGTCTTCGCTGAGGGAATCGGTGACAAATCCACCCGCATCCTGAATAGCCTGCCGCCGCACCACAAAGGAGGTGCCAGAACAAACCACACTCCCTGCCGCATCCCGCAAGGGCTGCACCTGACGGTAAAACACCTCTTCTTCGGGCGTGAGCACATCTTCTAGCCCTAGGTTTCGGGCAATGGGGTCAGCATTGTAAAAACTTTGGGGCGTCTGCACCAGCCCCACCATCGCATCCTGGAAGAAGCCAACGGTGCGCGTCAAAAAATTACGGGTAGGCACAAAATCGGCATCAAAGACAACGATGAGTTCGCCGCTGGTGTGGACGATCGCGTGGTTCAGGTTACCCGCTTTCGCATGACGGTTATCTGGACGGGTCAGATACTGACAGCCCAGGGTTTCGG
>CAZXWR010000378.1:0-3806 GCA_964644325.1 uncultured bacterium
GGTTAGAAAAAGTAGAAACCATCGATAATATCTTCCCCAATCTCAACTATCGTGTCTATCGACCGCTCTAGGGGCGATGTTGTGGGGTGGCGCACTCTCAAGGCCAAGATGCTGGCTGAGTTTTTGCCAGACTTCAATGGTGCGGTAGGGTTTGCTGAGAAAATCATCACAGCCGTGGGCCAGGGCATGGGCACGCTCCTGGGCAGAGGTATAGCCCGTTAAGGCAATAATGATCGGGGGTTGATGCTGCGCTTGATGCTTGATGTGCTGTGCAGCACTGCCGCCATCCAGGACCGGCATTTTCATGTCCATCCAGATCAAGTGGGGCTGCCAGTCTTGCCAACAGGCGATCGCCTCTTTCCCATTGGTGACAGCTCTCACGCTGAAGCCCAGACCTTCTAAGATTTCCACTAACATCTGCCGATTCTCAGCCCGGTCATCAGCCACGAGAAGACGATGGTGGGCCGTTGTTTGAGCATCGATGATCCGTGGCGGCTGATCATCAGAGGGAGGGGTGACAGGTTGCAGTGGCGCCTGAATGATGTCTAACGAATTGTGCTGCGACTCACCCTTAGATAACTCCAGAATCTGATTGATCAGCTGCAATAGCTGTCTACCGTTGTTGTGGATGCTGTGCAGCATTTTGCGCTGATGGTCATTCAGGCTCTTGTCCTGCTGGAGTAACTCGCTAAAGCCCATGATCGTGTTGAGCGGAGTTCTTAATTCGTGGCTCATGTGTGCGAGAAACTGACTTTTAATCTGATTCGCAGCTTCAGCTGCGGATTGCGCGGTTTCAATGACCTTTCTCCGTTGTTTTTCTTTGCCCTGAGTGATTTGACTCACCAAATGCTCTCGCTGAATCTGCTGTTCCAGCACTCGTTCCCTCTGCTGCCGTTCGAGATTGCCATGCTGTGATTCGCTGACAGAAAAGCCCTCCCTGGCACGCAATTGCGCAATTTCTGCCCCAGCTCTGGCCGCAAAGATTTGACAGATCGCGATTTGCTGGTCGGCATCATCAGGCAATGGGTGGGGATCAAGTGCCGTCAAACTGCCAATAACCGTTCCCGTGGTATCGGTGATGGGAAGACCGAGATAGCTGTCTGCCTCGAGTGCTACCAGCTCTAGATCCTGGGGAAACTGAGTCTGTAAGTCATGGGGAATACGGCAGCAGTTCCCCTGCATGACCAGGGCGCAAGGTTTGCCTGCTAAGCCAAACTCAAAATTTTCCCCTAGGGCACTTCCATTCCAAAAGGCAAGGGTGCGGGCACGGTTCTGCACCGGGTCACTATACTCAGCAATATAGACATACTGGGCTCGCAAGAGTTGCGCTAACGTATGCACGCAAGCCGAGAAAAAACGATCGCCCCGGACGGTGGTTCCTGATGCGATCAGGTTCAGAGTCTCCACCATACCGTTGGGAACTATCATGGGTACCCGCGTCTACATTTTGGATGTTGCTTGTTTGCTGTTCTACTCTATCAAAGCGCAGTGATGCTCCAATAGACAGGCTAGAACTCACGGCGACCAAAAATGAAACTGGCGATCGCCAGCAAAAAAATGACGTATAGCAGTCCGTAGCCCGCATTCAACGCAAGCGTTCCGGCATCGGGCAATAGGCCATAGACGGCTTGATTTTTCAGATCCAGTCGGGATAAATCAGGAAAAATAAGATAGATGCCTTTCACCAGGGAGCGCACAGACTCCGTCTCAATTGATTGACTTAGCGTCACGAGATTTTGGCTAAAGTGACCCATAAAATAAACTGCGAAAGTCAGCACCGTTGCCATCAACGAACTGGTGAAAACACCAAACAATAAAGCAACTGCAACAATAACCGCTAGCTCTAACAGCAGAAATAGAGATGAAGTCGAGAGTGCACCCCACGAAAACGGAATATTGCGCCAAGCCATCACCCCAAACAAGATGCTGGTCATGATCGCAATCAAGACACCTAGCATGCTCGTGAGTCCCAGGTGTTTCCCAACGATGAACTCGGAGCGGCTAATCGGTTTCGCGATCAGCACCAGGGCCGTTTTTTTCTCAATCTCTTTATTAATCAACCCAGAGCCTACAAAGGCTGACACCGTCAGTCCTAAGAGCCCCATGCCTGCCAGTCCTACATCCAAGCTGATTTTGCCTTCCGCTCCAGCCGACAGGTCATTGAGCAACAGCACGGACATCACGAGGGCAATACCAAACAATGCGGTGATGTATAAAACTCGCTCACGGACAACCTCTCGGAAAACATTGGCTCCAATGGCCCAAATTCGTGAAACGTTCATCGTTCGCTACTGGGTTTAACGACAGCAAAAAATTGCAGAAATGTTCGCCTCTAGAGTGTACTTGTGGCAGTCGTTATCGTCTCTTGATCAAGGAATTTGTACCCTTGCCAACCTCAACCCTAGAGACATGATCCAGAATACCCATTTCCCCCGTGCCCCATATCTTGAGAAAGCCAATTGTATGAGGCCACCCTATAGTCTGCGTTCCATATTCCGATCAAGCCAGTACAGTAAGAGATAATGAAAATGATGCACACAACACAATTGCTATGACCAGATCGGGAGTTGGCATTCGGACAGCGCAAGACCGTTCTGAGCGTGTCATTGGGCAAATTCACGTCTACGACGGTGCTGGCAAAGGAAAATCCCAGGCAGCACTGGGAGTTGTCCTCCGCTCGATTGGCTTAGGCATTGGTTCCTCCTTTCCCACTAGGGTGCTCTTGCTCCGGTTTCTAAAAGGGCCAGGACGCTCCTACGATGAAGATGCTGCGATTGAAGCCCTACAGCGTGCATTTCCCCACCTGATTGATCAGGTACGAACCGGGCGAGCCGAATTTTTTGGCCCTGATCAGATCACCCGGTTCGACCGCCAAGAAGCACAGAGAGGCTGGGATATTGCGAAAGGAGCCATTGCATCAGGGCTCTATTCAGTTGTTGTCTTGGATGAACTCAACCCCGTTTTAGATTTGGGTCTATTGCCTCCTGACGAGGTGGTTCAATCCTTAAAAAATAAGCCAGACCATTTAGAAATCATCTCTACCGGGCGGGGTACACCACAACCATTGCTCGATATCGCTGACCTACACTCAGAGATGAAGTCCCATCCTTCCCTAACGCCTGGGCAAAGTATTGAAGGACTTGAAATTTATACCGGCGAAGGCAAAGGTAAATCGACGAGTGCCCTAGGTCGAGCCTTACAAGCGATTGGCAGAGGCATTAGTCAAGACCAGTCCCACCGCGTACTTATCATGCAGTGGCTCAAGGGCGGGCGCGGGTATACCGAAGACGCGGCGATCGCCGCCATGCACCAAAGCTATCCCAACTTGGTTGACCATCAACGCTGTGGTCGTGATGCCATCGTCTGGCGTGGGCAACAGCAAGAACTTGACTACGTTGAAGCCGAGCGAGGGTGGGAAATTGCTAGAGCTGCCATTGCCTCCGGCCTCTACAAAACAATTGTCCTAGATGAACTCAACCCAACGGTTGACCTAGAGCTGCTGCCAGAAGAACCCCTCGTCCAGGCTTTTCTGCGTAAGCCCCGAGATACAGAAATCATCATTACGGGGCGTTGCAAAAATGAACCCGCATATTTTGCCTTAGCCAGTACCCATTCAGAAATGATCTGCCACAAACATTACGCCGAAAGGGGTGTTGAGCTAAAGCGAGGTGTTGACTTCTAACGCAACCCCTCAGCCCGACCTGCCATGAATGCCGCAAACCGCTGAAGTGACAGTGTTTTAGAGAAAATCAAAAAAAGCCAGGCAAAACAGTTGACAGACTTGAGTGAGGTTGATATGTTAGTAA
>CAZXWR010000379.1:0-3806 GCA_964644325.1 uncultured bacterium
CCTCATCCATGCATCTCAGCCACAACTTTTGTCGAAACCCGTAGGCTGAAGAACCTAAACACAGTTCAGGCGAGACGTAAATTACATTTTCTGCACCTTGCACAAGGAACATGGCTCTCAAAGCTGCGTGACCCTCATCAAACTTTATGCCCCTGACACAAACGCTCAATCCTGATCCAGTACTGCCTGACGTCTCTATCGTTATACCGGTTTACAACGAAGAGGGCGGAATTCTTTCCACACTGGATCAACTCCAAGAAATATTGAACTCTCTGCCCGGCAAGTATGAAGTAATTGTCGTTAACGACGGCTCTTTCGATGGGACGCAGAAATTATTAAGTGCTCGCCAGGATATCTATCTCATTGAGCATGAACGGAACAAAGGATATGGCGCTGCTCTCAAAACAGGCATCCGACACGCTAGATTCTCGACCATTGTAATCACCGATGCCGACGGTACTTATCCCAATCAAGATATTCCCACTTTATTAGCATTTGCCAATGAAGCTGATATGGTCGTTGGGGCGCGCACGGGGAAGAAAGTTCAGTATTCCAAACTCCGGAAAATTCCTAAGTGGTTTCTGTTACGGTTCGCTGAGTGGATTACGAAACAGCCAATTCCAGACTTAAACAGCGGCTTGCGAGTAATGCACAAGCCCATTGTAGAGAAGTTTCTCAATATCTTGCCAGACACCTTCAGCTTCACCACAACAATTACTGTTGCATTGTTAACGAATAACTACGTTGTAAAATTCGTCCCCATCAATTACTATGAGCGGACTGGACGCAGCAAGATCAAACCCATTCGCGACACTCTAAGATTTGTGCAGATTATTCTCCGAACAGGAGTTTATTTTGCCCCTTTGCGCGTCTTTTTACCAATTTCAGGATTTTTCTTTGCCCTTTTCTGTATCACGTTGATTCAAGATGTAGTGATCCGTCAGAATCTTACTGAAAGAACCTTAATTTTGTTGATTGCATTCACCCAGATTGGGATATTTGCACTTTTAGCTGACATGATTGACAAACGAGTTTAGCTCACAAAGAATTTTATATGAATAGCTGAAAAATCATATAAAACTTACACAGTAAATATAAATACTCAAGAGAATCATAATGATTGCAAGCCGTAGTTTTTTAGAGAACTGCTGCCTTTAAAGGAACTAATTAAAGAGACGGTTTCCAAAACCAAAGTTAATTGAATTTAAATCGAATATGCTGACTTCGAACTCACAAAGCTGCTGCTCGTTTGGCAGTTAATTTTACTTTGAGATATCTAAAAAATGACACAAGCAAAGGTGCAAGCAAGATCGCCAGACTGGGTAAGAGTGGCACACTGTATCGCTCAATGTAGTGACTAGCCAGAGAATGAATAGCAACACTATAAATTGACGGAATTAGGAACAGCCATAAACCAAGATTATGTGAACGGCTAGCTACGACAATGAAAAACCAAAAGGCAATGAAGTAAGGGAAGTGGGTTATCATCCCTCGATAGGCGAATGAAATTATCAGGGCTAAGTGCATCAACCAGTTCTTTCGAATCAATGCGATCGCATCTTGAGTGAGACCTTGATCAATTTCAGATTGATTTACACTAATTGACTTTAAATCTCCCGTCTCTTGGCGCATTGCCCGAATACGATTCATTGTCCGTCTATAAAAGCCAGTCGGTTTACTCAAATGGAAGTGCTCATAGGCAAGCGGATCTATTTCTTTTAAAAAGTTACTGGAGCAAGGCGATGTGAATGCACAAAAAGAAAGTGCATATTCTTTCCAAGTCATAGTTGAGTACTCGGCTCGAATCGCTAAGACTTCCCCATCCCGACCCGCTACTCTGGCTTCATTCAACAGACGATAATTTCTAAAGACCCATCCACCCACAATTAAGTAAGCAATCAGCAGTAATATCACGACTCGCCTCATGGGTTGATATGAATGCAAGCGATATGCAACCCAAACATACATACCCGCCACCAATAAGCCCAGATAAATAAATACAGCCTTGACTAAAATCAAACACCCTAGCGTAATACCGGCAGTGATTACAGCAAATTGAGCCTGCCAATTAGTTCGTTCAACCGTGGAACTCTGAGCCACAGAAGCATACGAAAGTGAAGAGCCATCTTGGCTTACAGTTAAATAGAGAGCGGTTGATAAAACTAGCAGCAGAAGAGCGGCAAGTAAATCAGAGTAAAAATCATTTACCGCCAGAAATAAATAAGGATTAAGGCTTGCAAGACATGCTGAAATAATCGGTAAATTTCCTCCACCTACGATGATCCTTGCAGCCAAAAAGGTTGAAAGTGCAATGGATAGTAGAAGTAGGATATTAATGCCCTTGAGCCGCTTTAGAATCGCTAAACATTTGTTTTCCTTACCTGTCAGCAAGCACTGTAAGTTGAAACTTTCTAAATTTGAAATCCGGGGTAGGAATCCAGCTAAAAGTACTGGATATAAAGGTTCTCGGCGATTTGACGGGAGTGGATTTTGCTGATCCACCAAACTATCAGAGAACGTCCCATGCTTGTAAAGATGATAGGCAAAGGCTAAATTTTGTTCACCATCCTTAAACCTAGGTTTAGTACTTGCCTGACGCGGATCTTCAGCCAATGCAACAAACAGGGTTGTACCGATCAAAATGAAGATCAAGAGCGGCAAAAGCTTTGAAAAGATGGCATTATCAACTCGATTAAATCTCATCTTTATCCAAATTCAACAGGAGGTTCTATTCATTAGCGATTCGTGGAGCATAGATATTGCCATTAAAAGATAAACGATTATGTTTTTTGGGTTTTCAATTAACAAGAATCTTTATGAAATGTAGAATAGTCAGGGACATGCTGAAGCTTTCTTGACGATCACACACAAGTTTGAAATCATCCCTAAAAACCTGGGAGTGTACCACGTAAGGTTAACATTGGCACCTATATTTTCAGCTGCCGCGAGAATAATTTTTTCAAACTCGGACTTCGAAATTAGATTTAGGTTATTTTCATCAGCCCAAAAATTCATCCCTAGCATCTTCAGTATTTTTCGGTGCAGTGATCGAGGTAGCCAATGTAGGAATGGAATTTTAGTATGGAACTCAAGCCAATGAAATCGATTAGGCGTTGTGATAAAGAGACAGGGTGAAATATCTAAGAGAGATTCAACATATTGAATCTGACTGCGTTCTGAGCCAACATGCTCAATGACTGCTGAAGATAGCGTGTATTCTGGACGACTGGAAAGTACCTCTAGATCCAAGGGCCAATTAAGGACAGTGACTCCTGGTATATTTTGAGCTAAGTGATCAATATTTTCTGGAGAAGTTGTATATACCTTCGCTTCATCTTGAACAAGCCAGTGCAGAAAACAATTACTAGCTAAGCGGTGTGTATCCGGTGTTGAGCCATGGTCTAAAAAAATTAATCCCTTTACATCACCAACAACAGATTTCAAAAAATCATACATGTCATGTCGAATTTTCAATGTCGAGCGATCTTGAATTTTTGAAAAGAAGTGTTGACGACCAAAATAATCAATACCTTGATTAACCATCATGACAAGCCCCAAGCAATAAACTTTAAATCATACAAAACAATTTGAAATTAGTGTCTATAGATTAAATACTCACCTATTCCACAAACCCTACATTTCCGAATTAGTACCCCAATCTATGCTTTCTAGCCAAAGAGCACTGATTAGAGACCAATTTGATTTGATTTGATTTTATCAGCAGAGAGCACTCTGCTTGAACAATAAAAGACTCTCTAGTAAGCAAACAAGCAAGTAACCGTCCCAGGAATTTAACGAAGGTTTAG
>CAZXWR010000380.1:0-3798 GCA_964644325.1 uncultured bacterium
GTTTGTTTCTCTAGTTGTTCGTAATCAAATAATGTATTACTATTGAAAACTAGCTTTTCAATATAAATGCTTTTAATCTGATTATTGCTCGAATTGTAATTAGTGCTGTCTATGTAACGAGAGGGTTTTATCTGATTAATTTTCTTGGTGTACAACTGAGAAACTTCGTCATTATTTTGTGCATTAACTTCAGTATCATTTGCCAAAATGGACTTCTGCTGGATGAAGGGAAGGCTGAAAGTGAATAGTATAAAATAAATAAATGAAAAGCAGAATTTGTTTGATGTATGTCTCATGCCGATCTGTGAATATCAGATCCTAGTGTTCCCACTTTTAGTAGGCCATCGACAACATCAAAACAACGCTATCCAATCAACAGAGAATAAAAAGTAAGGGCAATGGCATCATAAAGGTCAATCAGGCAAGAAATCAGGGTTCAAGGCCGTAGTGATTGCGTAGGGGCACTCGACTGGGAAGGTCACTAGGGGTAGCCCTGTTTCTACAGATGCCAGCTCCCGCGCATCCGAGTAACAGTCACTCACGATTTCGCTTGGATAGGACTTGAGGCTGGGAGATTTTTTGACCTGCCGCTGGATACGCTGGCGATGTTCAACGATAGATGATCGCCAGCTATTGCTTCGTTTGTGGGATTGATAGTGCCACTTCAGCAAATGCAGAAGGACGATTTTGAGATTGCTGTAAAGCGCATCCCGCTCTCGTCCGCTCAAGTCTTCAACCTCTTCAATTAAATGAGCGAGATCCAATTCAGAGAACCGCTGCTCACGCAACAGTTGAGCAGTCTGATCTGACCACTGAACAAAGTCGGATTCGTAGAGCGACTTAGTGCAGGTCATTGGCTATTCCCTCCCATCGGCTCACATTGGGCTTCGCTGATGACCAGCCGGAGCCATGCACTTTGATAGTGTAATTCTCTGACAACCTTGTCGATTTTTCCTGTTTTTCTTGTATCTATAGGTTATTAACTCTGATCGTATGGGGAACGGTCGGTTCATGCAACACCCTACAAATTCCGGTTACTGCCCCTAGAGTTGGTTGGACTACGGTCAAAACAGCCCTGCGGATTGCCAATCCAAAGATTCAAAAATAACCCTTAAGCGTTGCTTTGTACTCCCGAAATTTTTACCATCTGTAGACTCATACAAGCGATGGGCGGTATAAGACGCGAACCTGTGACATTCTTCTTGTAAGGGAAGCGCTCTACCAACTGAGCTAGCCGCCCACCCTAGCGCTTTAAACGCTCACCGGATATTAATATTGATGTCCTTTATCTACCCTCAACCCTAACGTATGTATGGAGATTCCTTGGATTGCAGAGGGTTCAGTGCGACCCCCAGCATCAGGGGCGCTCCACCCGAATTAGATGTTCGGTGATGGGTTCAAAGGTATCGTCGTGGCTAATGACGATCAGCTGCTGAAAGGTTTTCAGGTTGCCAATGGCCTCGGCAAGCTGCTGTCGGCGCACCTGATCCATGTTGGTGGTGGGTTCATCAAAGAACGCAATGTCAATATCCGCCAGCACTTTCAGCAGTGCTAGCCGCACGGCCAAGGCCGCACACATCTGTTCCCCACCCGATAGGCTGCGAAAACTACGGTCGTGTCCCTGCTGGCGCACCAAAATATCGTAATCTTCAGTCCAGGACAGGGTGGTGTCATGGCGATTCAGCAGTTCACGGTAGAGTTTATCGGCCTCCACTGAAACTTCGCTCAGGTAGTACTGAGTGATTCTGGGGCCGCTCTGGTTGAAAATACGGCGGGCATCCACGATAAATTGCAGGGTTTGCTGCCGCTGATGTAAGGTTTGGCGATCGCTCTGTTGCTGTTCTGCCAGGATTGCCCGCTGCTCTAGGGTGGCTTGCAGCGCGGTGAGCTGCTCCTGTTTTGGCTGCAATCCGCCCAGTAGCTGATCCCGGTACTGCCGCTGCTGGATGAGCGCTGCCTGCATTTGGGGGAGTTGATTGGGGTCATGGGTTTGGCAGGCGGTTTCCCAGAGGCTTTGGACCTGGGCCAAGCTGACTAGGATTGTTTCTAGCTCTTTTTGGGTGGCCTGGTACTGCGGGTCGAGGAGCCGGAACTTATTGGCCTCTTCGCGATGGCGGAGGTAGAGCTGGTAATCGGCCTGTAATTGTTGGAGCTGCTGCTGGTGCTGTGCAGTTTGGGCCTCTAGGTCGGCAAAGGTCAGCCGAGCCGCTTCGATCTGCTGCATTTGTTGCTGAAGTTTTTGCAGGGTGTTCTGGAGAGCCACCTGTTGCTTTTGCAGGGCAGGCTCAGGACGCAGCTGTTCCAGGAGCACCTTCACCTGCCCTTTGGGGTCGTTGAGCTGCTGGAGTGCCGCGAGCAGTCGCTGTTCCTCGGCCTTGTGGGTTGGACTGGCGCTGAGCTGGCGATCGCAATCAGCTTGGCGCTGGGTCAGCTGCTGCAGGTCTGCCTGTAACGCCTTGAACTGCTGCTGTTGGCTGGGTAACGTCGCCAGCCGTTGTTCAGTTTGACGGGCCTGGGCGAGGGCCGTTTTCAACTGCTGTAGCTGGGTGGTTACCTCAGCCACGGCTGACCCGTCCAACAGTCCGGCAATGAGGGCTTGCAGCGCCTCTAAAAGCTGGGTGTTGAGCAAGAGGCCCGCTGCGAGTACCTGTTCTAGCCGCTGGCGACTGGCTGGGGGCATATCCGATTGCTGAAGAGTCTGCTGGGCCGCGAGAATCTCCTGATGATGGCGATCGCGGTGGATTTGCGCTTCCTGCACCAGGGGCTGTAGGGCTTCAATAAAGGTGCGGCCAGCCTGGAGCTGACTGTAGCGCAATTGGAGCTGCTCTTGCTGGGCTTCGAGATCGGGAATGGAGACAACCTGGGTGGCCAGTTGAGCCAGCGCCTCCAGTTCGGCTGCCAGCCGTGTTTTTTGCAGTTCCAGCTGCTGGATTTGCTGGTTGATGCCCTGTTTCTGAGTTTCAACAACCAGTAGCGTTTTGAGGGACTGGCGCACCTGTTCTAAGGCTTGCTCAAGCTGGTCTTGCTGAGGCACTTGCTGCTGCCAACGCTCAACCTCCTGGCGAAGTTCCCGGAGGGATTGCAGCTGTCCGGCAACTTGGGAAGCCGTCACCTCTTGGGCCTGGATTTGTTGCAGTAGGCGATCGCGCTGTTGTTCAATCGCCTGCTGCTGTTGCCGCTGGTCGTTAATCTGTTTGAGGGCATCTTGGGCGGCCTGGTAGTCCTGAAAACGCTGTCGGTTAGCCTTACAGATTTCCACGGCTTTTTGGGCACTCAGCCAGGTTTTCTCCAGGATTTGGAGGGTTTCGGATTTACTGGTGCGCTGGGTTTCCAGCTGCCGCACCTGAGCTTCTAAAGCCTGGAGGCGTTGAGATGCAACGGTCAAGCGGTCAACTTCGGTCTGCTGCTGTTCTAAGGTATGGGTGACTTGGTCAATGGTCTGCTGATCTTGGGCGATCGCAGTTTCTAAGTCTGCGGCCTGTTGTTTGAGGCTGTCCCAATCGGCGAGCTGCTGCTCAAAGCTGGCCAGGGATTGCTCCAGGGAAGTGACCTGAAAGCGGGCATAGGTTTCCAGGTCACGGGTTTGGTCGTAGACCTGCTTGTACTCCTCTACCTTCAAGATGGGGTCAAATATTTTCTTGCGGTCGGCGGGCCGTTTCAGAAAGTCGGCGGTGAAGGTGCCCTGGGGAATGCCAATGGTTTCGGCAAACAGCCGTCGCAAGTCAAGATTGGGGGCCACTCCTAGATGCTGACGCATCCAGGCCTGGATATCTTCTAGCTTCCGCATTTCCAGGTTGA
>CAZXWR010000381.1:0-3795 GCA_964644325.1 uncultured bacterium
GCGGGAGTACTTAAAGATAACGCTGTTATCCACCACGGCCCCCCCACAGATCCAGCAGTTTGGGCCAATCATTGAAGGGCCAATAATCGTGGCGCCATCTTCAATGTGGGTCATGCTGCCGATGTAAACTGGTCCCTGGATGTTGACCTTGTCCCAATTGACCGCCACGTTTAGCCCCGTAAAGATGCCTGGGGCCACCTCTCGACCCGGAATGGCAACATTTTTGACCTCTCCCATGAGAACGCTTCGAACCGCTTGCCAATAGTCGGGCACCCGGCCAATGTCAACCCACTCAAAATCCATGGGGATGCCATAGAATGGGGCTCCAATTTCCACCAGTTTGGGAAAGAGATCGCCACCAATATCAAAGACTTCTCCCGAGGGCACATAGTCTAAGACCTCGGGTTCAAAAATATAGATCCCGGTGTTGATGTTATTGCTGAGGGCTTCGGCAACGGCTGGCTTTTCCTGAAACGCTTGAATGCGACCCTCTTCATCCGTCACGACCACCCCATAGCTGGAAACTTCACTGGGGTCTACGGTCTTCATCACGACCGTGGCGATCGCCCCTTTTTCACGGTGCCATTTCAACGCAGCCGTGAGATCCAGATCAATAAGGGCGTCTCCGCACAACACCACGAAGGTGTCATCAAAAAACGGCGAAAAATCTTGAATGCGGCGCATCCCCCCCGCCGATCCGAGGGCTTCACCAATGAGCTGACCTTCAACAATTTTGCCTTCAAAGGAGTAAGCAATTTCGACCCCGAAGCGCTGACCATCTCGGAAGTAGTTCTCAATCTCTTCCGAAAGATGGCTGACGTTCACCATAATCTGGTCAAAGCCATGGTGCCGCAGCAGCTCAACCAAAAACTCCATGACGGGTTTTTGGAGGATGGGGATCATCGGCTTCGGGGTGGTATTGGTGATGGGTCGAACCCTTGTCCCCTTCCCAGCGGCCAAAATCATGGCTTTCATATCGTTTCAAGTGAAAAAGTTAACAGATAAAAAATAAAAGTCAGCAAGCAGGCCAAAGCTCGTATGCCTGGCGATATCATAGCCCACTTGCAGGAAATATCATGACTGACCGTCGAGATGCTTCCCACGCATGGCCAGACATTTCCCCCAGGGAAAGACCCAGCCCCTAAAGCGCAAAAATTTGACCATCCATTAAAAGGCGCGTAATGCCCTTAGCAGAAAGCTGGGGTGTGGTTTTCTTCAGCAGCTCACCATTGGGTACTTTAATGACGCGCTGGGACCGCTGGGAAAATCGCCGCGCAACTCGATGATTCTCAAAAATTGGCAGGGTCTTAGCGTTGACCTCAGCCTCGGCGACTTGACCCAGCTCCCCAAATTCTTTGAGGGGTCTGGTAACCAGTTCTGCGGTTCGATCAATGACGACGTAGCAGGTGTCAGGGAAAGTAGCCTGGTCAATTGAACGCACCTCTAGCAGGTTGCCTGGGACAAAGGGACTGTCATCTGCTTCATCTTCATCTGAGTCACTCGCTGGGTCAAAGTCATCTCCGTCTTCATCATCATCCGCATCGAAATCAGAGCCATCTTCCACCTCAAGATCATCTTCAAGATCTTCTAGGATTTCATGGAGCTCATGCTCCGTGTGCTTGATGGGCGGTGCTGGCTTTTGAATTTCCTGGCGATTGTCTCCATCCAAGGGCGATGCAGCGGTCGGTAGGTCAGCATCAGGTGAAGATTGTCCCTCCACCGTTGCCCCACGCTGCTGGATTCGGCGTCGAGGGGATCGAGAAGAGCGCGACTCTGGTGCGGCTGATTCTGGAGGATCAGACTGCGCGCTAGGGTCACCCGGCGTCTTTTCAGGGCCTGCATCCGAGGCAAGCAAGGTTTCTGAGCGAGGCGGTGCGTTATTGTCCGCTTCGGCAGCACTCCCTTGAGGCTGCTGTGTCTTGCTTCGCTTTTTAGGCGGCGCTGGGGTTGACTTGGGGGAGTTCACGCCTGCGACTGCCTCCTCAGGAGGGGGAGCAGCTGCCTGCCCTTGCTTAAGGAGACGCCGAATGGTGGAGGCACTGACCTGATAGTGCTGGGCCAGACTGTTCACAGTCTCTTCTCCAGAGGTGAATCGGGTCAAAATAGCTTGCTTATCGGAATCAGACAGCTTACTTCGAGTCATTGATGTTAGCGGTTACCCTAAACCGAAAGGCAAGTGGACAGTGAGGTTGTGAATCGTGGGATTACCGAGGCTGAGCGTTCTTATAGCCGCGCCACCCATGAAAGATTCAGGGGCTTGACCCCGCCGACCGTTCACTGAATGCGCGCTCTTTATTGTCTCACTTTATCTGGCGACTGGTGCGTGCTCCGACAAACCCCACCTGGTTTTCTAGGGCACTGACCTCCTTTGACAATACTGGCTAACTGCGAGATCTTCCGAAACTACCATTGACAGCTCTGGCACTAGCCAGATAGTCTGAAGGGTGTTTTTATTGAAAAAGATTCTCATCAATGCAGATTTTTGTAAATGCTAAACGCCTCAGTAACGGGCAACGTCCTGCCACGGGCCAAGCGGTAGTTGCGCAATTGGCCTGTCAGCATACGCAAGGGTTTAGGGTCTGGCACACCGCTTTGTGGGTGGGGCTCGGGTTGATGGGTGGGGGGATCGCCGCTTGTCAGGGGCCAACATCAGGAGCCGACACGGCAACGGTGAATGTTTATTCAGCCCGCCATTATGACACTGATGAAGCACTGTACCAGCGCTTTACCGAAGAAACTGGCATTGAAGTCAATGTGGTTGAAGGGAAAGACGATGAACTGATAGAGCGCCTCAAAAGCGAGGGGGAGAGTAGTCCCGCTGACCTGTTCATTACCGTTGATGCGGGCCGGCTGTGGCGAGCGGAGGAACAAGATTTATTCCAGCCGATTGATTCAGCGATTCTCAAGGAGCGGGTGCCTGAAAATTTAAGGCATCCTGACGGTGACTGGTTTGGCCTGACAAAGCGAGCCAGAATCATTGTCTATAACAAAGAAAAAGTCCAGCCTGCTCAACTCTCCACCTACGAAGATTTAGCGGATCCCAAATGGAAAGGCAAAGTGTGTATCCGCAGCTCCAGCAATGTTTACAATCAGTCCCTGCTGGGATCCATGATTGAGTCAAAAGGGGCAGCCGCCACTGAGACCTGGGCCAAGAACCTGGTGAGTAATTTTGCGCGTCCACCCCAGGGCGGAGATACTGACCAGATCAAGGCGGTGGCCGTTGGCGAGTGTGATGTGACGGTGGTGAATCATTACTATTTATCGCGCCTACAGGCATCCCAGGATCCTCAAGATCAAGAACTTGCTGGGAAGGTGGGGGCTTTTTTCCCGAACCAGGGCGATCGCGGCACCCACGTCAATATTAGTGGGGTGGGTTTGACCCGCAATGCCCCCCACAAGGAAGCAGCGATTCAGTTTGTGGAATATTTAACCACTCCAGACGCTCAGACTGCTTTTGCGAAAGGGAATGAAGAATTCCCGATTGTGGAGGCAGTCCCGCTGCCAGAAAACTTAAAGGCGTTTGGGTCCTTTAAGGTTGATGCGGTGAACGTGAGTGCCTATGGTCGCAACAGTCCAGAAGCCGTCAAAATTGCGGATCGAGTGGGCTGGAAGTAGATCGACGCCGGGTCTGAGTCAGTTTAAAGCTGAGGACTAAAACTGGAATTAGCCCGACGCCAACGATGGCTAGGGCTGCTCCAGAAGCCTCTGCCAACCGTTCGTCGGAAGCTAGGCGATAGACCCGGATGGCCAACGTATCAAAGTTGAAGGGCCGGATCATCAGGGTGGCGGGCAACT
>CAZXWR010000382.1:0-3794 GCA_964644325.1 uncultured bacterium
CTCCTCGCTTCACGAGATTTCAAGCCTTTTACCCACTTCTGTCAGGCAGTCAGCTTTGCATCAGTGCGGCGCTGATCCTGAGCCTATTTGCTCCTTGGGCGATCTCCAAGGGCGATTTTATGTTCGGTAGTTTGAGCGTGAACGGCTTATTGTACCTATTCTTCGTAGCGATCATGTCGCTGGATCGCAGAACGCTATTCCTGCCGCTGTGTCTGCCGCTGTACTTTATCGTGAATCTCTGGTTTGGACGCGACTCTCGACCGCTAGTGATGTGCCGTTTGTTCTTTGCGGTCGTGAGCTTAGCTATTCAGCTGTACGTTTGGCATTCTGCGGATTACGCGGCACTTGAATGGGGATATTGGTTGGCACTCCTAACGATGGGCATCGGGATGATCAAGGATCTCTGTATTCTTGCCATGATGATAGAACCGATTTGAGATATTGGCTCCTGTCACCAGCAGTAGCAACTACCCCCCTCACCCTTCGCTTTCCTGCATCACCTCGGCCATAAAGGGGGCCAGTTCGTTGTTGAGCCGTCCGACTTTGACCAGTTCAGCGTAGGTATCGGCTTCAATGGTGAGGAGTTCTTCCCGGAGCTGATCGGCGGCGAAGGTGCGTAGCTCTGGGTAGCGGTTTTGCAGTTCTCCAATTTCCTCATCTACTTTTTCAAGCTGTCCTTCGAGAAGCGCCAGCTGGTAGCGATAAAACTCCTCGTCAATTTCGGGCCGATCCTGGGTGGCTTGCAGGTGCTGCAAGACGCGATTCAAGGCAGACCGTCGGGCGATCGCCGATGAATATTCCTGGCGCGGTTTCTGATCGCCCAATAACCCTAAGGTTTCCAAGAGCGTTTGGGTGGAGAGTCCTTGCACCAGCAGCGTAAACAACACCACACCAAACACCGTCGAAATAATCATCTCCCGTTCGCCCAGGGCAATCGGCACACTCAACGCCAGGGCAATAGAAACAGATCCCCGCAGCCCACCCCACCAGAGCACGGTTTGCTCACGGAGGTTGATTGACGTTGGCGAAAATACATTGCTCAAAGCACTCAGGAGATAAACCCCCACCAACCGCGCCACCAGCATCGCCAAAATAGTAATGCCAATGGTTTTTAAGTTATGGCCTAAAATTTCAAACTCAATTTGATCGCCAATGAGCAAAAAGACAATGGAGTTCACAAAGAAGGCCAGAAAGTCCCAAAACTCGGTCACAATGATCCGGGTGCGGGGGTTCATGCCAATCCGGGAGCCAAAATTACCTAGAATGAGTCCCACCGTCACCACGCCAATGACACCCGACCCCCCTAAATCTTCAACCAGAATGTAGGTGCCGTAGGCCGCCACCAGGGTTAAGGACTGCTCGACCATCGGTAGATCGAAGCGCTGGGTCAGGTAAGAAATGCCAAACCCAATCAGAGCCCCGACGCCCAACCCAATGCCAATCACCGTCAACAGCTGTACAGCAATGAGGCTCGGATCCAGCTCCATTGCTCCCAGGGGCAGCGCCACCAAAACACTGAAGGCAACTACAGCCATGCCATCGTTAAAGAGGCTTTCGCCCTCCATGAGGGTCGTCAAACGCTGACTGGCCCCCAGTTCCCGAAACAGGGCAACCACCGACACCGGATCCGTCGCTGAAAGACTGGCACCAATGAGCAGGGCGGTGGTCAAGGAAAGCCCCGCCAGCTGATTCAACCCCACGGCCACACCCGCCACCGACACCACCACCCCCAGTACCGCAAATAAGGTGACGGGCAGCGCATTCTGTTTCAGCTCCGTCCATTTCAGATTCCAGGCCGCCTCAAACAGCAATGGGGGCAGAAAAATAGACAGAATCAAAGCGGGCGACAAACTCACCAGGTGAACGTCAACCAGGGCCAGACCTAACCCCACAATCACCAGCAGCAGCGTATAGGGGATCCGCCGAAACCAGCTAAATACCTGCGGCAGGGTTGCCACACTCAACGACACACACAACACCAGCGCAAACTGCTTGAGATTACTGGCAATCGCAGCTTCATCCGCTGCGGCTAACAACTCGGTGGCAATCATTGACCGTTTTTTTCCATCCTCACGACTTCATCCTGACTCAGGCGGATACCCTGGCTTGCGGCACAGCATACAGCCCCTCACTAGTTTAGCGACGTCCCCTCTACGGCGATATTTCCGCTTGCTGCTGCCGCAGCTTGACGCGCTCTGTTAAAAAATATACGATTTGAGTCCCAAAACCTTTCAAAGTTTGACAATAAAAGCACCAAACGGTTACATTAGATACAGAAAGTAAATCGTTCATCCCCTTCAGGCATAGGAAATATGTAATGTGGGGACGGAAGTAGGGGTTTCTCCCGAAGGAACGCGCCTCGTATGATATCTCTTCGGATTAGGAGGCGAGTGAGTATGAAACTTAAATATCGCGGTGTTACCTACGACTACACCCCCCCGACCGTTGCCACGGAGCTCTCTGGATTAGGAGGCGTTTACCGGGGTTTAGAATGGCGTCACAGAAATGTGAAAAAAGGGGCCGTTCAGCAACCTACGCTGGATTTGGTTTACCGGGGCGTAGCTTATCGTACAGGTGAGCAGCCTGCTAGTGTCCCTGCTGTGCCAGCACCTCAGCCCGTTGCCACGCATAACCGAACCAAAGATTTGGCTCGTGCTTTGATGATGGGGCATCACAACAGCATTAAGCGTCGGGAGCAGTCATTGCTCACTCGCGCTGCGGCTGAAGTCGGTTTAGGGGCTGATGCGGCGCACTACTGGCGTCCCATTCAAGGCAAAATTAATTCCGGGTTCCGGGCTAGCTATGACCGCAGTGCAGCGGCAATGAGCTAGTCTCGTACAGGAAATCAAGTCAAATAAAGCGGCTTCTAGTATTTCTAGGGGCCGCTTTCAGGTTTTGGGCTGGCAGGGCTAGGTCAGGGCTTATTGCTGGCCCACCCAGGTTACGCGCCATTGTTGACAGCTACAGGGGGAAGGATTTTTGACCATTTCAACCCGGTAGCGACGGCTGACAACGGGCTGGGCTGTTGCGCTGAGCTGGGTGACGGTGGCAATGATGCGTTCGGCATCGGAGCGATCGAGAATCACCTGGGGGACTTGAGACCCTTCTTCTAACAAGGGTTTGACGGCCAAAAGGGGCAGCTGCTCGGGGTCACCGCTCAGAACGGTCGTGATCTGGGAAAGGGGCACTTCTTGATAACTGAGGCGATCGCGGTTCAGGGTGCTGGCGACTTCACTGGGCGGATCGACGGCCCAGGCCAGACCGACTGGTAGCAGTGGCCCAGTGGCGGCTAGGAGAGCGGTACCACTCGCAAGGATAATTCTGGACAGAATCATGACTCAGATCGATCCGCAACGGTAAATAAGGCAGAGATTTGAACCCTGCCCCCCTATCTTAGGCAGAATTTGGGCGATCGCCAATCGGGATAATGTCTTTCTTTGAGTTAAAACTTCACCTCGCGCTTACCTGTTAGTGAAAAGGTACTGATGCCTCAATCAGAGATGATGACCCAGCTATAATCCTAAAGCAATACTAAAGTCAAAAGCATTTATGGCGAACTGAGATTGTTCACAAGAATCACAAAACCCAAAACTCTCTCTGTGGCAGATGTCAGCAAGTAGATGCTCATTGGATCCTTAGTTTTGTCAGGCAATCAGGCCTTACTATTCTCTCCCCTGGAATATATCTTTCCAGGGGATATGCAAATAACTCTTACCAATACCAAGAAGGTCTTATAGACTCTATGCCTTACCCACAAGTCGTGGAAGCCTTTTCATAGTGGGCTTTCAATCATG
>CAZXWR010000383.1:0-3793 GCA_964644325.1 uncultured bacterium
CGCACCCGCAAGGCCAGCTCACTTCTGCTGAGCGTAAAGAATTGAGCGAATTACGTCGCGAACTCAAACGGGTGCAAATGGAACGAGATTTCCTAAAAAAGGCCGCGACCTTCTTTGCCAAGGAAAGTTCAGACCCTATGAGCTGATTCATGCAGAGAAGGTAAACTTCCCCATGGCCGGGATGTGCAAGGTACTGAAACTCGCCAGGAGTGGTTACTACGCCTGGTGTCAACGCAAACTATCCCCACGAACTCAGGCGAATGAAATCTTGTCCCAAGCGATTCAACAGATTTATCAAGCCAGTCGTCAAACCTATGGTTCCCCTCGCATTCACGCCGCTCTGGTCGCGAATGGCTTTCAGGTCGGTCGCCAACGGGTGGTTCGATGAATGGCTCTACTAGGCATCTGCGCTTACAGGTAGTATGAGCCGTCGGGCCAATTGCTGGGATAATGTGGTGGCTGAAAGCTTTTTTGGTACCCTCAAGACAGAGTTGATTTATCTCAGAATCTTCTCAACCAGAACTATCGCTCGAACAATTATCGCGGAATGGATCGAGGTATTCTACAACCGACAAAGCATACACTCGACCATTGGATACTTGAGCCCTGTTCAATTTGAAGACAATTACTGGAGCACTCTAGATCAACCGATGGCAGCTTAACTTACCTGTCCACTTTTTCGGGGTAAGGTCAAGTTAAGATTGTGCCCCAGAAGGGCGCGGGTACTGCTGTGCTTCTTTAATCCAGCGATTCAGCGTACCTGGACTGGGACAGAGATCGCGGCGGGCTGTTGTTGTCACCTGGAGCCGGAGTAGCCGCCGATGTAGCGTTTGCGCCGACAGCGTCGCCAGTTGTGGAATCGAGGTAACGCCCCCGTGGAGCAGTAGCCCACAATATTGATAGCCTACGCTGGGCAGCTGCGACAGTTCTGCCAGGGCAGCCCACTTCCGCACCCAGCGCTCTGACATTTGCAGCTGTGCCGCGAGCAGGCGCATTTGGGCTGGGGTTTGCGATCGCACCAAGAGCTGCTGGGTTGTATGGATGCCGTTGCTCCTGAGCCGCTGACGGTCAGCAGCACTCAGACCCGGCATCTGGTCGAGAGACCACACGGAAGGCGGGGGCATGGATTCAGCAGTTGAAGGGCTGTGCTTCCAGCTTAGTCCAGGACTAGGGGGTCAGAAATAAATTGAGGGGGAGATGCCCGTAAAGTTCATTGAGGCCATCGGCAGCATCGGACTGGAAAGAGATCAAAACCCCACGATGCTGTTCGAGGTAGGGACTGGCATAGCAGAGTCCGGAGCGCGGATTGTACTTGAGATAGACAGGCTCCTGCGGCTCGGGGAGTTGCGTGGGGAAGGGATGTCCTAGGGCACGGGTATAGGATTGCAGTGCCTGGAGCGCTTCTGCCCAAGAGCTGGCGAGAATGCCCAGAATTTGATTGTCGGTGACCTGGGTGAGCTGCAAGACAGCGACGCGAATGGTTTCTGGGTCTGACAGGGGAGGCGTCGCACCGGGTTCCAGACAGGTAAAGGGTTCTAATAGTGCCTGGGCAGTCGCAACTGACAGCTCGGCATCAGGACTGGGTAGTGGGGGATTCATCGGCTGGGCCTCTTAGGAAAATGGTTGGGGGAAAAATGGTTGGGGGGAAAATGTTCGGGGATGGTCGCGGATGCAGCCTCAGACGGTACCATGAAGGATGCAAAATATCTATTTTCCATCCTCCCCTGCTATGCCGGTTGCTCACATTATTGGTCTGGGTCGCTCAGGAATCGCTGCCGCGCGATTGCTCTCTCAAAAAGACTGGCAGGTTTCAGTCGGGGATGCCGGGCAGTCGGCTGCTTTAGTGGCGCGCCAGCAGTCCCTGGCCCAGGAAGGCATCCCGGTGAGTTTGGGTCGCCCCTTTAGCCTAGCGGCCCTAGCCGCCGCTGATTTGGCCCGTCCTGATCTAGTGGTGGTGAGTCCAGGGGTGCCCTGGTCTCTGCCTGCCCTAGCCGAAGCGCGCCAGCAGGGTGTGGAAACGATCGGTGAAATGGAGCTAGCCTGGCGCCACCTGCAAGATCGGCCCTGGGTCGGCATCACAGGTACCAATGGTAAAACCACCACCACGGCCCTCGTGGCAGCGATGTTCCAGGCGGCTGGCCTGAAAGCCCCCGCCTGCGGCAACATTGGCTATAGCGCTTGCGAAGTCGCTCTGCTCAATGAGCCTGTGGACTGGGTGATCGCAGAGGTCAGCAGCTACCAGTCGGAGTCTTCGCCGACCCTGGCACCCACCATTGGGGTGTGGACGACTTTTACCCCTGACCACCTGGAGCGTCACGGCACCCTAGAATGCTACCGCGAAGTGAAAGCGCTGCTTCTAAATCGTTCCCAACATAAGGTTTTGAATGGGGATGATGCCTATCTGAGTCATGGGCTGCTCTGGCGCTGGCCCGATGCCTACTGGACGAGCACTCAAGATATCAATTTTGGCGATCGCCCTGAGCATGTCAATCAGCCCCACTGCCCCACCATTGCCGTTACGGTTCAGGACGGCTGGGTGACAATGGGCCAGGAACCGATCTTGCCCGTGACGGCCCTCCGCATGCCGGGGGCGCACAACCAGCAAAATCTGCTGCTGGCAGTGGCCGTCGCCCACCTCGCAGGTATCCCCAAAGCGGCGATCGCCCAAGCGGTGGAAACCTTTCCGGGCGTTCCCCACCGCCTCGAATACATCTGTACCCACCGCGGTATCGAATATATCAATGACAGCAAAGCCACCAACTATGACGCCGCCCAAACAGGACTAGCGGCGGTGGCTGCCCCGGCTATTTTGATCGCAGGGGGGGAAGCTAAAGCCGGAGACGACCAGCTGTGGCTAGATACTATTCAAACTCAGGCCGCTGCTGTCTTACTGATTGGGGCAGCAGCGCCTCAATTCGCCGATCGTTTACGAGCGGTGGGCTACACCTCGATTTACGCGGCGGAAACCCTAGAGAATGCGGTGCGGCAGTCTGTGGCCCTCGCGCAGCAGCATCAGGCCAAGACCGTGTTACTCTCGCCAGCCTGTGCCAGCTTTGACCAGTACCAAAACTTTGAAGAACGCGGCGATCATTTTCGACAGCTGTGCCAGCAGCTCGCAGGCAGTTAATCGCCCGAGGGAGCATTTACAGGAGCTTGTCTAAAGCGTCCTGAAATACTTCATAGGGAGCCACCCCGACCTGGCGGGATGCCAGTTCACTACCCTTAAAAAACAGCACGGCGGGAATACTCCGAATCGAGTACTCAGTGGCTGTGGCCTTGGACTGATCGATGTCTACTTTGACCACCGTGGCTCGATCACTGTAGGTATCAGCCAGCTGGTCAATCAGGGGCGCAATTTTACGGCAGGGGCCGCACCAAGTTGCGGTACAGTCCACCACGACCACTGGTTCCGCCGCTAAAAGCGCCTTCAGTTCTTCATCCGAAACAAAACGAGCACCGCTCATCGATAAAATCCCCCAGTGTTCTTTGTTCTTTACGCGGTGACGGATCACAAAACTGATCAAACCCAAACAGGTATCGGCACCATGAGCCCTGTGGCTCTGGGCGGCTTTTATGCTGACACAAGGCCGCTTATGTTGCCTTCAGCCTAACAGTACTTCTGATCCCATGTGATAGACGATACCGAAAAATGCATAGATGATCGCAATAAATGCATGAACAATCGCAATAAATGCATGAATCAAAAAAGAATGCTTATCGACCTAGAAGCGCTTTAGGACAGGGCAAACGCATACTCAATGATGTCAGGATCAAAGCTCATCTTCCTACCAGT
>CAZXWR010000384.1:0-3786 GCA_964644325.1 uncultured bacterium
ACCGCATCGGACTCTGGATAAAAAGGGCGCTGCACCTTGAGCGGGGCCTGCGCCGTACTCGAAACCTGGGTTTTGTCACCCTGGCGACTGTATTCAAGGGTTGCGTGGCCTTGCCAACAAGGCAGCTCTACACTGGTCACGATTGAAGGAGCACAAAGGGACATAGCACAAGCATGGCTTCACGAGATGGTTGGGCTGGAGCGTCTCATTGTTTCGGACAGTGAACAGAAGCGCTACACTCTATCCATACAAGTTAGTCAACCCGACAGTGGCTAATTTACGTGTTTATACGTGTTTAGTCTGGCGTGTAAACGGGCCATCCTAAGACCAGAAGGTCAACAGTGTCCATAGACTCCCGATGGCGCTAGATGTATCTACAACCCAGTTGTGTTTACTTTCTATGGTTTTTGCCTCACACCTTTTGACAATCTGAGCTATGACCCACAGTCCCAATGGCCCTAAGGCTCAATCTCCCGAACAAGTCAAGGTTTCACCTGCCAAGGCTCTCCACAAACTTATCACGGAGGGTCGTTCTGGTCGCCTCACCCTCACGGATCCAACCGATCCCTCTCTGCAATGGCGCACGTTCTTCGGCGGTGGCCAGGTTCACTTTGCGGAATGCTTAGCGGGCCAAACTGAGCGATTACCCTATGTGCTCAATGAACATCTAGGCGACACCAGCCTGCAGTTTGACCCTGCTGCACCTTCGGAATACCAGTGGGTCTGCGACTACTGGCGATCGCAGCAATTACAGTTAAATTGGGTACGCCAGATTTTATCAATTTTGACTCAGGAAGCCTTAACGCACTTTCTGGCGATTCCCCAAGCTCATATCCAGTATGAATCGAGTATCGGGCTAGATCCACTGCTGTTGTCCGTTCCGTTTCGGCAGCTGATTCTGCCGATTCGGGACTCGATTACGGCTTGGGCTCAACTTCAGCCAGAACTGTCACCCCTCAAGCGGCCCCACTTACTAGATGCAGATCCGATTCTCAAAGCGGTCTGGAATGATGCCCAATTGAGGCAGCGACTACAGAATATAGATGTACTGCTGTCCAAAGACTTAACGCTGTATGAGGTGGCGGGCCAGCTCTCTACGAGCGTCCTAGAAGTCGCGCAATTTCTACATCCCTTTGTGCGTGAAGGGATAGTCGAGATGCATCCCTTTAAGACCCTGGCAGCCCCCCAGCGGCCCTTGGTTGCCTGTGTGGATGACAGCCCCACGATCCAGCAGTTTGTGAAGCTGTCCCTAGAAGCAGCAGGCTACGACGTTTTGTCAATCTTAGATCCAACGGCGGCTATCGGGAAACTCCTCGACCATCGACCCAGCGTCATTCTGATGGATATTGAGATGCCCAAGGTCGATGGTTACGAACTCTGTCGGAGTGCCCGCCAAATTCAGGTGCTCAGCGAAATTCCGATCGTGATGCTAACGGGCCGGGAAGGAATCATTGATCGGGTGCGAGCCCGAATGGCTGGCTGCACAGCGTACCTGACCAAACCCTTTAACCCGCAGGAACTGTTAAGTACGGTGCAGAAACTGTCCCAGAACGAAATGGTAGCCCCGATTTAAGGGCAGCAGCTTTCAATCTCATTCCACCTCAATGGCTGAGCGCGCGATAGATGTTTCCAGGCCGCTATGCGCCTGAGCCTAAAGGCTGAGCAACCGACGCGAGTAGGGTCATGGGGCCAATTTGGCGCAGCTGTTCAAGCTGAGTGGCACTTTTAACCAGGAGCGCCCCGGCAAAACCCAGGGAATTAATCGAAATGCCCTGGTAGCTATCCTGCGATCGCGGCACAATCAGCATCCAGTCTCGGGTGAGGAGTAGATTGTAAGCCTGGAGCGGCATTTTGGGGTTTGAGGTTTCTGGCCATAGATTAAGGCTGTGCATGAGGCTTTGATAGGTTTCGTAGAGGCCGTCCGTGGCCGCCTCTGGCTGGGCAAAATTCAGTGAACTGAGGGGGGCGACGGCATGTTGAAAGGGAAAAGCGTTGCCTTGAGCGCCAGTCACCCACGGTTCAATGGGTAAACCCGAGACTTCCGGGATGAAGGGCAGCGGCACCAGCTGGAGATGCTTGTGGGGCTGACTGGCGCCTGCCAGTTTGCCGCCGTTGTAAAACGCAAAGCCATTTTGCTCGACAAGGCACAGGGCCAACGCTTGAAAATCAGCTCGGGTCAGCAGCTCATCTTGCGATTCAAATGCCCGCGTCACAATCAGCAGGTGCTGCTCCACCACGTTGTACTTATTCAGGAGCACCAGATGGGTGGGTGAGACATGGGTCACAAAGAGATCGGGTTCGTAGGGTAGAAAAGGGTTGCCAGGATTAGGCGATCGCTGTTGTTTGGCCGCAGCCCGCTCCTTCCGGGCTAGATTGTCCAGAACCCGCACCAGAAAGCGAATCCCGGCATCTTCTAGCCAGCAATAGGTGGTGGGAATGGACTGGAGTGCCCCGGTCTGGAGCGCCAGTTGGGATTGCCGCTGGGCCTGAGGCCAGAGGGTACCGGGGGTCAACCAGTCGGCAGAAGCAGCAAAATCCGTCATTCCGGGTAAATCAAGATCTTGTAGGTGTCTGGGCCAGGGTGAATGGCCTGCTCAACGGCTGCACTTAGATCGCGCAGCGGATAGCGATCGCTAACCAGGGCATCCACATCAATTCTCTGGCTAAACACGATATCGGCCGCCAGTTGCTGCAAGCGGAAGGACGAACTATAGCTACCCATCAGGTCAATTTCCCGCCGATAGAGCAGGTTCGGGTTAATCGGAATTTCGACCTCATCGGGAAATTCGGCAAAAAATAAGATTTTGCCCCCCTTCCGCGTGCAGTCGAGGGCCTGAAAAAATGCCTTGTCGCTGGGAACCGCCAGCAGGCTGACATCGACCCCCATCCCCTGCGTCAGGGCCTGAACCTGGGTTACCAGGTCAGGATCACGGGCATCAAAGGCGGCAGATGCCCCCACCTGCCGTGCTTTTTCAATGCGGCTGGGGAGCAAATCTGTGGCGATCGCCCGTCCCCCCACGTAGTTCACCAGCATGATAAACATCAGGCCAATGGGGCCGGCCCCCGTCACCAGCACCGTCTGACCAGGCTGGATATTGGCCTTACGCACCGCCTTGAGACAGCAGTTGGTCGGCTCCACGAAGCTGGCCTGCTCAAAGCTGATGGCCTCTGGAATTTCCATCAGCCCCCCCTGCCGCACAATGTGCCCAGGCACCTTCACATACTCGGCAAACCCGCCGCCGCTGGGGGCAAACCCCGCTGTGGTGGTGATGTTCTTGTAAACCTCACACATGGAAAAATTGTCATTGAGGCAGTAGCCACAGTGCATGCAGGGGATATGATGCAGCACCACCACCCGCTGGCCTACCTGCCAGGACGTCACCGCTGACCCCACCGCAGCAATGACCCCTGCCGTTTCATGACCAAAGATGCGAGGGGGTTCGTAGAGCGGGTAGCGAATTTTCTTGATATCAGACTGGCACAGCCCCACGACCTTAACCTGCACCAGCACCTCATCCGGGTCAATCTGAGGCAGCGGCACTTCCTCGTAGCTCAGCTGATTCACACCGCGAAAAACCTGGGCTTTCATGTTAAACGCTCTAATCCTTTAGCCAACTGTGCGCCAAACCGCTCTCAGCGTACACCGTTTTCTGGGCCACAGCCAGTCTCACAGGCCCCAGAGACCGGGGTTCCGAAGCCTGTCTGTCGTATTCCTTAGGATCGTGAATTTGATAACCTCCAAAATTTTTTGGAAGGTTCCCAAAGTGACCCCCTCATCCCCTAACC
>CAZXWR010000385.1:0-3711 GCA_964644325.1 uncultured bacterium
AGAATCGCTCCCATGCGCTGGCGCTTTCGCGTCTTTGCAGTACAGTCGTCATGGTAGTGATAATTGCTTAATGAACGTTTTAATGTGGATGAAGTTCTGTTAACTCATCCCTGTTTATATACTAACTGCATTATTGACTTTTGTAAAGTTTCTCAGGAAAGTTCTCCCTTAACCTTGGCGGCTGAAAACGGATATCCCTTCTAGCCTGCATTCGATATAGCCCAGTTCAGAAGCAGGGCAATGGCAAAGCCTAGGCCCGCAAATCTGAGAAATTGCCAGAACAGCTCTTCCCGGTCTTTCCAGGTGATCAGCTGGCTCTCCAAGGTTTCCCAGGTTTGGGCCAGCTTACTTTTCACGCTGTCGAGATCGCCCTGAAGGGTGGCTAGCTGCTGCTCTAATTCCTGCCGTTGTGTCTGAGCGTCCCGAACCTGACGGTAACGATCGCGGATTTCGCTTAACATTTCTTCGGCTTCGGCAAGTGAAGACTCGACTTCCGTGAAGTCTGGGGAGGAATTGGGCGAGGATTGAGGCGCTTCAGAATCAGGGTGCATAAAGATTCAGGTAAACTTGCGAGGGCTATTTTGCGAACGCGTCTTCAGATTTTCCCAGAAAAGTGCCAGAAAAATGTCTGATTCTATTGGTCGGGCGATCGCCGAAAAGGTTAGAGCGGGGGCCATGTGAACCGAAGGACACACCTCGATAGAACGTGGCTAGCCCTAGGGTTGATTATGGGGCTAGGTTTAGCGCTGCGACTGTGGGGGCTGAGTTTGAAGCCCCTATGGCTCGATGAGGCGATTACAGCGGTCTTTGTCACCGGACATCGCTATGGCGACATGCCGCAGGGACAAATTCTCCCCCTGGATCAGCTGCTGGCGCATTTAACCTGGCAGCCCCAGTCATGTGGGGCGATCGCGAGGGCGGTTCAGACCCAGTCTACCCATCCGCCCCTCTTTTTTTGCGGCCTGCATGCCTGGCTAAGGCTGTTCCAGGATACGACCCTGCCCCTGCGGTGGCAGATGCGATCGCTATCGGTACTGTTTGGCGGGGTGGGTATTGGGGCCATTTACCGTTTAGCGCAGCAGACCTTCTCGCAGCGGGCGGGTCTACTTGCTGCTGGCCTGATGGCGGTTTCACCCTTTGCGGTTTACCTGGCGCAGGAAGCCCGCCACTATACCCTGCCCATGCTGGTGATTACCCTGTCGCTGCTGCCCTTCACAGCACTCTGCGGTTCCCCAAAGCCAGGGGGTTCGCGGTGGCAGCTCTGGCTTGCTTGGGTGGGCTTGCACAGTTTTGGGTTTTACTGTCACTATTTTTGCTTACTGGCCTTTGTGCCCCAGGTCACTGTACTTGCGGCCTTTGCCTACCGCGATCGCCGTCTGCGGGATGTTGCCCTGACCGGATTGGCCGCGGTTGCTGTGGGACTCACACTCCTGCCGTGGCTCCCCATGCTGCTGGGCCACCTCCAGCGCCCCGAAACTGACTGGCTCGATCTTGCGGACGGCGGAGGGGGCGCTTGGCTAGGGCCAATCCTGCGGCTGCTGGCCGGGTGGATTGTGATGGTTGTCTTCTTCCCGGTGGAGGAACAGGCGATCGCGGTGACCATCATGAGTGGACTGCTGATGCTGGGGCTGGTCATCTATTTTCTCTGGCAGCTGCGCCCCCGACTGATTCATTTAGTCCAGTATTCGGCTCAGCGACGGGGTGCACGGGCGCTCAGCTGGTTTATTGGGGTGACTGTGCTGGAGTATCTGGTCTTGATCTACGGTTTACAGAAAGATCTAACCCTGGCCTTTCGCTACCACTTCGTCTATTACCCGGCGGTCTGTGCCCTGCTGGGGGCCTGTCTGGCATCTCCGGCCGCCACCCAGCCCCATAATGCTCAGCGAATATTGCCTGGGGTCATGCTGCTGGTGGGCTTATTGAGCACCGGGTTTGTGGTGAACGACGCCGCCTTTCTGAAACCCTTTCAGCCCCGCACCATGGCCCTAGAGTTGCTCCATGATCCGGTGCCAAATTTGACAATCCTCAAGACCTTTACAGGCTGGCAGGATATTGCCTTGGGGCTAAGTGTCGCCTTAGCTGTACAGCAGTCTGAACAGGCAGGATATGCGCCCAAATCGTTTATCCAGTGGGCGTTTACCCCGACGATTCCGCCACCGCCTTTAACCATCCCTGAATCAGGCTTTCCGACTCCTGAGGTCGATCTCTGGGAGATCGGGGCGCTGCATCGCTCCCTGGTTGATGCAGGAGAGTGGCAGCTTCAGGTGCATGCGCCTGTCCCCAAGCCTGCCCCCAAAGTCGATTCAGTGAGCCAGACCAAGATCCTACACTGTCAACCTGCCGGAACCGTACAGAAGCGAATGGGGGTGCAATACCGCCGCAGCGTCTGCCAGCTCAAGGATTAATTCCTGGTGATTCAAGGTGATTCAAGACGATCCCCCTGACTGTGATCCACTGATTCAGGCAATCCCGTGATTCGCAATCCGCTGCTGATACTCCGATTCGCTCACCAGATCCGCAGGACTTTCCACGCGATCCACAAAGAGAATGCCCTGGAGATGATCCAGCTCATGCTGAACAATACGCGCCACAAACCCCTCTAGATCTTGCTGCTGTTCGCTGCCTTGGATATCGGTGTAGCGAACCCTGACCCTTGCATGGCGAGGAACGAAGCCCCGCAAGCCCGGTACACTTAAGCAGCCTTCCCAGCCCTTTTCGATGGGACCAGCGCATTGCACAATTTCAGGATTGATCATGGGAGTCGGCTGCATTTTAGGTGCATCCGGGTAACGTGGCGTTGGCTGTGAGGCCACAATAATCAGCCGTTGGGAAAGGCCCACCTGGGGTGCCGCAATGCCGACCCCCCCTTTTTCCGTCATGGCCTGCTGGAGCTGCGCGACGGTCTGCAATAATGTGGCTGCATCCGCAACGGCTAGCGGCTGGGCCAACTTGCGGAGGGTGGGATGTCCTAGCTCCAGAATGTCATAGGCGAGACGGTTATTGATTATAGCCATACTGCATTACAGCCTCCGCGCTAGGGTTCCAGAAGGACAGACAGAACTGCGTCAAGTTTAACGAGTTCTGTCCAGGTGACGTGATCCACGTTACTAAAACTGCTTCGAAATCTCACATTGAACTGCTGCGATTCGCCACAGGCAAACCTTGGAAACCGGGAGATAGTAAAGCTATCAACCGCAAGGAGAACACCAGTATGTCCGTTAAATCTGCCGTTAAAGCTTGGGTGGTGCTTGGGTTCATCGGTGCAGGGGCGATCGCCACCGCTATGATCCCCCCTGCTGCCCAAGCCTGTACCCCCCATCCCGATCATCCCGATGGCTGTAAAGAATGGAACCGCCCCAACATCCCCAGGCCTCGGGGAGGATGGGACCCAGATGATCCCTGGCCACCCAACTGCCCGCAGTGTTTTAAGGGCAAGCTCGATCCATCAGGGCCAGTTATTCAACCTGCTGAGCGGTTTAACCCGCAAGTCAAGCAAAAACTAACGCCAGGATTGGGTCAAGGTCTCAAGCAGCCCATGATGATTGAGCAAGCTCGATAACAATCTGAATGCGGCTCCCCCTCACTCTTCTTGGATTGAGGGGGAGTTTTTCTGAGAGCTTTCTGCCCAATCCCGTTGGGCCTGAGGAGGCGCAGATGGGAGCACATCATCCGCTGGAGAGAGAATAAAGGTCAAGCTTGCGGTTGATGTAG
>CAZXWR010000386.1:0-3700 GCA_964644325.1 uncultured bacterium
ACGAGCAAGGGTAAAACATGTCTTTCATACATGCGGCTACTTTGCTGGCTGAAAATCAGCCACGCAATGGCTGATTTTCAGCCATTAACGTCGATGAATTCCGTGCGCGGCCCGCCGGTTGCTACTCGGTAGTCAGCGACCCGTTCATGGCGCAACGCCCCCTTTCTTCAGGAGCTTGGCGGCGACGCGAAAGAGGTCGGGCATATCCAGGCGCTCGTCTTTGCGGCGATACATGACGCCGATCCGCTCCAAGGCGAGGAACAGGGCGCGCTCGCCGTTCGGATCGTCAAGCGGAAAGGGAGGCAGGTAGTTGTGCTGGTTCGCGTCCTTCTGCAACTGCTCCAAAGTACGCATCTGACGCCAGACCGCAAAAACCTCTTCCTCCGGCTTGGGCAATAGCAGCCCCGCCAGTGGGGCCAGAACGCCCTTGATCCAGGGGAATTCGACATAGAGTTGATCGACCCGGGTCTTGGACGCGGCCCGCAGACCGTGTTGAATGCCACTGAAATGAATGACCTGCTCGGTGGGAGGAACGCCGTGTTGGGCCGCTGCGATCATCAGTCTCAGAAAGCTGCGCGGCGTGACTTCCTCGAAGGCGTCGGCCAAGTGTTTGAACGGCCAGTCATACGTATTGCCTTTTTTCTTGGGAGCCGAAGACCCTTGACCCATATAGGGACCGGCCAGCGCCGCCATGAGCCTCTTTTGTTCCCTAGAGTCGGTGGCCAAGGGCCAGCGTCGGGTCAGGATATCGTCGCGAGTCGCGGTGGTGAGTCCATGTTGACCGAGTAGTCGATGCAGGGCCGCCTGAGCATCCCGGTCTTGGGTCAAGGAGAGGCGGGCGTAGAACAAGCCGTAGAGGTCGGCGGACGACCATTTGAGGCGCACCGCGCCGTCCCGGAGTTTGGGCAGTTCGACGAAGCGCAAGGCGTCGTCCTCGAGTTGGTCGGGGCGGATAAAGAGCTTGAGTCGGATGGCGCGATAGGCGCGCATGGCCCAGACGACCTCCAGCAAGGCCTCGGTGAGGAGCCGTCGCCGTGGCCAAGTACGGGCTATCGTATCCAGAGCGTCATAAACGACCAGCAGTGAAGCCCCTCTTGCACCAAGGCGTTGCTCGTGCTCGAGGAGCATCTGTTCCCTGGCCTCCCAGTCGCGAGCCTTGTCGAGAAATTTCTTGGGACGTGCCGTTTCATCTCCTGAGGCTTTGGCCGCCGCGCTCAGGACCGTAGCCCACCAGAATGCCTTGGCCTCACCCGTGCCAGCATCCGGTGGCGCCGCATCATCAATGGCTTCCATCGAGATGCCCTCCGGGCCGCCGACGCCGGTATAGCCAAAGCGTACCTCAACCGTAGAGAGATTAAGCCTGGGGTACGCCCGATCGGCGGCATTTCGCGTTTCGATCTGGCCGAGCACACCCGACCAGAAGCTCTTACCGCTGCCGCGAGAGCCTAGAACGACAGGGATGCGTGGGTCGAGGGCCGCGGCATGGGTTTCTGGGGCGAATATGTCGTCTAACGTGGCGACATTCGCGCCCACCGCGTCGTTGGAGGCATCGCCAGGAATTTCGGCGATAGCTCGACGCAGCGCCAGGTAGTCCTCAGAGTTCAGGGTCATTGGTCGTAGTCCTCAAGGCCGGGGATTGCGGTGCGTACCGCCGCCAACAGGTCGCCGAAGGTGGCCGCATAAACCCGGTGGGTCAGCAAGTCGCGGCGGGCGAGGGGCGCGAAGTTGCGGTAATTGGCGTCATCCAGCACGGCCAGTGGAGGATTGGGACTCCGGTCTTCATCAGGCAATACCGCGCTGTCTGGCGCACCGTCATCCCAGGCGATATCGCGGAACGAATCCAACGGAACCCGGGTTGCGGTGGTATCGTCCGCGAGGGCGGGAAACAAGGTGTTGGTGTACAGGTCTCGGCAGCGTTCCGCGAACGCCTGACGGAGAGAGGCATCCACGGGGGCCTTGCCCTGCACCAGGGTGAGGCGGGCGGGCCATTCCGGCGTCTGTTCCTTGGGGTCGATGAAGCGGGCCAAGTGGGCGAACAGCGCTTCCAATCCCTGCCAGGTTTGAGACTCGTCCAGGCCAAAGAGAAAGACCTCGGCGCCCAGTCCGAGCAAGGCGGAAGCGGTTGTTTCGTGCAGCCCGGCACGGGCGTCGATCAGGATGGCATCGTAGCGTGTGGGGTCGGAGAAGGCATCCACAAACCTTCGGATCTGGTCCAGGAGGGTCGCTATCCGACCCTTCGGCCCCACATCTTCGACATAGGCGCGGGCGATCTTGGCCAGAATCTCGCCCGGATTGTTCAACGAGCGCCGCCCCAACACCGGAATCACGTCGATCCGCCCCTGTCCCCCGAGAGCGGACGGACCGATGAGGTCGGCGAGAAAGGTGTCGTCGAGTTCGGCGAGACCATCTTCCACCAGGACGTCGAGAACCCCGAACTCCGGCAAGGTCCGGTCGTCCAGGAGCATGGGGCCAAGCCCCGGGGCCTCTATGTCGAGGTCGATCGCCAACACTCGCAATCCGCCGGAGGCTAGATCCGCGGCGGTTACCGCCAGGGCGGTGGAACGGCCGACCCCGCCCTTAAGGCTGGCGAATACAAATCTGGGTGGAGGTGGGGCGGGAGGGGCAGGAGCCCGCAGCCAATCCGCCCCCACCATGCGACGATCGACGAGCCGAACGACGCGCCCGCCGACGGAGATACGCAAGACGTGAGGGTCGTTCAATATCTTGTCGGCGCCGATTTCATCACCGCCAGCCAAAATGCGGTCCGGTCGTGCATAGGGGCCGAGCTTTTCTCTCATGCGTTGCGCCAGGGCATCCGCGTTTTGGTAGGCGAGGGGGGCGGCGGCGAAGAAGGCGAGCCGCCCCGTGGCATCGCGCAGGACCACGCCGGTCTCCAGCGAAGATTCACCGAGGTGTTCGACAATCAGATTGACGAGAATCGGCAGGCTGTCGTCAAAGCGCACGTTCATTATGGGTTCCTCAGGTTCCAATGCTCGAGACGGCGTTCCTCGCTTGGTCGCGCCAAGCATCGACCCATCGACGTTCGATCTCACTCCCCTTGCAGTAGCGCATATCGATTTCCCAATGGTTCAGGAAGGCGTCATTCTCGATGAACCTCCGAAGAGCCTGGCCTTTTCGCCCGAGCGAGGCGTCGCGTAACCGGGTTTTCAATTCCGGGAAGTGGGCATAAAAGGGATCGTCTCGGCGATCTCCCTGGGGCCGTAATCCGCAGTCCATCATCATCGCCTTGATCGCACATTCGGCGGCGATTCCATACAGATAGCCAGCGACATCGTATCGTTTTTCCGGGAGGCTGTCGGCGGCTTCCAGATGGCGGCGTGCGGCGGCTGGCATATCAGGAAGGAAGCTCATGCGTTGAGCGCTCTGTAATATTTGAACACCGAGGCCATCGCCATTGGGACTGGTAGGTTATAAGGTCAGGTCTTGCAATCAAGCATCCTGCGAGAACGCAGGTTGCGTGGAGGCGGAATAGTCGCCTGCCGCTTGCCGGCGCACCGCTCGACTCACGGTGGAGTAGTGTACGCTGAAGTCGTAGGCGATCTCTTGCCTATGGAACATCTGGCCTTCGCGGCTAATCCAAAGCGGGCTGAGCGGGTAACAAACCGGAGCCGGAGCCGCCCTGATGCTCCGGTCGCCGGCACAGACACGTAAGGCGCGGGACCAACGACCATCGGGAATG
>CAZXWR010000387.1:0-3694 GCA_964644325.1 uncultured bacterium
CTTGATAGTGGCATCGCTACTGCCGCTGGCAATCAGGGGCTGCTGGGGATGAAACGCCACAGCCCGCACCGCCTCTTGATGCCCCTTCAACGTTTTTCGACACTGTCCCGTTTCCATATCCCAAATTCGGATCGTAGTGTCGCTGCTGCCACTGACAATCTGCCGACCATCCGGACTAAAGGCCACAGATCCTACGCGATCGCCATGGCCAATCAGGGTATGGCGACACTGTCCCGTTTGACGATCCCAGATTTTGATCGTGTGGTCGGCACTTCCACTAGCGCAGATTTTGCCATTGGGATGCCAGGCCACTGTAAAAATTTCACCTTGATGTCCTTCTAACACCTGGAAACAGGTTCCAGATGCCACATCCCAGAGCCGCAGGGTCTGATCTGCCCCCCCACTCGCCAGCACCAGGGGATCATCCATACAGTTAGGGGGGTGGGGGGCAAAGGCAACGGTACGCACCCAGTTGCGGTGGCCCCGAAAAATGCTGCGCAGTTGACGGGTGGCGACATCCCAAATCCGGATATTGCAGTCCGTATCGCAGGTGGCCAGGACAATACCTCCCGGACAAAAAGCGGCAGCTAGAATATTCCCCAGAACTTCGGTAAATAGGCAGTTGCGAAATTGGCTGCGGCTAAAGTTCACCCGGTGTAGGGGCAGATTTTGCAGATTGGCTTGCCAAATAGGTAACCCCGCAAAGTTATAGTCGCAAATCGGATGCTGGAGTAATCGCAAGAGATGCAGCAAATTGCCGCAGAAATAGCCAGATTGGGCAGAGGGACTGCCACCAGCTGCCAACTGATGCAGCTGGGTGAGCTGTGCTTGCAGTGTCTGAACAAGCTGAGCGGGTGCGAAGTACTGATCTAACAGACGGTCGATGAGGGGTTGAACTAGCAGGCGGTTCTGAACCTCCTGGAGATGGACGGGAGCAGTCGCCTTAATCAGGGCATGGGTATTCAGCAATTGGTTTGGCGAAAAAGCGATGGTGGCGACAGGTGCTTGAAGTTCCACAGCTATCGCTGTGATCAGGCGTGCGGTGACAAATTCCATGACGACTGGCTGTTGGGTAAATTCAATTGCCTGGGTTGTTGTATGACCCGCATGGCTAGCTTCCAGAAGCGATCGCTGCTGTAGTGCAGTCAGGGTATCCAGCAGATTTCCAACCGACCGGGGAAGTAAATCGGCCTGCAACTCATCCATTGAAATCGGACAGCGGTTGATGGCCAACCAATACATCACGGCTCGTTCCGCTCTACTTAAGCGCTCAAATTGGCAATCAAGCAGGGTGTAAATGTGATCAAATAGGCCACTGCCTTGAGTAAGAAATACAGCAAACTGCGTCAGATCTCCAGCGAAATAGTCGCGGATGGCCGTGGCGACAATTTTTAAAGCTAAGGGGTTCCCGCCATAGTGCTGGACTAAAGCTTGCTCCTGCTGTACCGAGCCTGTGAAGGAGCCTTTATCCCGCAGGAGCTCCGCACCCCCCTCAAACTTCAACCCTTGAAGCGCAAAGCAGCGAATGGGCGAGGATTGTCCCCGGTAGGCTCTGAACTCAATGGGAACCTCGCGGGTGGTTATCAGCACACAGCTTTGATGGGAACTTTCCCCCAGTTGTTTCCAGAAGCGTCCATAGTTCTCATAGCCCCGTCGATAGGCACCCACCCTCTCCGATTGAGATTCAAGGGTATCGGCTGCCCCAGCCAGTATCGACTCACAGTTGTCTAAGATGAGCAGCCCCTTTGTTTGACGCAGCTGATGCAACAGCTTCAGCTGTTGGCTTTCCCAGGAAATGTCACCACTGCACTGGCGCTCTACAGTAGATTCGTCCAAGGGCCGCAGGGATTCTTGAATGTCCTTGAGCAGGTCGCTGAGAAGAGGGGCGTCACGAAGCGATCGCCAGACCACCCAGGTCATTTCGGGAGCGATGACTTGGGCAAGCTTAGCGGCCAGGGTGCTTTTGCCCATTCCCCCCATTCCCCGGATCAGAATGAAGCGACAGCGCTCCTCATTCACCCAACATTGAAGCGTCTCTAGCTCATCGTGGCGACCGTAAAAGATCGAGGTGTCGGGCGCATCTCCCCAGTCACACAGTAAAGGATCTGTTTTGAACTGGTTGGGCACGCTATGAGGGGGGGCAATAGACGAACCTTCCCGCTCCATTACCCGCTGCCAGTCAATGCCTACGGCTTGACAAATGGCAATGAAAGTATCACTGCGAACCGATTGCCGCGCCCAAAATCGATTCAGGGTTGACTTTGATGTACAGGCTGCCTGACACCAGTCCACTGCTGTCTTTGTCCAGCGCATTTGTCGTCGCGCTTGCTCAACAAGTAGTAGCCCCGACTTGGATGCCCTGAGTGAACGAACCCCCATATCCCCCGTTCCAGTCTTAGATTCATTTTAGGGGAGAGGTTTGGGGTAGGTTGTTAACTTTTGGCGACATGTTGATGACCTCCAACAGGTTCCGACAGCATTTTTGACCTTGGACAAACCCGGATGCTGCTGATACAGCCCCTTGTCTGAGTTCACGCTGAGAAAGAATGTCATTTTGAAGCCGCTGAGACAAAAACTGAGACATTTTTCAGCACTTTTTCCTGAGCAATTCTAGGAGTTGGAACGCTGATGAGCAATCATCTAAGCCTGTTTAAGCTGTGGGACTGAGATGCAATCAGGCTTGGCACGTTTATAAATATTCTACAGCCAATGTGAATAGACAAATTCACTTAAGTGGTTGCTTTGTACTAAATAAGATGCACCCTAAACAAAACTGAGATTTTGCTGAAAAGCTTTCTAGAGAGAGCTTTTAGGTTTTTACTTGACATAAAAACTGAGACATTTTTTCAGTGGCCCTCTAGCAGTATGGATACAAGAACGCAGGTGATCGCACATTCAGCCAGATAGCCACTGTTTTCTCCGAGCGGCTGCTCCGCTGAGATTACGCAGGGAGTCTTGTTGTAGTGCAGTTAAGCAAACTTGCTGTGTTCTAAACCGTGATACTTAACTATTGAGAAATCATTATGGCAATTCTAAATTTTCAACAGCCTCGGGTTCCGTCTCCAGCAAGAGCGGCATCCAAAGACACTCAGCTTCAGCTTCTCCAACAGCTTGCTCAGGGTGATCGTGGCGCATTTTGGCCCCTCTGGCATCAACATCAAGCCTATCTATATAAACGTTGCCTCCACTGGATGCACTACCACACAGCCAATGCCGAAGAAGCCTATGGTCGAGCCATGTTTCGAGCTTTGGAAAAACTACCGATCCATGCGCTCAAAATCTATAACCTGCGTTCCTGGCTCGCGCGGTTAACCTATCGTATTTGCCTCGATTTTTACCGGGATGCCACGCGTACCTATCTCTCACTCGATGCATATGCCACTGAGGCCGCGTTTAGTTTGCACGAAACCCTAGCAGATCACGCGGAAGATCCAGATCAGTTGCTTCAGCGCCGGGAACTTAGGCAGACGCTACAAAGATGTATCAACAATTTACCCTCTCGCCTCCAAGAGCCCTTTGTGATGCGGTTTTGTGAAGGACAACCTTATCACGCGATCGCAGCACAGATGGGCCTCACACAGCCAACCGTGCGCAAACGTATTCAGGAGGCGCGTCAAATTCTCCGCCGTGGAGTGCACCAGCTGACTGCCTGACAGAAGTGGGTAAAAGGCTTGAAATCTCGTGAAGCGAGGAG
>CAZXWR010000388.1:0-3668 GCA_964644325.1 uncultured bacterium
TCGCCTGGTCTCGTGTCTTACGGCTGCGAATAATATTGGCCTGGGCGCGGGCAATAGCAGCATCCTGGGCGCGAATATCAGCATCAATTTGCGAGAGTCCGGCCTGGGCCTGCTGCAGTGCATTCTGTTTTTCATCTAAGGTTTGACGGCTCGTCGCCCCTTGGGTCTCCAGTTCCTGAAAGCGCTGAAATTCCTCTCGATTAAAGGTGAGGTCGGCTTGACGGGCAGCCCGATTGGCCTTCAGAGCATCCAAGGCCCGTCGCGCCGCATCCAAATCGGCTTGCGCTGCTGCTAAGTCAGCATTCGCCGCCGCGATCGCCGCTGCGTTGCCCGACACCTGAGCCTGTTGCTCAGCGGCATCCAGTTGAATCAGGGGGGTGCCCGCAGTGACGCGATCGCCCGCCTGCACCAAAATCTGAGTAATGCGGCCCCCAACCTGGGGCTGTACCGTGATCGCCTGCCGTGACGTGAGGGTGGCTAAATATTCCGAACTATCCCTGACCGTCGTGGTGTTGGGGTTAGTAATCGCCACTGGCATTGGCCCCCCTGGCGGAAATTGAGGCATAAAACGGGGCAAGATCACGCGGCTAAAAATCAGCCAGCCCACACCGCCCAGAACTGCTAGCCCTATCACCCAGGCCAGCCAGCCGTTTTTTTCTGAAACATCTCCAACCTCTGAGACTTCCTCAGATACTTCCCCTTCCGGGGCGGGTGATGCGGAGAGATTTAACTCTAACTGGTCTGGATCTTCAACTTGCATCGGAAGGCCTCCTATCGACCGGGCTGTTTTGCTAAGTGTGGGTCGCAGATTCTAGACTGAACGTCTCCTGCTGGCGCAGATTCTGAATCCAGTTCATTTCGGTATGCAGCATCTCAATGCCTCGCTCAAAGGTGCTGGCTTGATAACCGTCCAGGGTGCCGTAGGTTGCTTGCTCCGCCTGAATCATCTTCAGCCGCAGCTGACATTCTGAAAGACGGTGCTCAATGAGCTGGCGGCGATGGCTGGGCTCTAACGCCTGAAAAAAAAATACTTTAATCATGAAACGAGACCGACTGTTAACCCAGCTTTCCTTGGGACAGTGCAGCATGCAGTCATGCCAGTGCTGCTCTCCCTGGGGCGTAATGTGATACACGATGCGACTGGAACCTGAACCGATGGAGGGCGTCGAAAGACTGGTAATCAAACCCCGCTCTTCCAGTCGTCTTAAAAGGGGGTAGATGGCCCCGTAATTGACGCTGATACAGCAGCCCATGAACAGCTCCAGGATTTGAGTCAGGCGATAGCCGTGCAGGGGCTCTTGCTTCAGCAGTCCCAGGGTTGCAAGCTCAAGCACAACGATTCACTGGCACTTAGACACCTAAGAAATGATAAAGAACGAATATATCAGGCTGATAGGCTAATCTAATTCACATACCTTAATCTGTTTCAGACGTGATTGACAACCCGGTGTTTGGACGGCAGTCTGAACGATGTCGTAACCCTCGTCTGTTTCCCTGAGCTGAGCCTCAACCTTGGGTGAGATTTCAGGGCAATTCAGAGGCGATTCAGAGGCGATTCAGGATTAATGCCTACAGCGAGTCCGGTTAAACGATAGTCCCGATCCGATCCCTTTCGAGGCATAGCAAACGAACTCGAAAATGTCATGAATATTAAGGTTCGATCGCTTTTATTCGCGACGCTCGGCACTCTGGTGGTTGCCTTGCCTGTGCGCGCCAATCGACTCACCACTTGGCAGTTTGACGCGCAGCGTGACCAGCTCACCTTTGTCACAGATACCGACGTGCGTCCGGTGGCGAAGCTGATTGCTAACCCGACCCGATTGATTGTTGATTTACCGGGTATTCGCCTCAGCGGGCCGAAAGAGACCCGTACCCTGGGGGGCAAGATCAAAAATGTTCGAACCGGGCAGTTCAATGCCAATACCGCCCGCCTCGTCGTGGAATTGGATAGGGCTTACGGCCTAGATCCGCAGGCGATTGAGCTTCAGGGCACCTCACGGCGCAATTGGGTGGTTAAGCTGCCTAGCCCCAGCCAGGGCGATCGCCTCACGGGGCAGCAAGAGATTGCCATTGCGGTGCCGCAGATTCCGCCTGACTTCTTAAAGAATGGGGGGTTGCGTGCTGTACTACCCGTGGGTCAAGAGTTGACCTGGCTCCAGCAGCGCTTGGCGGCGATTCACCGCCAGTACAGCGTCGTTAATCCCAGTCTGTTCGTGATGGATCTGAGCAACGGCAACTATGCCGATTTGCGGGGTGGGGAAGCCTTTCCTGCCGCCAGCGTCATTAAACTGCCGATTCTCATTGCCTTCCTCCAGGATCTAGATGCAGGCAAAGTCAGCATGGAAGAAACTCTGGTCATGCGTCCAGAACTGGTGGCTTCGGGGTCTGGATACATGCAGGATCGACCAAACTGGACGAAGTTTTCGGCCCGGTACACCCTCACCAAAATGATCGAAACCAGTGACAATACGGCCACAAACATGATTATCAAGCGCTTAGGAGGCGCATCTGTCCTGAATCAACGCTTTCGCAGCTGGGGCTTGCGAGACACCGCGATTCGCAACTGGCTGCCCGACCTGAGCGGTACCAATACGGTGAGTGCCCATGACCTGAGCCTGATTCTGGCTAAAGTGGCTCGCGGGAACCTGCTGTCGGCGATGGGGCAGAAGCGAGCCTACTATATTCTGAAGCTCACCAAAACGCGATCGCTCTTGGTGCCAGGAATTGGGCCTGGGGCACAAATCGCCCATAAAACCGGCGATATTGGCTTTGCCATTGGCGATGCGGGCATTATTTTTATGCCCAGTGGCAAACAATATATTGCAGCAGTGATGTTAAAGCGGCCCTACAATGACCCGCGCGGTCGCGACTATATTCAGGCTATTTCCCGCACGACCTACGCCTATTTTTCCCAGAATTGATGGGCCCATTGCCCGACCAATTATCGCGCCGCTACTTGCGCTTGGTTTGGCTCTGATTGTATTGATTTCTGTCGCTTTAATCTCTTTGTGTTGCAGTTTGCCGGAAATTTGGGAAAGTTATACATATCAATACATCCTGCTCAGCGATGGGTGATTTCCCGCAACCTAAATCTATGGCCTCTAGCACTGCCGCGCAACAGCCCAATGAGTGGCGGCAGCGCTTGGAGCGGCTAGAGGAAGAAAATAAGTATCTGCGACGGTTGGCTAACCTTGACGGGCTAACTCAAATTGCCAATCGTCGCTTGTTTGAAGAACATCTGGCCCAGCAATGGTCGCAGCTAGCTACGCTGCAAGCGCCACTGACGATTTTGATGATTGATGTTGATTGTTTCAAGCAGTACAACGATCTCTACGGTCACCTCGCGGGCGATCGCTGTCTTAAACAGGTCGCGCAGGTCATTAAGCGCTGTGCCAGACGAACTTCCGACTTAGTGGCTCGGTATGGGGGGGAAGAATTTGTGGTATCGCTGCCCCTCACCGATACAACGGCGGCACAGTTGATTGCTACCATCATTCAACAAAAATTAAGTGCCCTCGGGATTCAACATCAAGACTCTCCGGCAGCTTCTGGTCTAGTCTCTGTCAGTATTGGGGTGGCCAGCGGCATCCCGCAAACCCACTGTGCCCCCAGCGAACTGATTAAGGCCGCTGACGCCGCCCTATACCAAGCCAAACAATTGGGTCGCG
>CAZXWR010000389.1:0-3637 GCA_964644325.1 uncultured bacterium
ATGGGGGTTCTGGTCGGGAAGCAGGCCGCTTCATTCGGATGCTCAACGTCGATGTCGGCGGATTAATGAACTGTGCCGCTACCCTCATGGGTAAACCCCTCAACGATACCAGCGACGGCGGACTCGTTTGGCACTTTACCGTTGAGGGTCCCAATGCAAATACAGATGTGACCAGCGCTGGTTCACCGAACGAGTACGGCATTCGGCTCTACAACGGGAGAGAGTTCAATGCAGCGATTAAAGGACTCACAATCGTTTCAGATCAAGCCATCTATCTCCAAGGCGACTACAACAGCATTAACAAAAAACCCGCTGCCATTATGGCGGATACCGTTAATATCCTGTCCAACGCCTGGTCACTAGATGATGGCAAAAGCTATCGATATGCGGGTGGAGTGCAAGCAACGCCCACCTACATTACCTCTACTGTCTATGGCACCGCCTCTAATCGGGTTGCCAGCAACACCACCATCAATGCCGCATTTTTAGCAGGCATTGATATTACCGGTGGTGTGAATCAAGGGGGACAGGATAGCGGTAATTCTGGAGGTGGACTTAACAACTACCCACGTCTCCATGAAGACTGGACAGGTAAAGACCTGAACTATTTGGGCTCTTTGGTGAGTCTGGGTTCCCCGCGTCGGGTTAACGGTTCGTTCTGCGGCAGTGGCTCAACCAATAGTGAATGCAATATCTACAATCCGCCAATCCGCAACTGGAACTACGACACCAGCTTTAGCAATGCCGCGAACTTACCGCCCCTGACGCCGAGAGCCGTTTACCTCAAACAAGAACTGTTCTCACGGGAGTTTGAGCAAGCTGCGCTCCCCCTCAAGCTATGGACGAAGTCTGCTTTTGTGGGTGTAGTGCCAACCCTTCAGATTCAGCACAGCTTATTCCAATTCTAGAGTCCCAAGCTGTCTGAAATTCAGATCAGGCCACATACCCATGGGCAAACCGCTGTCAGCAATTGTCAGGGATAAGCGGTTCATGTAACGTGGCATTGATGCTTCACTGTACTCATAGACCTTACTTATACAAATAATGATCAACCCTCCTTTTCATTTGGGTATTATCCTTACAGGATCAATAATTTTAACAATTCTGATACGGCAAGACATTCTCTAGTTCTTGTCGGGTGAGTACAAACTTTGAGTTCGAAGCGACAGTTGTAGGTTCGTTCTCTTGGTTTGAAGTCTCACCGTGGTCATTAATCGTCCAGCAAACAGCGGTTAAGTCTGTGGTTAATCTATTCTCAAAACCCAATCAACGCTTAGGAGTTGAACTCACTTCTGAGCGCGTCAATATTGTCCAGCTCGATAAGACCAAAAAAGGGACTAAAGTGAGCGCTTTTGCCTCACTTCCTTTGCCAGAAGGAGCCTATCAGGACGGACGAATCGTTGACCCTGATGCGATCGCAGATGTGATCAGTCAGGGGCTTGAAGAAAATAAAATCAAAGCCCGCAAAGTGATGAGTGCGGTTCCCGTCGGGGAAGCCGTCATTCGCCTGATTCGCCTACCGGCCGAACTGGACGACTTTGAACTCAGGGACATGGTGCTCAATCAAGAAGCCGCACTGTACCTTCCTTTTTCAAGGGATGATGCAGATGTTGACTTTCAAAAGCTGGATACCACCCTGGATGATGATGGGATTGAGCGCGTTGAAATTTTGCTCGTGGCAACGCCGAAAGACATCACCGATTCTTACTTGAACGTTTTCGAGCGGGCGGGGCTTCAGCTTCAGGTGCTTGAAGTCACCAGTTTTGCTTTGTTGCGGTCAATCCGCAATCAGCTGATGCAGTTCGTCACTGGAGAGGCCATCGCCCTAGTGAATATAGACTGTGACGGCTCTGAAATCAGTATTGTGGTGGATGGCGTCCCGCAGTTTAACCGGAAGGTGCCGATTGGGACTCATCATCTCCAAAGTGCGCTCAGTCGCGCGATGAACCTGCCCAGCTCAATGGGCGCCGACCTTCTGCAAGGCATGAGCGTACCCATTGATGTCAATGCCAAGGAGACCATTACCGGAGAGGCGGTCAATCCAAGTGCAGCCGCGATCTTACGCATGCTGGGAGACTTATCCGATGAACTAAGACGCTCCATCGATTTTTACCTGAACCAAGGTGATGAGCTAGAAATTGCCCAGGTCTTTTTATCAGGGCCTGGCGCTGGGATTGGTCAAATTGATGAGTTCTTCTCCCAGCGATTAGGGTACCCCGCCACATTTATTGATCCCATTGAAACCCTCGGCATCCAAAACTTTGAAAATGTTGCGGCGGCGCAGCGACCTTCATTGGGGATTGTGATGGGTCTGGGTTTACGAGAGGGATAGTTAACCATGTACCAAATTGACATTAATTTCTTAAACGATCGTCAGGACTTTGTCACAGCTGGCAGCAGCGGCACCTTCGTCGCTGAGGAGAGTAAAACGCCTCTCATTATTGGCGGGGCAGTGGCAGGGGGGCTTGTTGGACTCGTGCTCTTAATGTTAGGAGGCACAGCACTGGTCAATCAGCAGCTGGCAAGTCGCGAACAGGCACTCGACTCAGACCTCAATCAGCTGGCGCCCGAGCTTGCCAAGATTGAAGAGCTATTGAAGGAGGAAAACATCGTAAAGGCGGAAACCAGCGCATTAGCTACGATCTTTAATCAGATCAAGCCTTGGTCAGCCATGCTGCAAGACATGCGCGATCGCGTGCCGCCTACCCTCCAAATCACCAGAATTGAGCAGATAGCGCCACCGCCACCGCCCGAACAGCCTGCCCCCAATGGCGAGGCTCCCGCAGCAGAAGCACCTGCCGATCCGGCTGCCCCTCCTGCACCAGCGCAACCGGTTGCCAACAGCGACCTGAAAATTGGCGGGAATGCCTTGTCCTTCAGTGATATCAACGATTTCGAGCTGACCTTGCGCAAGTCTCCCTTCCTCACCGCAGGCGAAACAAAGCTCATGACTTCGCAGCGTAATTCCAACGACCAAACTGGAATCTCACTGGTTGAATATGACATTAATTCTGAAATTAATAGTGTTCCAGCCTCGGAGCTAATGCAAGTTTTAAGTGCCAAAGGGGCACCTGGCCTCGTTGCCCGTATTCAGGCACTGAAAAGTCAAGGAGTAATGAAACCATGACCGTCTCTGATCAATTTTCACCCGGCAGTGAGAACTATGGCGATCCAGCCTATCCAACGGTCTTTGGTATCACCTTCACCCCGAGTGTCAGTGGCATCTTGATTGGCTTGGCTGGACTGGGTGTGGCAGCCTGGATGGCCTTCACCTTTGTGGGGCCTAGCTTCACGCAAATTGGTGAAACCAGCAGCCGAGTTGCTCAAAAAGAGTTAGATCTCCAGCAAAAACAGCAAACGGTGCAGGAGATTGAGAGCATCATCGCCCGCGTCAACCAAGCGAAGGCTCAAAATGCCGATGTGCGTGGCCTTTTCTCGACGCAGCAAGCGTTGGACACCTTGCTTTTGGATCTCAACCGCATCATTGTGGCCACCAATGCCTCACTGGAGCAGTTTAATCCGAACTATGAAATGTCGGGCATTATTACCGACAGCTCGGTTGGGCCAGAGCTCAACAACAAGCTCAAGCGGCAGGTAACGGACGTTTCCTTTGAAGGCAACTTTAATCAAACCCTGC
>CAZXWR010000390.1:0-3632 GCA_964644325.1 uncultured bacterium
CGGGTTGGACACCTGGGCAGAAAACAATGAACCCTGACCCCATTAAATCTAAGGCATATTTTGAATCTCTTTAGGCTTCAGAAATGCCTAGAGTGAACAGGTCTACATTGTAAAGTTGCGAGGTTTGAGTCAGAACATGCTTCGCAACTATGCCAGAGCCCTGGTCGTCTAAAAGTGGCGAGGTCTAGCTAAATTTAGGCACAAGCGTAATTTTTAAGGCTCAAAAAACCCCAAAAAGGCTGAATTTTATTTCAGCCTTTTTGAAAAATTACGTTTTTTAGATGTTTCTTTGGAGTTTAAATTTAGCGTGACATTTTGCCAAAAAGCTACTGTCAATGTATCTGAATATAGGTCTGCTGTGTCTTTCGGTTGAATGTGTTCTAAGTTGAATAGACCTGCGATCGCACCTATTGGACTGAGGTTGGCGCTGGAATTAGGAGTATAGAGATCTAGCCCCTAAGGATGCTAATCGTTTTGGGTCACCTGTTTAGCGATTTGAACTTGGTAATCACTGAAGAGGCCAGAGCTATCCTCATCAAAATCAATATATTTATCGAGTAAAGGGCTTTTGGGGGCCTTGAGGTTTTTGATCGAGTGATCCTTTGAGTTGGGCCTACCCATTATGTCCGGCTGTTCAGAACTATGCATCATTACGCTTTGACTCAACAATATAGTCTCCTCCTAGCATGCCCAACTTGGAGACTGGAGGAACGGGTAAACATATATTTTTTTGCCGTCGAAAAAAATGGAACCAAATACAGGGTTGGACTGGATACTGGCAGGCATCGCTCTGAGCATCTTACTCGGCGGCCTGTGGATGCTTTTCAGCGGCGTTCAAGATTTGAATCGCTAATTTTGGGGCAGTGAGGTCAGTTCTCAGATTTTCGAAGCGTTGCCTGCCCAGGGTCGTTTTGGAGCCCCATGCCCATGGGGTGCAAGTCAATGGACTTCAGTCTCCCAAGATGCTGGAACAGGATCCACCCCTAGCACTTTCGATAGGTAATGTGCGGTAGCTGCCGCTGGTGCTGGGAAAAGAGACCCGACCTCCTATCTATTGCAACAGAATTTAAGATTTCGTATTGGTCGATACAGGGAGTCTTTGGCATCACCCATACCTTGCAGAGGTACAGATGCATAATCTCATCAGCACGACTCAATCTTGATTTAAGGACGTGACGCCATGCCTGAAGTTACCGCTCCCGCCCATCAGACGGGTGATTTTTTCGTCAATTACGAAGAGAAAGTTTTTCCTGATGTGCAGGCGGATCCGGGAGAGAAAGCACTGGTCACTTTCCATACCGTTGCTTTTGAAGGCTCTATTGGTTTAGTGAACCTGTTGCAGGCAACTCGCCTGATTCGGAAGGGGTTTGAAACTTCTGTTTTGCTCTACGGGCCTGGGGTGACGCTGGGCGTGCAGCGCGGATTTCCAAAACTGGGGGATGAAGCCTTTCCAGGGCACATGGCGATGAATAACCAGCTCATCAAAATCATGGAAGAGGGTGGCAAAATTTATGCCTGCCGATTTGCTTTGCAAGCCCTTTATGGTCATGGTGAGCCGTCTCTGATTCCGGGAATTCAGCCCATTAGCCCCCTGGATGTGCTGGATATTGTCCTGCTGCACCGCAAAGAGGGCGCTTTTATCCTGGATACCTGGACAACTTAACCCGTTGGGCTGTCGGCCTGTTTGTTCCCCGTTGATACTGTGTTTTAAACGTTTCAAGCGATGACCGCTGGTGGGTCAAAGCACGTTGTCCTGTTATTACTCATGAATGCCACTCAAACCATACGTGCTGCTGCTGTGCAGCTCAGTCCTGTGCTGTTTAGCCAGGATGGAACAACGGAGAAAGTGCTGGCGGCGATCGCCCAAGCGGCTGAGGCGGGGGTTCAACTCCTGGTGTTCCCGGAAACCATCATTCCTTACTACCCGTACTTTTCCTTTGTGCAGCCGCCCGTGCTCATGGGTAAGGCCCACATGCACCTTTATCAAGAAGCGGTCACAGTGCCAGGGCCAGTGGTGGACGCTGTGGGTCAAGCCGCCCGCGCTGCCGAGATGGTGGTGGTTTTGGGGGTTAATGAGCGGGATGGCGGCTCCCTTTACAACAGTCAGCTGCTGTTTGATGCGGATGGCACCCTCCTTCTGAAGCGGCGGAAAATCACCCCGACCTATCACGAGCGGATGGTTTGGGGGCAGGGGGATGGGTCTGGGTTGGCGGTTCTAGATACGGCGGTGGGCCGAGTGGGGGCTCTCGCCTGCTGGGAGCATTACAACCCACTGGCCCGCTATGCCCTCATGGCACAGCAGGAACAAATTCACTGCGGCCAGTTTCCAGGATCGATGGTGGGTCAGATCTTTGCAGATCAGATTGAAGTCACCATGCGCCATCACGCCCTCGAGTCCGGCTGCTTTGTGGTGAATGCTACAGGCTGGCTCACCCCAGGACAAAAGCAGCAAATCTGTGCCGATGAGTCGATGCAGAGGGTGTTGAGTGGGGGGTGCTACACCGCCATCATCAGTCCCGAAGGGGTACCCCTCTGCGATCCGATCACCGAAAACGAGGGGATGGCGATCGCAGATCTCGATTTTGCCCTGATCACCAAGCGTAAGCGGATGATGGATGCGGTGGGCCACTATGCCCGTCCAGACCTGCTCCAGCTCCAGGTGAATCAAACCCCCTGGTCAGTCATGCAGCCCCAGGCGATCGCCCCCAATATCGCCCCCAATGCAGCCGAGCCTCCTCCTGCACCAGCTGATGCAGTGCCACCTGCTCTGACCCTACCCTTGGATCCCCAAAAGCTTTAAGTTCCTCCAGGCCGCTGATGACTCCCAGCGGAATCGTGCATCAATGACACCATGAATAAGCAACAGCTCATTACCGAACTCCAGTCCAACGGCTTGAAGCTCACTGAGTCAAACTTAAATACCGCCGGACGGCGGGGTGGGGCGGGGCCATCGGATCATCGGGCCATCACGATTGATGGCACAACGGTCATGGTGCCAATCTACACTGAAACCGCCAGCCAATCGCTCTATACAGCGCAAGTGAGTGCCTCCATCCCGGAGCAGACCCTGCTCAAAAAGGGAGCACAGTCCGTCGCGGCATTGGAATTTCCGCCGCAGCCTCAGTTTTATCGCCTCACCACTGCCGAGGGCATTCCTTACTGGAAGATCGCCCTCCTGCATAGCCGCGATGTGTTGGCGACCACGGTCTTACAAACCTGCATGCGCTACCGCGATCCAGCGACGGCCTGTCAGTTTTGCGCGATTGAAAAATCATTGGATGGCGATCGCACCATTGCCCGCAAGACGCCGGAACAGCTGGCCGAAGTGGCAGCGGCAGCGGTGCGATTGGATGGCGTGCAGCACATGATCATGACCACCGGAACACCCAATACCCGCGATCGCGGGGCGGCCTATCTCTGCGAATGCGCCCAGGCGGTCAAAGCCACTGTGGCGTTGCCCATCCAGGCCCAGTGTGAGCCCCCCGACGATTTTGACTGGTTTGCGCGCTTGCAGGCTGCGGGGGTCGATAGCTTAGGGATGCATCTGGAGGTGGTGGAACCCGAGGTGCGATCGCGGGTGATGCCGGGGAAGGCAGAGGTGCCGCTGTCCTATTACTTCGAGGCCTTTGCCG
>CAZXWR010000391.1:0-3608 GCA_964644325.1 uncultured bacterium
CGTTACAGGGAAGCAGAGCCTCTATTTAAAAAAGCTTTGAAGATGAGAAAAGATCTATTGGGAGAAGAACACCCAGATGTGGTCGTTAGCTTGAATAACCTGGCATTATTATACGATTCCCAATGCCAATTTGATGACGCGGAACGACTGTATAAACGAGCCTTAAGCATTCTACAAAATCCACTGAAAGCAGAGCACCTGTATGAAGCTACCATCTTGAATAATCGGGCAAAGTTATATCATCACCAAGACCGTTACAGTGAAGCGGAACCTCTATTTAAAAAAGCTTTGAAGATGAGAAAAGATCTATTGGGAGAAGAACACCCAGATGTGGTCGTTAGCTTGAATAACCTGGCAGAGCTTTATCGGAATATGGGTAAGTATGATAGAGCGGGTTCTCTATATCGACAGGCACTTGAAATACAAAAAAAGCTTGGAGGAGAGGAACACCCGAATGTTGCTTTTATCTTAAATAATCTGGCATTACTTTCCTTTCGCAAAGGTAATTATGAAAAAGCAGAATCACGCTATAAAAAAGCACTACATATAAAAATAAAGGTAACCGTCCCTGGAACTCATATTGAGCTTAGTGTTCAACGAGTTTAATAGGGTTTCAGCTTCTACTTTGAGCGGTCTTTAGACCTGAAATGGCTGAAACAACCAATCTTCGTCAGATGCCAGGGACAGTTACAAATAAAGGTATTGGGGGAGGAGCATCCATCTGTAGCAATAACATTGTTGAATTTAGGGAATCTTTATCAAAATCAATCCCGCTATACAGAAGCGGAAAACATATATCGCCAAGCCCTAGCGATCGCCGAAGCCAAGCTAGGGCCAGACCATCCTCACACTCAGGGGATTCGTGACTGGCTGAACTCCTTACCCCAATAATCCACCTCAGCGATCAGCGTATTGAACTCCCTTAAAAGCGATCGCCTCCCTTTGGCCTGCCGCTTCAGCGCAGCAAACAACCGCGATCGCCTGAAAGCCGTACAGGTCAAATGTTTCGATCGGCCAAGCTCTAGGCCACATTTTCAATGTAATACAGATATTGACCATATATCTGCAATTGAAGGAGTGGGTATGTGGGTATTACCCTCTCTTTTGTGCAACACTATGGATAACAAATGCACTCCAGTTCGGGTGGCCAGGATGGTTAACGAAGACTTTCAGCTTGTCAAAGACATTGTGCAACCCGATAGCCGTGGGCGGTTGAGTATTGGGTCAATCGGAAAAGGCAAAAGTTACCGGGTTCTGGTGAATGATGCCGGGCAGATTCTGCTCGACCCCGTGGTAGCAGTTCCCGAACGAGAGCTATGGCTATGGGAAAATCCCGAGGCGATCGCGTCAGTGCGTCAGGGACTCGCAGAAGTAGCTTCTGGTGAAACAGTGGAGCTGGGTTCATTTGCGGCCTATGCCAATCTAGAACTTGAAGATGAATGAAGTTTCAGCTGAAGTTTACCCCCAGTGCGCGGCGATCGCTGGAGGAACTGGAACAGCAAGATCCCAAGAAACACAAGAAGGTGCTCAAAACACTGGGGTTGATGGAGGTCAATTTGCGGCACCCCGGACTGAAAACCCATAAGTACAGCTCCTTACAAGGGCCAAACGGGGAAGAGGTGTTTGAAGCCTATGTTGAGAATCGAACGCCAGGTGCCTTCAGAGTTTTCTGGATGTACGGGCCAGGTCAAGCAGAAATCACAATTATTGCGATTACCCCTCACCCATAGGGAAGGTGTCTAATGTCCCTGTCCCCGGCGTCCATCTGGTTGAACTGACTGACGACAAGCGGCCTATACGTCGTCTGGTCATGTTACTAACGCCAGTAAAATGGTTGAAAGATGCTTGCTGAAGTCATTGAAGAGCGATATCTATTAGTAACGCTAAAATAACCCCTGAATCATCTCAGAGTAACGATCCACAACCACATTGCGGCGAATTTTGAGCGTTTGGGTGAGCAGACCATTTTCGATCGTCATTGGCTCCGGTAACAGCGTAAATGCAGAAATCTCATCCTGGGAACGGTAGCCGGGGCGATCGCGCACTTCTCGGTTGAGTTCCTGGCGCAGGAGATTGTGGATAATGAGGTTGTCGGGTGCGATCGCTTCATTCTCCCCAATCATCAACGGAGGTGATTGCGCTAATCCCCAGGCTTGTAGGGCTTCCAGATTAGGCACAATCAATGCTCCCAGTGCTTTTCGATCTTGCCCAACCAGAACAATTTGATCGATAAATGAACTGCGTAAGCAGGCATCTTCGATCGGTTGTGGCTCAATGTTTTCGCCATTGCTGAGGACGATCGTATCCTTGGCTCTGCCGGTCAGGATAATGCTGCCATCGTCTGCTAGCCAGCCAATATCGCCTGTATCAAACCAGCCTTCGGGATCAATGGCCTTAGTGGTGGCTTCGGGGTTGCGATAATAGCCCTGCATGATTTGGGGACCTCTTGCCAGGACTAAGCCGCGTTTTCCGGCGGGCAAGGCTTGTCGGGTTTCTAGACCGACAACCCGAAATTCGGTCTGGATTAAGGGTTGACCAGAAGCCTTGCGCAGGTTGTTCCAGTAGCGTCGCGCACTGAGTACAGGAGAGGTTTCAGTCAGACCGTAACCGACCAAAATTTCGATGCCAATCATTTCAAAAAAGTCTTCTAAATGCTGAGCCAGGGAACCGCCGCCACAGATGAGTTGCTTGACGTTGCCACCCAGGGCTTGCTGCATTCGCTTGTAGAGCAACAGTTCCCCCAAGTAGTGCAGCGGAGCCAGCAACAGCGTGGTCGCCCAGGCTCGCAGGACTGCCGAGCGCGTCGGGTGTAAATTGTGCAAATCGCGGTGCTTCCAGGTACGTACCGCTTGAATGTAGCGACTGCTGACCGCCAGAAACGATTGAATGAAGGCTTGCATTCGAGGTGGGCGATCTCGAAAAGACTTTTGAATCCCTTCGAAGATGGACTCCCACAATCGCGGCACTCCCACCACATAGGCGGGCTGATAGGTTTGCAGATCTTGCTTGAGATAACGACGATTGGTATATACCTGGGTGCAGCCCTGAGAGAGCGTGTAGTATTCGCCGACCCGCCCAAAACTGTGCCAGGTGGGTAAGATACTGAGGGTGCGATCGCCAACCAGGGGTTGAATAATCGCCGTTAAAGCGACCAGTTGATAGATCAAGTTGGCGTGGCTCAGCATGACCCCTTTGGGTTGTCCAGTGGTGCCAGAGGTGTAAATCAGCGTGGCGAGGGTGTCTGGAGTTGTGTTGACGGATTGTAGCGGTTGCTGGTTGCCCCGTTCCAGCAGTTGGTCAAACGTGAGTAGTTTGATGTGGGCGGGGCGACCGGGTAAGTCGGGCTGTTCGTTCGACAGAAGCACCACCCACTCCACTGGCAATGTCCAGATGCGATCGCCCAACCGATCTAACGTTTTGGCGTTTTCCACCACTAGCCCACGGCTCTGGCTATGCTCCAGAATGTAGAGCAGTTCATCGGGATCTGCCGTCGCCGATCGCACCGCATCCGCTGCCCCCGCCAGCATGATGCCCTGATCTGCCACCAGCCACTGCCAGCTATTGTCGGCAAAGAGCGCCACAATGGGTGGATTTTGAGGCGGGTTTTG
>CAZXWR010000392.1:0-3608 GCA_964644325.1 uncultured bacterium
GATACAGCGATCGCCGGATCTTTGGTGGGGGTTGAGAAGTCGTCGAGGAGGCTTTGAGCGTAGCGATCGTGGCTGTCGATCACCTGGGCGAATTTGCCGTGGTAGTGGGGGTAGTTGGCATCAAAGCGCTGGACGATAAATTCAGCGTGGTTGTGGTTTCTGGCGAAGATGATGGTTTTGCCAAGTTTGTCACCGCCTTCAACCTTTAAGCCTTGCTCCATCAGCACTTCCAGGGCTTTATCCACTGTGTCGATGTTAAAGAGCCATTTGTTGAGGGCGGCGGCGTTGACTTCATCGGGAATCTCCCCTGTTTCTGCGTCGCGGAATTTTGCTTCGTATTCTTCCTGTTCTGCGGGGGACAGGTCGGCGTATTTTAAGCCCCGTCGTAGGAAGCGAAAGGGCACATCAATGCCCCGTGCCGGGACGAGGAAGCCGTCTTTGATGGCGTCTTCGAGTTCGTAGGCGAAGGTGGGAACGCCTTGCTCTAGCTCAAAGAGTTTGTAGGTGTCGCGGTGGATTTCGGTGCGGGGGGTGGCGGTGAGTCCCACTAAAAGAGCATCAAAGTATTCAAACAGGGCCTGGTATTTTTGGTAGATGCTGCGGTGGGCTTCGTCCACAATCAGGAGGTCAAAGTGGCCAGGGCCAAACAATCGGGCATCTCCATCCCTGTTATCAATGGCGTTAAACAGGGTGGGATAGGTCGAAAGCACCACGTCGGCGGTGTAGGCGTCGTTACGGTTTTGGGTCAGATCGACTGCGATGACTGAAGGGAGGTTGGTTTGGAAGGCGCGGAAGGCTTGGGTGAGCAGGGCGTTCCGGTCGGCGAGGAACAGCACGCGCTTGGCCCAGTTGGCGCGGCGCAGGACATCTACAAGGCCGATGGAGACGCGGGTTTTTCCGGTGCCTGTGGCCATCACCAGCAGGGATTTTCGGGCGCGCTTGTCGTCGAAGGTTTCGGTGACGCGTTTGATGGCTTCAACTTGGTAGATGCGTCCAGCGATCTCGGGGGTATGGGAGACGAGGTGGAGTTTTTTGCGGTGGGTGCGGCGGAAGATGATGCGCTCGAGTTCGTCTTTTTTGAGGAATCCTTGGATTTGGCGGGGCGGGTAGGTGCAGTCATCCCAGATCCAATGGTCATAGCCGTTGGTGTAAAAGATGACGGGGCGCTGCCCATACTTTGCTTCTAGGCAGTTGGCGTACAGTTCGGCTTGGCGTTTTCCTTCGGCTGGGCTTTTGGTGGTGCGCTTGGCTTCGACCAGCCCGAGGGGTTTGCCGTCGTCGCCCCAGAGGACGTAGTCCACGTAGCCCTTGCCTGTTGGGGTGGGCATTCCCTCAACTTCGTATTCTGTCCATTCGGGCTGGTGGATGGGCCAGGAAGATTCTCGCAGGAGAACGTCAATCAGGTAGTGGCGGGTGTCGGCTTCGTTGTAGTCATGGGGGTCGCTGACGGCTTCGTTGGTGGCTTTGAGGGCGTCGAGTTCGGCTTTGAGGCGGGTTAGCTCTTCGGCGGTTTGTTGCTTTTGGGCTTCGGCGATGCGGCGCAGTTCGTCGGCTTGGGAGAGCTGTTTTTCTAACTCTTGGATTTGGGGCAGGGTGAGGTCAGACCCTCCCCTAGCCCCTCCGGGAAGGGGAACCTGGGTTTCGGGGCGTTGGAGGAGGGTGCGATCGAACTGGATCTGTGGCAATGATCGACCGTCTGGGGCGTAGTATCGGGCCAGCCAGTACAGGAAGTGAAACAGTTCTTCGGTGAGGCGGAGGGAGTCGCGTTCGGTAATTTTATTGGCATCGTGGGCGGCGATGTTGCCCATTTTGTGGATGATGCGGATCTTGGGGAAGAGGCCGGGGGAAAGGTTGTCTTTGAATGTTTGTTCGTGGATGAGGGCTCCGAGGGAGTTGTCGCTGGGGTTGTCGTAGGGGAGCCGCAGGTAGGGGTCGTTGTCGTAGAGCCAGTAGACGGCTTGCTCTAGGGTGAAGCGGGCGTAGAAGCAGCTGCCACGGGGGGCGGTGTAGGCCAGGGTTTCGACTTGGCTTGCATGGGTGTAGAGCTGGGGAAACCGCGTTTTAAGAAAGTCGAAGTTTGAGGGCATTAGACCGGAGGCGGGGGTTTAGGGGGCTTCTGCAACTATTTTGCCCTGGTTACAGGTTGATGTCTTCATAGATGTCGCTGAGGGGGGCGTTTAAGCTGATGCTTTGAAACTCGGCGATCGCCTTTGGGGTGTAGGTTTGCAGGAGCCAGAGACCATTGGGCTGGCGGCGAAAGGTTTCAATCCGCTGCTGTTTTGTGTTGATCAGAGAATATTCTTCTAGGCTGGGGAGGGTTTGGTAGTCGTTGAATTTATCGCCCCGGTCAAAGGCTTCGGTGGAGTCGGAGAGGACTTCGATAATTAGTTTGGGGTATTGCTTATAGGTTGAGGTTTGGCGATCGCGGAGGTCGCAGGTGACGAACAGATCGGGGTAGTAGAAGCGGTTTCGCTGCTCTAGTCTAATTTTGATATCGGTGAAGTAGGTGCGACAGGGTTGGCCCTGGAGATGGTTCCGGAGGAGCGTGTAGAGGTTGCCCACCAGGGTGTTATGGTCGTCGGTGGTTTCGGCCATCGCATAAATTTGGCCGTCGAAAAATTCATGTTTAATCTCGCTTTTTTCTTCTAGAGCGAGATAGGCTTCGTTAGTCACCCAATCAGCGCTGTTCATGAGATGGCAAAGTCTGTGATCTTGCGTCGTTCGGGAGATTTGAAGCCGAGGACAATTTGCTGGGGAGAAATGCCTAGCTGTATAAGTTCGTTGGCAATTCCGGCTTCAGTCCCGTCTTGTTGAATCCAGATTTTTTCGTCGATGATATCGATATGGATGAGGGTGCCGTAGATGCGTTGGCCGTTTTGCCAGCCTGTCTCGATCAGCAGATAATGATGATTCTCTCGATCGCATACAAGTTGGCATTGGGTGGTTGGATCGCCTCCGAGAAATTCAAGATAGTTCTGTAGGGCTTGGATGACTTTTTCCTGAAGGGTCGTATTTAGGGCAACCATGTCACGATCTCCTGTGCTTGAATATCAAATGTAATGGCATTCACACTAGAATTCCCTCCTTTCTCACGTTGCTAATGAGGGGGGTATCCTGCGTTTGAAACTGTTGTTCGGAGGTAACCGTCCCTGGAACTCATATTGAGCTTAGTGTTCAACGAGTTTAATAGGGTTTCAGCTTCTACTTTGAGCGGTCTTTAGACCTGAAATGGCTGAAACAACCAATCTTCGTCAGATGCCAGGGACAGTTACGTTCGGAGAGATAAACACAGTTGATCAGTAGATCGGTTTCTAGGCACAGGTCTGAAATCCAGGCGCTGTTCTTTTTAATTTCTTGAACTGGATTAACTGGGGTCTTGAGGATTACGAGCAAGTCAATGTCTGAGTCGGGTCGGGCGTCGTTGCGAGCCTGCGATCCAAATAAGATCAGGGACTGAAGTTGATCCCGATACTCTGCAAGCAAATGTTGTTTAACTTGATTGAGGGTGTTGGTGATTTGCGGGTTCATGACTTTTGGAGAGTATTGGATTTTTCCTTTCCGTTAAAGTTCACCGCGAAAGGCACGTTGGAGGAGGGAGGAGAAGAGGG
>CAZXWR010000393.1:0-3580 GCA_964644325.1 uncultured bacterium
GTATCAGTTTGTGGATCAGCTTTCGTTACCCCAGCTCGCCGCTGCCACTGAGCGTCAGCAGCAGGGGCAGCAGTTTCACCAGCTGATGCAGCAGCAGGCGCTAGACCTGGATATTCAGCCGCTCCTGGCGCAGGATGCCGCCCTCCAAACCTGGTTTCAGGCCTTTGCTCAGCATCCGCCGCCCCTGATTCAGGGCGATCGCCTGAGTGAGGTTTCGTACACCCTCGCGGTGGGCGGTGGGGTACTCACGGCGGTCTTTGACCTGCTCATTCAAGGCCCAGCCCAAGCCCAAATTGTGGACTGGAAAACCTATGCCCGTCCCCTCAACCCGACTCAGCTCCAGCAGCGGTGGCAGAGTCGTCTCTATCCCTTTATCCTGGCGGCAACGGGTCGCTATCGACCGGAGGACATTACCCTCACCTACTGGTTCGTCACCGGGGAACCCCACGCCCTCACGTTCCCCTACTCAACCGCTCAGTATCAGCAAACCCAGCAGCACATTCAGGCCCTCATCCAGTCCCTAGACCAGTGGCTAACGGCCTGGCGCGATCGCCAACAGCCTTTTCCCCAAGCGCCCATGAGCGCTGGCCACTGTGTCGCCGAAAACCACCTGTGCCCCTTCGTGAGTTACTGCGATCGCCATCCAGCGCAGCAGCCACCCCCCGTCGCTGACTGGCTGAATTTAGACGCGATCGCAGAAGTGCCGCCAGACTCAACCCGGTAGCGTGCATCGGTCAACCCATCTCAGGGCCTTGGGAAAAATCCAGACACCCCTAGCTCCAGACACCTCTGGCAGCAGCGTCACCGGGACATTCGCTTGACGACAGGTCGCAGGATATGAGAGGAGATGCAGATATAAACATGGGTAATCGGGCGCTGATATGGGCGCTCCTACCCCCACCTGAGGATTGTGCAGCGTGAAACGAAAACAGTTTTTGCAGCAGGCGATCGCGGGGGCCGCAGCCAGTACTGCTCTCGTTGCCTGTCGTCGGAGTGGCGAGACAGCCGCTGGCGGTGCCCAGCCCCGTGTGCGGTGGCGGATGGCAACCAGCTGGCCCAAATCCCTTGAGACTATTTTTGGCGGGGCCGATACCCTTTGTCGGCGGGTAGAAGCCATCACGGGTGGGCGATTTACGATTACCCCCTTCGCGGCAGGCGAAATTGTGCCAGGGCTTCAGGTGCTGGATGCCGTCCAGGGGGGCACCGTTGAATGTGGCCACACCGCCAGCTACTACTACGTCGGTAAAAATCCGGCCCTCGGGTTTGGCACTTCAGTCCCCTTTGGCCTGACGGCCCAGCAGCAAAATGCTTGGCTCTACCACGGGGGTGGCCTCGAAGCTATGGCCAAGCTCTACGCCGACTTTGGGGTACTGAGCTTCCCCGCAGGCAACACCGGTGCTCAGATGGGGGGCTGGTTCAAGCAGCAAATCAAAGGACTCAGCGACCTCAAGGGCTTAAAGATGCGGATTCCGGGTCTGGGGGGCGAAGTTATGACCCGACTGGGGGTGAATGTGCAGGTGCTGCCAGGGGGCGAAATCTTTTTAGCCCTCGACCGCAATGCCATTGACGCCGCTGAGTGGGTCGGCCCCTACGATGACGAAAAGCTAGGTCTCCACAAAGCAGCGCAGTATTACTACTATCCGGGCTGGTGGGAACCGGGGCCAACCCTAGAAGTTCAGGTGAACCAGAGTGCCTGGGATAAGCTACCCCAGGAGTATCAAGACGCCTTTCGCACCGCCAGCTATGAAGCCAATCTGAACATGCTAGCCCAGTACGATGCCCTAAATCGTCAGGCCCTCAAGCGCTTACAGGAGGGGGGCACCCAGCTCACGGCCTACAGTCCGGAGATTTTACAGGCTGCGGAAAAAGCCTCCTTTGACCTGTACGAAGAAAATGCCAGCAAAGATGCCACGTTTAAGTCGGTTTATGAGGGCTGGAAAGCCTTCCGGGAAGAAATAATTGCCTGGAACCGCGTGAATGAACTGAGCTACAGCAGCTTTGCCATGAGCCCTAGATCGTAGTTTGCAAGCTGGGTAAAAAGCTCACAATGCCCGGAAAAACGATCAGCAGGAGCAACACCATCAGCTGAATCAAAATAAACGGAATGACCCCCTGATAGATGGACTGGGTTTTTACCTCTGGGGGGGCAACCCCCCGCAGATAAAATAGGGCAAACCCGAAGGGCGGCGTTAGAAACGAGGTTTGCAGGTTAGTCCCTAACAAAACGCCAAACCACACCAGATCCATCCCCAAGTGTTCAGCGACCGGGGTAAACAAGGGAATCACGATAAAGGCAATTTCAAAGAAGTCTATAAAAAAGCCCAGCACAAACACGGTCAGCATACTGACCGTGAGAAACCCGAACTGTCCCCCCGGCAGGTTTGCCAACAGGTCAAACATCAGGCGATCGCCATTGAGGCCTCGAAACACGAGGCTAAAGGCCGTAGAGCCCAGCAGAATCATCATCACCATACTGGTGATGCGTAGGGTTGCATCCGAAGCCGCCGCGAGCATCTGTCCACTGCACTGGCGGTTAGCTGCCGCGAGCAACACCGCCCCCAGCGCCCCCAGTGCCCCAGCTTCTGTGGGCGTCGCATAGCCCCAAAAAATACTGCCCAGCACCAGCAAAATCAGCACCAGAGGCGGAATCATCACCTTAACCACGCGCAAGCCCAGGTTTTTCCCTTCCACCTGGCGAATGGCTATGGGAATGGCTGGAGCCGCATCCGGCTTCAGGAGCGCGGTCAACCCAACATGGATCACATATCCTGCTGTGATCACTAATCCCGGAATCAGGGAGCCTAGAAACAGATCGCCCACCGAGACCCCCAGCTGGTCACCTAGCACCACCAGCACCACACTCGGCGGAATGATTTGACCCAGGGTGCCTGAAGCGGCAATCACCCCCGTCGCCAAGCGCTGGTCATAGTTGTAGCGCAGCATGATCGGCAGGGAAATGAGCCCCATCGCCACCACCGTCGCTGCCACCACCCCAGTGGTTGCGGCTAGCAGCGCCCCGACCAGCACCACAGCCAGCGCTAGCCCCCCCCGCAGCGGCCCAAACAGCAGGCCAATGGTTTCCAGTAGCTTCTCGGCCAGCCCCGAACGCTCCAGGATCGACCCCATAAAAATAAAGTAAGGAATCGCCAGCAGCGTGTAGTTCGACATCGTGCCAAAAATGCGCTGGGGCATGGCCGTTAGGAAGGCCGGGTCAAAAATATCGAGCCCAACGCCTATGCCAGCAAACAGTAGGGCAACGCCCCCCAAAGAAAACGCTACCGGATAGCCCAAACTGAGGCAAGCTAAGGCCACTGCGAACATCCCCAAGCCAAGCCAATCAAAATCCAGCATCAGCCTTCTTCGCCTCTATCGCGACGTTGCGGGTTTGTCTGTAAGATGGCCCAGTTTTTTATGGCCTCCGAAACCCCTTGCCCCATGAGGAGGATAAAGCAGATAATGATCATAGCCTTGATGGGATAGCGGGGCAGGCCACCGGGATCCGGTGACATTTCGCGGATGCTCCAGGATGCGGCGATCGCATCCCACGAAAAATAAATCACCATCCCGCAGAACGGCAGCA
>CAZXWR010000394.1:0-3520 GCA_964644325.1 uncultured bacterium
CGGTAATCGTGAATTTTTCGTAGGGGACGTAGGCGGGCTGGCCCTCGCCTAAAAACCGCTGGAACGCCTCCTGGATTGAGCTGACATGGCCCGCCTGGTAAAGGGCTGCGGCAATATGGGGGCGGCCCGGTGCAGTGTTAGCGCTGAGCTGATTCAGCGTGATCGGATAGCCGAGGGCCGCCAGTCGCTCGACCATGGCTTGTGCTCGGCGTTTGCGGCCCTCCACGCGTTCGGTGAGGGGGCCAAGGAGTCGCTCGCGCTGGGGATAAAACCCCAGGATATGCAGCGATCGCCCTCCATGCACCGTACTGAGTTCAATGCCAGGGACAATCTCCAGGCCGTAGGGGATGGCAGCGGCGATCGCCTCATCCCAGCCAGCGACCGTATCGTGGTCGGTGATGGCGAGGGCTTTGACGCCGACCTGGGCGGCGGTCGCCACCAGTTGAGTGGGGCTGAGGGATCCGTCTGAGCAGGTGGTATGGCAGTGTAATTCCAGCATGGGTGCATCCAGAAGGACTGTTTTCAGTGTAGACAAGGGCTGGCGCAAGCTGAACAGAACCCTGATCTAGCTAGGGTAGGGCTGACCTTCCTTAAAGAAAACTTGGCCCTCTGTAACGAACTGGCAAGCAGCATTAAGTTTCTACGCTAAATCGGTGGGGTTCAGGATTCGCGCCTTAAAGTGGATTCAGTACATCGTCATGGAAGGAGCCTGTCATTTCAAGCCGACTGGATTTTGGCGATCGCCCTTTGTCAAGCAGAGGCGGGGCCTCAAAACAGAACAGGTCTGGAATCAAGGCTGCTGTGGGTGCAAAGACCCATGGCTCTGGGGTAGACAGTGCTCCTTACCATTTTTTTACGGGTTTTTTGAGAGCGGCGGCGATCGCCCCATAAGCTTATCGGACAGGATCGGCAGGGTGCGAGATTTCGGGACGCGACGGGTCAGGACATGATCATTGTAGTGATGGGGGTCTCTGGCTCCGGTAAAACGACAGTGGGCCTATGCTTGGCCCAGACCCTGGGCTGGCCGTTTTTTGAGGGCGATCAGTATCACCCAGCGGCCAATATCACCAAGATGGCTCAAGGCAATCCGCTCACCGATGCCGATCGCTTACCTTGGCTACAGCGGCTGGCCAAACTGATTCAGGATTTAAGGCGATCGCAACAATCTGCGGTGATTGCCTGCTCTGCGTTGACCGAGGAGTATCGGCAAATTCTCCAGGGCGGCAGTAGCGGGGTAAAGTTTGTCCACCTGACGGGGCAGCTAACACAGCTCCGCGATCGGCTGACCGCTAGACCCCAGCACTTTATGCCAGCCAGCCTACTGGAGAGTCAGCTAGAGCTGCTAGAGCCGCCCCAAGGGGCGCTAACCTTCACGGTGGATCAATCGCCCACTGCCATCGTGGCCCGCATTTGCGATGAATGGCAGCTGCCTGGGAACAAGAGGGCCGAGTTCTCCAAGCCAGGGCCGAGCTAGGACTGGAAGGCGCCGGCTAAGACACGCCCGACGTAGTCTGGAATGCCTCTGAAGGGCCGTCCAGGATAGGCCGTTGGAGCCGCCTGACGGATCAACTGTTCTGAAAGACCGGGCATCAGACGCAGGAGCCAAATAGCCAGGTAACTTTGCCAGCCCACCAGGATTTCTGAGCGGTCGTGCTGGAGCCCGATCACCAGCTTCTGGGCGACCTGTTCCGGGGTGCTGGGGATGACCCAGCGAAATTTGCGCAGCGATCGCACCATATCAGTGGTGGTTAGGGACGGGAGCAGCGCGCTGACCTGCACGTTGTAGGGAGCCAGTTCATGGCGGAGGGCTTGGGTAAAGCCGACAATGGCAAACTTGGTGGCCGAGTAAGTAGCCATCGTGGGAGCCGGAATTTTTCCCATTAAACTTGAAACATTCACGATGTGTCCCGCCTGCCGCCGTGCCATGCGCCGTGCCAGCAGTCGCGTAATGCTGTACAGACCCATCAGGTTGGTGTCAATTTCAGCTTTGACTTCAGGCAGTTTGGCATTCAGGAATGCCGTTTGGTGGGCCACCCCAGCACAGTTGACCAGCAGGTAAATGGGGCCAGCCTGCTTCCAAACTTGAGCAATGGCAATATTCACCGCCACCGGATCGGTGAGATCCAAAGCCAGCGGGATGGCCTCGGCACCTAAGGCTGCAACCTCAGTCGCAACGGCCTTGAGGCGCTCATGATCCCGACCGACCAGCACCAGCCGCCCCATTCCCTGGCGGGCCAATTCTAGGGCGATCGCCCGACCAATGCCGCGGGAAGCACCGGTAACCAGTGCGGTTTTTCCATTCAATATCATGATCACAAACTCCATCGAGTGAGCCTGCTGGGCGCACACCTTCAATCCAATTGCCGCGCGGCTCCGTCAGAGTCAGTTGCTACAACAGGATCAGTCAAGAATGATGAACGCCAATCAGCAGCTTGTGCAGGGAATGAACCAATTGGCAATAGCGGTCGCTGGCGAGCGCGACAGCGAGAACAGGACTGGAGATGGGCAAAGGGACGCTAAAGGTGCTGACCCTTGCCAGGATTAAAGATTGAGAGTTGAAAACAAATCGCAGCAGGACAAAAACCGTCAGAGGTTGAGGAGTGAGTCGGCTGTCCTGCTTGCTGCGTTAGAGCAGGCCCCGGTGCAAACGGCCCGCATCGGAACGCGCTGGATTCAAAACGGCATCAAGTCTCGTACACATGAGGCGAATCTCCCAAAGATTGGAACTGGAATGGGACTGCCTAATTTATCCTCGTGCATACGCTAGCAATCTTTGCAATATTTTGCAATCTTTTTTTACAAAGGCAAGGTCTAGGGGTTGCGCTGCAAGGGCTAGGGGCAATTTGAGATTTGGTGCCTCTACTCCAAGCTCTTGGTCATTCCTGGTTCGGGAACTCTGCTGTACCGAACTGTGCCTCAGCCTTGACGCCAAGGTTCAAAAAAGGTTTCGACCGCCACGGAGCCAGCGCCAGCCTGGGACATCACTCGATAGTTCGAAGCCCAGACAGGGGATGGCTCAGGCTGTTTTGAGGCGAGGGTTGGTGCTAAGCTGGGGCGACGGACTCAGCCGCGATCGCGGGCTGGGGTTTGGCGCGGGGGTAGCGCTCCATGAGCTGGCGCACTTCTTCGGCATGGTAAGAGCTGCGGGTTAAGGGCGTAGAGACCACCTGTAGATAACCCAGATCAGTGCCCTGCTGTGCCCACTGGGCAAAGGTTTCAGGTGTCACAAAGGCTTGCACGGGGAGGTGTTTTGGCGTGGGCTGGAGGTATTGGCCAATGGTCAAAATATCGCAGTCTACTTGGCGCAAATCCTGCATGACCTGGTAAATTTCCGCTTCTGTTTCACCCAGACCCACCATAATCCCTGACTTCGTGTAAACCCACGGTGCAATCCGGCGCGATCGCCGCAGTAATTCCAGGGTGCGCGCATAGTCGCCTTGGGGTCGCACGCGGCGGTAGAGGCGCGGTACGGTTTCGGTGTTGTGGTTCAGCACATCTGGACTGGCGCTCAGGATGAGCT
>CAZXWR010000395.1:0-3513 GCA_964644325.1 uncultured bacterium
CTGGCATTACCTCTGTTGAAGTGCGCCAGCTCAATAGCAGCACCGTGCGCATTACCGTAACGGGTACCAATGCTGCACCCATTAGCAATACGGTGCGTGGCGATGAATCCCAGGGAATTTTAGCGCTCCGGTTTAATGCGGCTGATGGGCTAGAAACAGGGGCAGCCACCTCCGCCCAACCGCCCAGTGGTGCTTTCCCCAATGCAACGCCACCGCTCCAGCGCCGACCCGTTGCGCCACCTGTCGGTGATATGGCGGTCGGTACGATCAATGCCGAGCCAGACATCATCGACTTGGGCAGCGGCCAAATTATTCCGAAACTACTGTTGCGCAATGCCCCGGTTCGCGAGGTACTGACTTTGTTGGGACGGGCCGCTGGTGTGAACGTGGCCTTTGCTGAAGGCGATAGCGCTGGTGCCACTGGTGATGATGCCAGCAGTGAAAGCACAATTTCGCTGGATATTGAGAATGAATCAGTGCAGGATGTATTCAACTACGTTTTGCGGCTGTCTGGCCTGGACGCCAACAAGGTTGGTAATACCATTTTTGTGGGTAAAGAACTGCCTGGAGATGCCAAAAATCGCATCATTCGTAGCATCCGCCTGAATCAGCTCAGGGCAACGGCTAAAACCAGCTTTACAAACGCGATTGTCAATACTTCTCAAGTTGGGGGATCCACGAGCGGGGCTCAGGCTTCGATCACGGCGGATGGAGACTCAGCGTCCTCTTCAATTACCGGCAGCAACACGTCGGCGTCACTTTCAACCCTGGGTCGTTTGAGCCGTTTGGTAGAGTCCTTTAGTGAAAAAGGCGCTAAGGAAGTTCTAGAGTCCTACGGAGCTAATAATGGTGGGACTGGTGAAGAAGTAGCGGCCTCTACTCTGCTCAAGGGGCTTGAGGTTGTTGCCGATGCCCGGATCAACTCCGTGACCCTCATTGGCACGCCGCGCAAGGTGGAGATTGCCACCAGCCTGCTGAAGCAACTAGATATTCGCAAGCGACAGGTGGCGGTTAACGTCAAAATGATTGACATTAATTTGGGCAAAAATAAAGAATTTGGCTCTGATTTACAATTCCGAGCGAATGATTCATTAGGTGTCGGATTTAGACCCATTAACGGATTAGATAACCCTGCAAGTGGCTTAGGCTTTGTCTTTGGTGCTGGCGGAGCCAGTCCTTTTACTGGCGGTATCACAACCGTTGCAAATGCTGTGTTGGGTAATCTTTTCGCTTCGATTCGGAATGATGATGCCAAGATTTTGACAAACCCGACCTTAATTATCCAGGAAGGAAGTTCTGCCCAAGTTAACTTGACCGAAGAAATTTTCTCCGGACTGGAAAGTACAACGAATGAATCGGCCTCTCCATCTGGTGGGGTTACACAAGCTGTCAGCGTCAAACCGATTATTCGGCAGGCAGGCGTCATTTTCAACGTGACCGTCGATCGAGTAGATGACAACGGTTTTGTTACCCTCAATGTCTCACCCGAGGTAAGTGCTCCAATTTCAACCTTCAACTTTGTTTTCCCAGGTGTTGAGGAAGGAACTACTGGAACCCTACTCAGTCAGCGTCGCCTAGAAACAGGCAAAATTCGGCTCCGGGATGGCCAAACCTTGATCCTTAGCGGCATTATTCAGGATACTGATCGGACAACAGTCAGTAAGGTGCCCATTCTAGGTGATATTCCCATCCTGGGTCGCCTTTTCCGTCGTGAAAGTGGTGAGAAGTCTCGTCGCGAACTGGTGGTAATTGTGACGCCACAGGTTATGGATGATTCGGATCAGGCAACGACGGGGTACCAGTATGCTCCTAGTCCTGATGCGCAAAGCCTCCTGAATCGCTAAGTCTCCTGAATCACTGATCGCTCAATCAATTTAGCGTTATAGAGCGTCCAAGAAGATCATCATTAATCTTCTTGGACGTTTTTCTTAGTGTGCCTGTCCATCATTTTTTCTGTGGTATGCCTAATTCAGTACCGCCAGTTTAGCCAGAAACGACTCAACGCTAAAAATGATGCTATTGATGTGCAAAGGGAAAATTAAAACTACTTTGTGTATCTTTTCTTCAATTATCTTCATGTTTGCAACAAGCAGATTGAGGAGAAATCTGACGTTGCAGTCATGTGGGATGCATCTAGAAAGCTTGGTTCTCAGAGTCTGTATGGATTTAAGAATCGCCTAAAAGTAAGACGAGGAAGGCATTCTGGCGATCGCCATTGCCATATAGTCCAATAGATTGCGCAGGTGGCTTAGAGTATAGGCGTGTAAAAATCTTGAAATGCCGATATTTTGTTGCTTTTGGTGTTTTATATTTAGCGAATAACCATTAGAATAAGCCATTGAAATTTACTGCTGATCAGGGTTCTGGCTTCTCTTACTTCAGATTCAATCTTAAACTTCTGGATCAATGAAGCATTTTTAGAACTCTGTCGCGGTGAATGATGACACCAAAACAAATTTACACAGAGGAGTTTATGTATGAATAAGGGAGAACTGGTGGATGCGATCGCCGAGAAGGCTGACGTCACCAAAAAGCAAGCGGATACGGTCTTGAGTGCCGCGATTGAAACCATTGTGGAGGCGGTCTCCTCGGGGGAGAAGGTGACGCTGGTAGGGTTCGGTTCCTTTGAGTCTCGGCAGCGGAAGGCCCGCGAGGGTCGCAATCCCAAAACCGGGGCCAAGATGAAAATTCCCGCAACCAAAGTGCCTGCTTTCTCAGCGGGTAAGTTGTTCAAGGAAAAGGTGTCCTCCTAAAGTAGAGCAGTACCTATTTCACTGGACATCCCCTTGTCTGCACCGCGACCGCAACATGGAGGCAATCTGGTTTGGGCAGCTGCCCTTGCCGATTGTCCTCCAGGATCTCTGCTCGACTTTTCGGCCAGTATCAATCCGCTGGGGCCACCGCAGTCGGTTTTAGATGCGATTCAAGCCCATTTAGCGGCGATTCAAGCCTACCCGACTCCCCAGGCCCAACCCTTGCGTCAGGCGATCGCCGCGTTCCACCAGGTACCGCCAGATTGGGTGCTGGTTGGCAATGGGGCCGCTGAACTGCTCACTTGGCTGGGCCGTGACTTTGCCGCTTATCGCCAAACCCATCTGCTCACCCCTGCCTTCAGCGACTATCATCGCGCCCTGAAGTCCTTTGGGGTTGATTGCTGCTGCCACCCTATTTCACTGCCGATGCTGGCTGAAGGTGCGCGCCTGAGTTCGATACAGGAACGCTTAGACCAGTCATTCCAAGAGGCTTGTGACGGAATTGCCCAGAATAAACAGGCAGCGCTTCAGGGGGTGCTGCTGAACTCCCCTCATAATCCCACCGGGCAGTGTCTACCCAAGGCGAATCTACTGCCTTTAGTGGATCAGTATGGTTTGGTGGCTGTTGATGAAGCCTTCATGGAATTTTTACCCCCAGAAGATGAAGCCAGCCTGATTGCTGATTTGCCGCACCATCCCAACCTAGTGATTCTGCGATCGCTGACTAAGTTTTTCAGTATGCCGGGGTTGCGTCTGGGTT
>CAZXWR010000396.1:0-3492 GCA_964644325.1 uncultured bacterium
GCCAGGGTAAGCCCTACCAGATCTACGAGATTAACCCGACCGTCGAAACCCAGGCGACCGCTGCGATCGTGCAGCGGAATGTGGACGCGAAGCGGGCCAAGGCTGCGGCTACATTCATTGAGTTCTTACAAACCCCGGAGTCTCAGGAATTGCTGGTGAAGTATGGATTTCGCCCCATCAACAGCGCTGTCAAAATCGAAAGCGTGCCCCAAAGCCCCTGGCAGCAGAAAATACCGGGCGCAAAAACACAGCCCGCAGCTCAAGTCATTGAGTCCCCAGATGTAGAAACGCTCCAGGAAATTGGTCGTCTCTGGGAACGCGCTACTCCTTAGCCACAGCTAACGTTAGACGAGTCTGGGCATTAATTATTGCCGAGCCATTTCTGGGCGTTCAGGCGCTGCATCACGCCAAACACCAAAAGATCCAGCGTAATTTTACGCTCATCGATCAAAAAGGGCTCAATCGTACTGGGCGATCGCCCGCCAGTTGCGCACGAAAAGGCCCGCTGCGCCTTAATATCTTCCTCTGGGAAATACACCGTGAACTGCCGTTTTCCGGTCTGCCACTGTCCTGAAACCTGCTTATCTGCAAAAGATAGCTTCAGATCAAAAATCTGAGCATCCGCAAAAGCCTTCTCCAGTGCTGGCAAATAGTCCTGGGCAATGAAATCTGAAAACGGCTTATCTTCAACGGCTTCTTTTTTGGCCTTGGCTTTATTAGCCGCAGGCTTTGCGGCTTTTGCCTCAGCTGGTTTTGCCTGAGCTGGTTTTGCCTCAGCGCCTGCCGCTTGGGGTTTATTCTCTTCGGTCATGGGAACTGACTACTCCACGCTCAACCCCCGGCGATCGCCGGGATAATGCTCACTTCATCTCCGTCCTGCAAGGAAGTACTCTTCCCCTCCAAAAAGCGGATGTCTTCATTATTGACATAGAAATTGACGAAGCGGCGCAGTTCACCCTGATCATCACAGAGCCGACCCTTAATCCCCGGGCAGCTTTGCTCGAGAGACTCAAGCAAATCAGCCACAGACGTTGCTTCACATTCCAAAGTCGCCTGATCATGGGTGAGCTTTTGCAGGGGAGTTGGAATTAAAACCTTAACAGCCATAGATGCAGTCTTTCCTTATCAAGCCAGCGTTAAAAATACATCCTGAATCTACAGCCCCGCCGGATACCTGTGCAGATCCACCTGGGGCCCAGTCCATCAACCTTAAACCAGCACAGGCTGCCATTCCAATCGTTCCAAGGTTTGAGCCCGTTCCCAAGCCCGCTCAAAGCTATCTAGCTTCGGCTCAATGGTCAGGGGTTCACCAATATGCTCCTGTACGGCTTCCATGGTCTTCAGACCATTGCCGGTAATATAGACAACCGTCTTTTCATCCGGATTGATTTTGCCCGCTTCCACAAGCTTCTTCAGTACCGCAATGGTCGTGCCCCCGGCTGTTTCCGTGAAGATCCCCTCGGTTTCTGCCAACAGCTTCATCCCGGCCACAATCTCAGCATCCGTCACCGATTCAATATTGCCGTTGGTCTTACGGGCGATATCAAGGGCGTAGACGCCATCCGCTGGGTTACCAATCGCAATCGACTTAGCGATGGTGTTGGGCTTCACCGGATTCACGAAATCACGGCCTTCTTTAAAGGCTTGGGCAATGGGTGAGCAACCGTCAGCCTGAGCGCCACTAAACCGAACGCTCTTATCTGCGACCAACCCCACATCCACAAACTCGCGGAAGCCCTTATAGATCTTGGTGAACAAAGAACCAGAAGCCAGCGGTGCCACAATATGATCCGGCAATTCCCAGCCAAGCTGCTCGGCAACTTCGTACCCCAATGTCTTGGAGCCTTCGGAATAATAAGGACGCAAATTAATATTCACGAAGCCCCAGCCCTGGGTATTCGCCACTTCAGAGCAAAGACGGTTCACTTGGTCATAGTTCCCTTCCACTGCCATCACCGTGGGCGAGTAGATCAAGGTTCCCATGATCTTGCCCGCTTCCAAATCCGCTGGAATGAAAACACAGCAGTCTAACCCAGCCCGTGCAGCGATCGCCGCTGTAGAGTTAGCCAGATTTCCCGTACTGGCACAGGAAACCGTCGAAAACCCCAATTCCCGCGCCCGACTCAGGGCCACTGAAACCACCCGATCCTTAAAGCTCAGGGTCGGCATATTCACGGCATCATTTTTGATGTAAAGGTGCTTAAGCCCCAGCTGCCGTGCCAGACGATTGGCCTGAAGCAAAGGCGTCATGCCTGTGCCCACATCAATTGGCTCCTGGGATTCCACAGGTAAAAACTGACGATAGCGCCAGATGGAATTGGGGCCAGCCTGAATATCCTGCCGTGTAATCTTGCCTCGCAAAGTGCTGAAGTCGTACTTCACCTCTAGGGGGCCGAAGCAGTACTCACAGACGTGAATGGCCTTCGGCTCATACTCTTCACCACACTCTTTACACTTGAGCCCAGTGAAGCAGGCCGCTTTATCTAGGGTGGAAGTAACGTGAGTCATTGGGATTGCGTCCTTACCTTGCGTTACAGATGGGAGGTCTGTATTACTTTCGACTGATGCTAACACGCAGCCCACCCCCCGTCAAACATATCCGACTTATTTGGTCGGGTATGTCAGGCATGCCCATTTCCAGTCTTGCTACCCATTGAGGCGGCAAGGCATCGAGGTTCATGGAAGCCCAAGCCAAGATGCATGCTTTTGGCGCAATAATTTATTTATGTTAAGTAAAATTTACTAATGTCAACTATTTGCCAATCGGCTTAAATTCACTTCTAGAGTATTAGTAGAGAATTCAGCCTAGTGCATTGAATATTAGCTATGGTGTCCCTGTTTTTTGTCAGTAACACTATTTAATGTTCGGTCATTGAATAGTGGCTGTTTTCTCCGTATCCATAACCATTTGTTGCAATTCATTCATCAATAACTATGACAACTACCTTACAAAGACGTGAAGGTGGCAGTGCATGGCAGCGTTTCTGTAACTGGGTCACCAGCACAGAGAATCGGCTGTACATTGGCTGGTTCGGAGTTCTCATGATTCCGACCCTGCTGGCTGCCGTAACTTGCTTCATTGTTGCCTTCATCGCTGCCCCTCCCGTTGACATTGACGGCATCCGTGAGCCCGTTGCTGGCTCACTCCTGTTTGGCAACAACATCATCTCTGGTGCTGTTGTTCCTTCTTCTAACGCCATTGGTCTGCACTTCTACCCGATTTGGGAAGCGGCTTCCCTTGATGAGTGGCTGTACAACGGTGGCCCTTACCAGCTGGTTGTATTCCACTTCTTGATTGGCTGTGCCTGTTACATGGGTCGCCAGTGGGAACTGTCCTACCGCCTCGGTATGCGCCCCTGGATCTGTGTTGCATACTCTGCGCCGTTAGCCGCAGCAACCTCTGTGTTCTTGATCTACCCGATTGGTCAGGGTTCCTTCTCTGACGGGATGCCCCTAGGCATCGCGGGTACCTTCAACTTCATGTTCGTGTTC
>CAZXWR010000397.1:0-3492 GCA_964644325.1 uncultured bacterium
GTGAGGTCACGTTGCAGCTGCGGTTGGTGGGGTTTCCGGGAGTGGTCAATCTGGCACGCACCCAGCCCCTGCGCTTGCGCACTGCACTGGGAACCATCCTCACTGCGGCTGACACGTCCGATCAAATTGCCGCCGAAGCTCAGACCCCAAGGCCCTTGGAGTCCCATGTGGGGCAGTATGACCTGATGGCGATCCTCGGGCAGATCTCCGCGACCCTACCCGTCCAGCTTCAAATTCCCACAACCTTTGGTGAACCCCAAGTTCTGACGATCCCGCCCGCGCTCTTGGAAGAATGGCAGATGATTGCTCAGCAGACGGATCCTCCGTCAGGGTCTGCGGCTTGAAGCATTGCCTAGCACTCCTGCGGTTGACGGCGATCGCCTCAAGGCTGCTGCACCCATGCTCCTAGGGGTTTCCAAGGCGGGGATCACCAGGGCGATCGCCAAGCCCAAGGAACCACCCCAACCCGCCGGGGAAGATCCGAGGGGCATTCAATAATTTTGGTAATTTCAACTATAATTCAAGAAACAGGCTGTCCTCTCGGCAGTCATCCTAGGTGAGATCCTGCCCGTGTTTACTGCTGCCCCTGTCTCCACACCCGACCGCCAGATACCCTTGCAGCTTGAGTCGGCGATTCAACAGCTCAAACAAGACCTCAATGCCGTGATCCTGGCCCACTACTACCAGGAATCTGAGGTGCAAGATATTGCGGACTACATTGGCGATTCCCTCGGCCTATCCCGACAGGCCGCTGCCACCAACGCCGATGTCATTCTATTTGCTGGCGTTCACTTCATGGCTGAAACCGCCAAGATCCTCAACCCCGACAAGCTCGTCCTGATTCCTGACCTGGATGCGGGCTGTTCCCTGGCCGATAGCTGCCCACCTGCTGAGTTTGCAGCCTTCAAGGCAGCCCACCCCGATCATCTCGTGATCTCGTACATTAACTGTACCGCCGAGATCAAGGCCATGAGCGACATTATCTGCACCAGCTCAAATGCCGTGGATATTGTGCAGCAAATTCCCGGCGACCAGCCGATTATTTTTGCCCCGGATCAAAACTTAGGTCGCTACGTGATGGCGCAGACGGGGCGCGACCTGGTGCTTTGGCAGGGGAGCTGTATCGTGCATGAAACCTTCTCGGAGCGGAAGCTGCTCGAGCTGAAAGTGTTGCACCCTGAAGCTGAGGTAATTGCCCACCCAGAATGCGAAGCACCTGTGCTGCGCCATGCTAGTTTTATTGGCTCCACCACAGCCCTGCTGAACTACACGCGCACCAGCAATGCTGAGAGCTTTATTGTGGCTACCGAGTCCGGGATTCTGCACCAGATGACCCAGCAGAACCCAGCAAAAACCTATATTCCTGCTCCCCCTGACGGCCCCTGTGCCTGTAACGAGTGCCCCTACATGCGCCTCAATACCCTGGAGAAGGTCTACCTGGCCCTGCGGCACAAACAGCCGGAGGTCACGGTGCCTGAAGCAACGCGCATCGCTGCCCTCAAACCCATCCAGCGCATGCTAGACATGAGCCGCTAAGGACAGCGGGTACTCAATGCAGCGCTTTACCTGGATAGTTTACAAAGTTTGGTTCCATGCGGATGGCGAGAATCGAACTCGCAAGGCATAAGCCACACGCCCCTCAAGCGTGCGTGTCTACCAATTCCACCACATCCGCGAGTGATGCATGATTAGCACACCAAATACTCTATCACAGGGTTGAACCCTGCAACTGCAGGTCATGCACTCCTGAAGGGCCAGTTAACCGCACGGTGTAGCTGACTGAGGCGTTAAGGCTGCACCAAGGCATTGGAAGCAATGGCAGGTAAACGGCCTGAACTCACTAATGCCTGATGAATCATGACAGCCACTTCCGCCCGTGTCGCGGGCTGCTGCGGGTTGAGCTGTGCGGGTGATTCGGGACTGACCACGAGGGCTGCTTGAGTCGCAGCACTCACTTGCGGAACGGCCCAAGGGGGCAGTTGATCGGCATCGCCGAAGCGCTGGCTCAGGTTGACCTGCACGCTGTTGCTGAGTTCCAGCCCACTGGCCAGCGCCACCAGCACCTGATAGCGAGGCACCCGCTGCTCGGGGCGAAAGGTTCCTTCTGCATAGCCCTGCATAAAGCCCATTTGAACGGCTTGGTCGATAGCTGGGGCGGCCCAACTGTTGGCTGGGACATCGGGGAAGCGTAGCGGTGACTCGGTGGGTGCGATCTGAAAAGCCCGCTGGATTTGGGCAGCAAGTTCAGCGCGCGTTACAGGCTGATCGGGATTAAAAGTGCCGTTAGGGAAGTCCGGCAAAATCTGTTGCTGGTGCAGCGCCAAGATGAAGGGATAGGCCCAGTGGGTGCGGGGAACATCTGAAATGTCGAGGGGGGGTGGCGCTGCCGGATCTGCCTCTAACGTTGCGGTCAAATCCGTGCCTGGGAAACCGCCAATGGCCGGGGGGGCAACCGCTATTGCCCCTGGTGCAGTCGGAGCGATCGCACGGTCAGGCGCACGGTCAGGCACACTATCAGGCACTCGGTCAGGCGGCACAGTCACCGAAGTTTGCTCTCGCCCTTGGGGATCAGCAGGGACACCCGCCATCAAAGGGGAACGCAGCGGCAGGCGATCGCCTTGGGACTCCGCAGATGAGCCCACCGAGATCGATTGATCGAACAGTGCCAGTTGGCCGATGTCGTTTTGTTGGGTCAGTCCCCAGGCCAAGATGCTCCCCATCGTCCCCAAAATCAACAGGAGACCCGCCACCTTGCGGCGATCGCGAAACAGGTCTTGTGCCCGGAGCGGCGACGATTCTCCGGGCGTTGGAGGGGGCGTGAAAAAGGGATGGGGCATTCTAAAAGCGCTCCGTTGACTTGTTGGTCATCCTAACGCTCGGACTGTATGGATCTATCGTCCTTTGGGATCATTTTGGATTGCCAAAACGACCGGAAACCCGATTAATGCCCAGGGCAGCCAGCCAGCCACCGTCCGCTACAGCACCTGGCTGAATCTTGATAGAATCAAGGCGCTGAACGTAGACGGCAGAAACGCTTGTGGGTGTAAAACCAGATTGGTTGCGGGTGAAAGCTCCTCAGTGGGAGCGGGTGGGTTCGGTCAAGGATATTTTACGGGATCTGAACCTGAATACCGTGTGTGAGGAAGCCTCCTGCCCCAATATTGGCGAGTGTTTCAGCCACGGGACTGCAACCTTCTTGATCATGGGGCCAGCCTGCACCCGCGCCTGCCCATACTGCGATATTGACTTCGAGAAAAAGCCCCAGGCCCTCGACCCCACTGAGCCTGTGCGCCTTGCCGAGGCGGTGTATCGCATGAACCTGAACCACGTCGTGATCACGTCGGTGAACCGTGACGATCTACCCGATGGGGGCGCGATTCAGTTTGTCCGCTGCATTCAGGAAATTCGCGGGCGATCGCCCCACACCACTATTGAAGTTCTGATCCCGGATCTGTGCGGCAACTGGGCCGCCTTAGAGCTCATCCTGAGCGC
>CAZXWR010000398.1:0-3485 GCA_964644325.1 uncultured bacterium
GGCATCGCCCCGACCAAACCAGCGATCCAATCTCAGCGTCTATTCCCAGGTCTTCGCCAATTCTCTACCAGGTAATTTTGGTGAGCAATCGGTTAGTAGTACGTATCTCCTCAACAGTTTGGGTGATTCCTATATTGGACCTTCGATGGGACATACATTGCAACCAGGAGCTGGCATGGATGAAGATGGTGACAAGATTCGTGATGTTTGAAGTATTGCTGCATCCAATTCGAGATTTCTTTGTTTATATTGGAACATAGACATAAAAACGAGTATTTTTTATTATTATTATTTTCGTTTACTGGATCATTTCTTCTTGGCTGGTGGTTCATTCATCATTCGTAGTCGTCTCTTGTTAGGAGAACCCCTAAGAGGGATTGCACCAGATAAAGTCCCGCCTCTGTTTGCAGCAATTGTTCCATACACGTCTTCGGCAGCATGTTTCATATCGATGGATAGCTTCAGATGCTTGTTGTGTTGGAGAACAAATCTGAGTTCATTAGCGGTCTTTGCTGTGTTTAGAATCTTCAGAAAACTGGAGGCACATTCATTCCTCAGTCTTGATTTGTAGTCAAGAAGTGATTCTCCTATCTGCTGGTCATGTTTATACACCGGGGGAGATTTTAATTTGACAGGTGTTGAGGTCAATTTCGGTAACTCGTCAACCTCATAAGTCAATACGTCCACCTCTGGACTTTCCCAGGTAGAAAGGAGTTCCGGCGGACCCACAGTTGAACTGCTCAGACGCAAGTTTGTGTCCTTTGGTACCAATGGATTGTCGTGTTTCAGCGTGTGTTCCACTGCGTACGACACTGCTCCTCGTTTTAGGATTGCTTTACCACTTTTGGTTGGGAGAGATGGCAGGACGTATTCTACCATCGATTTGTAGTCACTATCCCAAAAGTCAACCCATGCACCGGTGGAGTTTCGGCCCCCAACACTGTTGATTCCGACACACACAGTACCAGCAGGGACGGAAGACCGATACTTGTCAATTCCAACAGAGAAGGTCTTGTCCCTTCCATAACGTAGACCAAATACCTTAAGGCAGTCCGGACTGAAATAAGAGACCGTTGGTAGTCCGGGAAGCAAAGCTAGCACATGCCTGCATGGACAGCCTGTACGGTTGAAAAGAAAACAAGAACAACGAAGGAATTTCTCTCCTCCGTAGACGCCAAGTTGTACGACACGGCCATTCCTGTAGGATGGAACCAAATCGTCAGTTGAAATATCCAATTCCGGATGACGGCAGACAAGAAAAGCATGTGTGATAGTCATTGGCGTTGACGGGAAAACAATTTTGTACTTCTTTGTTGACTCAACTGGTAGACACACACACTCTCCCGCCCGTACCCATTCAATTTGCACTAGATGCAGGGTCTTGGGGGACAAATGTGTGGAAAGGACCGCTGAGCTGTGATTTTGAATCACCTTCCAGGGGTTGGTGTCAGGCCCACAGGTCTTCTTGGTAAGAGTACGACCCAGGTCTCTTTGCAGTTTCGCACGTCTGTCCTCAAGCTTCATCCTATTGTCACCCTGGATGTTCCGGTGTGCCGAGGTAAGAGGCTGATTCGGTCGTGGGCCAGTTGGACTTGTAGTCAGCACACCATTATGCGATTCAACAAACGAAGACACTCGAGTGTCTCCGAAGTTCAGCTGCATAAAATGCCGTTTGCATATCTTTGGAAGGATAGGTTCAAACTTATCACACACAAACTCAAGGGCAAACTTCACCAAAGACGGGGCTACCTTACCAGATGTTGTGATGAATTGCTTTAATTGATTTAGATGAGACTGTTCCTGGACTGCTGTTTCAATGATGTAACCAAATGAATACAACCATTTGTCGATGACATCAATGAAGTTGTTGTCAACTAACGTCAGCGCTGCTTGTTCTCGCACATATCGAATTGCCTTCATGTGGAAATTGCGATTGACAATATGCCACAGACACAACCGATGTTTAGCCGATGGAAAAACCTTTAAGTCGATTGCGATTGCCAACTGCTGCACCAGTTCCGTCCCCTGGTCGGTTATGACAATGCTTACATGACGCCGTATCTCCTGTGGGAGTAGAAAAGGAATTGCCTGGGTGTAGATCCAATGATATGCCCATCTGGCCTTTGAGGGCATGAAGATATGGGCTACTGGAATGATGTTATTGTCACGATTCAAACCAACTAGACAAAAGAGTGGCCTATCCTCACAGTTTGTCTTTTCTGTTTCATCCATCCCAAGAACGAATGGAAACGAAGCAAGCTCCAGTATTGCATCCTTATCAGCCCATGCCAAGGCCAATAGGAAGTTGTCTGCTGATGCAATCTGTAGAGACTTGAGGATGGTTTCTGTATAGGTCTGTGGGGTCTCTGTATCAGATGATGTACCTACCGGTGCAAATGCAGCGGTCTCTAGATTTTCAGTAGAAGGATTCGACAAGCGGGCAGCTAGTACTGCTTCATCATGACTTCTCCTTTTTTTTGTTGTCTTTACAGTGATTGATGACTCTGCTGTTTCTTTTGTGGAGGTCATCCAAATTGCAGTCATTCTGTCATCCGTTTGAATTGATTGTAAGAGAGCATCAATGCTATTAGCTTTTGGTCCTTTGAATCCAGCGGTGGTGGGGTCATAATACCGGCCCTGGCGGAATGTGGTGATCAGTTTTTGAATCTGACTTTTGGAAACTTGGAAACCTTTGTTCAGTTTGAACCAGCGGGCAATTTGTGTAGCTTCCTGACGAAGAGCAATGAGCTGCATGATCACACGTAGGTCATCCTTCTCAATCAAACGTGTTGGGAAGTGGATGGAATCAATTGACTCAACTTGGTGGTGATATTGATGATGAGGGGTGCAGAGTTGTTTTCTAGGTAGAAACCATCGTAGGCTGGTGGGATCATAGAGGACACGGAACTTGAATTTACATACATGATCCTGATCAGGTCTTGTTGTTGTATCTTTCCTTTTCAGACTCTTTCCTCTAGAGTCCTGACTTTTCCGTCCCAATCGACAGATAAAATACCGCTGCAACAAGTTGTTGTCTTCATTCTTGGACACAGAACTGGTTCCATTAGCAATAACTTCCACACGGGCTCTAGCACAAGTCAGAGTAACATAGTTGTCCACCTTACTTGTACAAGCATCATCATCAGAATTGAATGCTGGTGGGAGGTAGAATGCACCCACCAGGTAACTGTGCTTGTCAGCATTACCACCCCTCTTTTGTCCTCCTAAAGTTGCTGTTATGTCTTGTAAAATTGGCAGGTCAGTTGGCTTTGTTGGATCAAACCAATCAACATCAGGAATGTTTGGATGTGCTGTGTCATAGACTTCTATTGGAATTGCAGATTGCCAAGTATGGGATGGGAAACGAGCATTTTCAATCACAGAGACCAGATCAGTAGATGGTTGGGCAGAGGTCTGTAAGGTGGATTGAGTGGACATGGTCTGTGAGCTTCAGGAGAGGTGCAAACAGGTCTAGATCATTGTCA
>CAZXWR010000399.1:0-3449 GCA_964644325.1 uncultured bacterium
TCACGATGATCCAAAAAACGGCTGACCTGATTAAGGTACATCGTCAAGAAGACGTTGATCCCGATCGCCTGCCCATGGATGACCCCAAAGCGTTTCAGCTTTTGGCGAAAGGGGAGCTAGGAGGCATCTTCCAGCTTGAGTCCTCCGGGATGCGCCAGGTGGTGCGCGACCTAAAGCCTTCTAATCTGGAAGACATTTCTTCAATTCTGGCGCTGTACCGTCCCGGCCCCCTGGATGCGGGCCTGATTCCCAAGTTCATTAACCGGAAACATGGCCGCGAGCAAATTGAGTATCAGCACAGCATTCTAGAACCGATCCTGAATGAGACCTACGGCATCATGGTTTATCAGGAGCAGATCATGAAGATTGCCCAGGATATGGCCGGGTATTCCCTGGGACAGGCTGACCTATTGCGGCGGGCTATGGGGAAAAAGAAAATCGCGGAGATGCAAAAACACCGCGAAATTTTCATTGAAGGATCTGCCAATAATGGCGTTGCCAAGAAGACCGCTGAAGATTTGTTTGACCAGATGGTGCTATTCGCGGAGTACTGCCTCTGTGCCGAGACTGAATTGCTGACGGTTGAGTATGGCTGGGTACCCATTGGCCGTATTGTTCAGGAACAGCTGGACTGTCAGGTGTGGTCGGTCAATGCTAGCGGCGCCCTTTATGCTCAGCCGATTCGACAATGGCACCATCGCGGCCACCAGGAAGTCGTGGAGTACGAACTGGAAGATGGCAGCGTGATTCGGGCCACCCCCAACCACCGCTTTATGACCACCGCTGGGCAGCTATTGCCCATTGAGCAAATTTTCACGGAGGGACTAGACCTTTACCAGGTGCCTGCCTTAGCCAAGGGCGATCGCCCATCAGGGGCAGACGCTGCTGCTTGACAGGTAGTAGACATCTTTATCCCTTTCGATAGATGATAAATGGACAGGGAGTTGTGCTGTTTCCCTAAGCCTCGTTCTGCTGTGCAAACTGCCCATGGGCTCCATTACTGTTCTAGGTACGCCACATGCCTACGACCTGACGCCTGGGGTTGAGTCGCAGCCCACCCTCGTCTTTGTCCATGGCTGGTTGCTCAGTCGTCAATGCTGGGGGCCTCTGGTTGACCAGCTGTCGGAGCACTACCAATGTCTGACCTATGACCTGCGGGGATTTGGTCAGTCGCAGTCTGCCACCGCTCTCCCCGCAGACCCGGTGCCAGCGCCGCAGTACACCCCAGCCGCCTATGCCCAAGACTTACTCGAACTGCTCCAGCAACTGGGCATTTCCCGAGCTTGGCTGGTGGGACATTCCCTGGGCGGTAGCATTGCGCTGTGGGCGGCGGCGAAGGCCCCCGAGATCGTGGAGGGGGTCGTGTGCCTGAATGCCGGGGGCGGTATTTACGTCAAAGAAGCGTTTGATCAATTCCGGGCGGCGGGGCAGCAAATGGTTAAGTTTCGCGCCCCTTGGCTGGCCCATCTGCCGCTCTTGGACTGGGTGTTTAGCCGCATTATGGTGAACCAGCCCCTGACCCGACAGTGGGGCAAACAGCGTCTGCTTGATTTTGTGGTGGCCCATCCTGATGCAGCGGTCCGCGCTTTGTTGGACTCCACGGAGCCAGATCAGGTACATTTACTCCCCCAGGTCGTATCGCGGCTTCAGCAGCCCGTCTTTTTTGTGGCGGGCCAACAGGATCAGGTGATGGAGCTGAAATATGTGTACCACCTGGCTAGCTTTCACCGCCTGTTTCAGAACGGTATCCAGAATGTTTATGAGGTGCCGGACTGCGGACACATGGGCATGCTAGAACAAACTGAGGCGATCGCCCAACGGATCAGCACGTTGGTTGCTCAGCAAGTTGTCTGTTTGCCCAGCTCGTAATGTCAGCGGCAGTCGGTCACAGCGGCTGTTACTGGGGCTGTTACTGGGGCTGTTACTGGGGCAGCGGCCCCGCCGCAAGCGAACTCTCCTGGTCGTAGAGCGACAAGGTTTCCGTGATGGACAAGCGCGATCGCGCCCCCAAGGTTAGTGGGGAGGTGCGCCCTCGGGCCAGATGTTCGCTGGCAGCACAGGCAATCATGGCAGCATTGTCGGTACAGAGCGACAGTTTCGGAAAAATTACCCGCACATCCGCAGGGCTGGCAGTGATGAGGTGCGATCGCAGCTGACGATTGGCCGCCACCCCGCCCCCCACTACAATCGTTTTGAGCTGATAGTCCTGGGCACAGCGGAGCGTCCGCCGAGTTAGCGATCGCGCCACGGTCTCCTGAAAACTCGCGGCCAAGTCCGCGATGGGCAGCACGGTACCCTCCGCCTGAAGTTTCTCCGTCAAGCGCAGCACCGCCGTTTTCAGGCCACTAAAGCTGGTGTCGTAGGGATGCACCCCACCCTCCGGCAGTGAAATATTTCCCTCAGGAAGTCGAAAGGCCTGGGCATCTCCCGCTGCCGCCGCCCGGTCAATGGCAGGGCCACCGGGATAGCCTAACCCGAGCAATCGCGCCACCTTGTCAAAGGCCTCACCTGCCGCATCATCCCGCGTCTGACCCACCACCTCATAGGCGCCACAGCCCCGCACCACAATCAGACTGGTATGCCCACCCGACACCAGCAAACAGAGAAATGGCGGCTCTAAGTCTGGAGATTCCAAGTAGGCGGCACAGATATGACCCTCCAGATGGTGCACCCCTAAAAACGGCTTTCGGTGCACCATCGCCAAGGTTTTTGCCGCGCTCAGGCCGACAAATAGCGCCCCCACCAGTCCAGGGGCACAGGTCGCCGCCACCCCGTCAATCTCAGCCCAGTCCAACCCCGACGCTTCAAGGGCTGCGGCAATCACTCCATTCACGGTCTCCACGTGCAGTCGCGACGCCACTTCGGGGACTACGCCGCCATAGGGCTGATGCATTGCCACCTGAGATGCAACAACACTACTTAAAACGTGACGTTTCTTAACAACCGCAGCGGCCGTTTCGTCACAACTCGTTTCAATTGCCAAAACTGTTGCCATTAGCTGGTAATTTCTTGAATGAGTCAGCCTGTCTTCACTAAGAGCTTCAACCTTTTCGGTTTGTTTTGTAAAGCCTGTAAAGGGGGGTGGCAGCGTGCCATGGGGCAGATTGACGAATACAAACTCATTGCTTTTGCTTAGGAAGGCTTGTTTCGTAACAAAGGGAAACAAATCTATGCGTCGATTGTTTGCTCTCGTTCTAATCTTTTCACTTTGGCTAGGGATGTCACCCGCTGCCTCAGCGGATGTGGCCGGCTTGGTGCCCTGTGGTGAATCGCCCGCATTTCAAGCTCGGGCTGCCAAGGCATTGCCGACGACCGCCGACCCAGATTCTGGGGCCAAGCGGTTTGAGCGCTATAGTCAAGCGCTGTGTGGGCCAGAAGGGCTGCCCCATCTGGTGGCGGACGGTCGCTGGAGCCGTGCGGGTGACTTTATGATCCCAGGGCTCATGTTC
>CAZXWR010000400.1:0-3447 GCA_964644325.1 uncultured bacterium
GTTTGTGTCAATTGTAACTCTATGCTTAATTTCAATGTTTTTAGGATTCATTAAGTCAGTTTCAGGATGGGCTTCGCGTTTTTTAGGTTGGGTTCTTCTGGTGGTTTGAAAAAGCCGGAATTTGTTTGAGGAGAAACGAGTGTTCCAGGATTTATTACCCCCGCTCAATAGTCACAACCTTCCCTATCCCGACACGATTCACCCCATTGTGGTGCATTTTGTGATCGCGATGGTCTTATTCGCGATTTTTTGTGATGGGATTGGCTATTTCACAAAGAACGCCCGCCTGTATGAGGTGGGGTGGTGGAACATGGTGTTCGCAACGATCTCTATTTTCATTGCGGTTATTTTTGGGCAAGTTGAAGCGGGATTAGCCTCGCCCTATCCAGCAGCCACGGCAGACCTTAACCTCCACACGTTAATTGGTTGGGCGCTTTCTGGCATTCTGGCAGCTATTACAGGCTGGCGCTACATCCTGCGACTCCGAAATCCAGGGGCTTTGCCCATGCCCTACATGGGAATGAATGCGGTTTTGACCCTGGTTGTCCTGTTTCAAGTTTACCTTGGCGATAAGCTGGTTTGGGTCTACGGCCTGCACACTGAGACAGTGGTAGAGGCGGCGCGGGGAGGATTGCTGTAGTGATGGGTGGCGTCTTTTACGTTTCAGGGTTGGCGACAGCCAATGGATTGCCCTATGGGGTGCCCATTCACCCTAACTTGGTACATCTGACGTTGGGGTTATTTATTGTGGCGATCGCTTTTGATATTGTGGCGGCCCTTTACCCCCTAGAAAAGCCCATTTTCAAGTTTCTGGCTATTCCGACCACCAGCTCTAATCTGTATGATGTGGGCTGGTTCAACATGTTGGCAGCGGCGATCATTACCTTTTTTACCGTGGCCGCCGGATTCTACGAGATTCTGCTCGCCGATCCGCCCCTGGATATGGTCAGCCCCTGGGGGCTAGGGGCGATGGAGACGATGCTGTGGCATGGGGTCGGGGGTGTGATTCTCCTGGGGCTCATTGTGGCGATGACGGTTTGGCGAGGGTTTCAGCGCTATGTGTGGCGGCAGGATCGGGCGCGTCAGGTGCAGTGGAGCTATCTACTGGCAGGACTGGGTATCTTCGCACTCATGTTTCTGCATGGCACCCTGGGGGCGCACCTCGGGGCTGATTTTGGAATTCATGTCAGTGCTGACCGCCTGATCCGCGCCGGACTGAACCCTAATGAACAGCTCAATCTACTCTCTCTGCATTAGAGGAACCCGCACCAATGAATCGACGCACGATTTTAGCGCTGGTGGGACTGGCGATCGCCGATTTAGCAATCAGTCTATGGGTGGGTCAACAAGCCTTTAGCTGGATGCCGCCTCAAGCCTCGGCAGAATCCCTGCTGGTGGATAACCTATTCAGCTTTATGACCACCCTGGGCAGCTTTATCTTTTTGGGCGTCATAGGAACGCTGCTCTATGCCGTTCTCTTTCAGCGGGCGGCAAAATACGATGCCAGCGACGGCCCCCCCATCGAAGGCAACCTTAAGCTAGAGGTGGTGTGGACAATAGTGCCCGTGCTCCTAGTCATTTGGATTGCCACAGTCAGCTACCAAACCTACGATCGCATGAGTATCCTCGGCCCCATGGAATCAATGGCGATGGGTATGCCGATGGCAGAAGCCGCCCCGTTAGCCCAGGCAGAAGGAGAGCCTCCGCCCATCAACGTTTACGCCCGCCAGTGGGCCTGGGAATTTCACTATCCCGAACAAAATATTCGCAGCACAGAGCTGCATCTGCCCGTCGATCAAAGAGCGCGGCTGCTGCTGTCTTCGGAGGATGTGCTGCATGGCTTTTTTGTGCCCGCGTTTCGGGTCAAGCAAGATATTGTGCCAGGTCGGGAAATCGGGTTTGAGTTCACCCCCATCCGTGAAGGGCGCTACCGCCTGCGGGATTCAGAGTACAGCGGCACCTACTTTGCGGCCAATCAAACCCATGTAGTGGTGGAGTCTTCAGAATCCTATGAACAGTGGCTGGCGACCGCGGCAGCTACTCCCCCCGCTCCCGCCCCAAACCTGGCCGATGCAGAATTCAACAAAGCCACAAGCGCCATTAACCTGGGCTGGAAAACGGTAAAACCAGCTCCGCCCCCACTTGTAAATTACGCCAGCTCAGAGCAAGATTCCCATGAGTAATGCATCTTTGGAGGTTAACTCTCCCACGCTTCAACCCCAACCGGGTGCCCCAGATAACTGGCGTAGATTTTTTAGCTTCAGCACCGATCACAAAGTGATTGGCATTCAGTACATCGTGCTGGCCTTCATCTTTTTTCTATTCGGTGGCCTGCTGGCGATGGTGATGCGGGGGGAACTCATTACCCCTGAGTCTGATCTCCTGGATCGCACGGTCTATAACGGCCTGTTCACGATGCATGGCACCATCATGCTGTTTATGTGGACATTTCCGATGCTGAACGGGCTAGCCAACTATCTGGTGCCCCTGATGATCGGCGCCCGCGACATGGCCTTCCCGCGCCTAAACGCCGCTGCGTTTTGGCTGGTGCCCGTCTTTGGCGTCATTTTGATTCTCAGCTTTTTTGTGCCCGGTGGCCCCTCCCAGTCGGGCTGGTGGGCCTACCCGCCCGTGAGTTTGCAGAACCCCACTGGTAACTTGATCAATGGGCAGTCCCTGTGGCTGCTGGCGGTGGCACTATCGGGTGTCTCCTCGATTATGGGGGCCGTGAATATTGTCACCACGATCTTCCGAATGCGCGCGCCTGGGATGGGCTGGTTCAAGATGCCAGCCTTCTGCTGGACTGTGCTGTCAGCTCAGATCATTCAGCTTTTTGGTCTGCCCGCCCTCACGGCAGGGGCCGTGATGCTGCTCCTCGATCTAACGGTAGGCACCAGCTTCTTTGAACCCTCACGGGGTGGAGATCCGGTGCTGTATCAGCATTTCTTCTGGTTTTATTCCCATCCGGCGGTGTACGTGATTATCCTGCCGATTTTTGGCGTGTTTTCAGAGGTGTTTCCGGTCTATGCCCGCAAGCCCCTGTTTGGCTACAAAGTGGTGGCCGTCTCGTCCCTGATTATTACCGGGCTGAGCGGCATTGTTTGGGTGCATCACATGTTTGCCAGCGGTACACCGGGCTGGATGCGGATGCTGTTTATGTTCACCACCATGGCCATTTCGGTGCCCACAGGCATCAAGGTATTTGCCTGGGTGGCGACGATCTGGGGCGGCAAGCTGCGGCTGACGACGGGGATGCTGTTTGGCCTCGGCGGGCTGTCCATGTTTCTCTTTGCCGGGATCACGGGGATTATGCTGGCTTCAGCGCCCTTTGATATTCACGTCAACAACACTTACTTTGTGGTGGGCCACTTCCACTATGTGATTAATGGGGCTGTGGTGATGGGCTTCTATGCCGCGATTTACCACTGGTTCCCGAAAATGACGGGG
>CAZXWR010000401.1:0-3443 GCA_964644325.1 uncultured bacterium
GCGATCGCGACGCTTGACAATTGCGGCCAAGGAAAAGTCTAAGATTCCGCCCCAGGTGGGTGGCGAACACCGCGATCTCGGCAAGTGGCTGACGGGGAGCGTGGTCGGGATTGCGCTCCTGGGGATGGTTCATCCCATCTTCAAAACCCTATTGGCGAATGACACGTTCACCCAAGCGCCCTTCCAGGCTATCTGGATTATCTTGATGTTTGTGGGCACCGTTGGCGCGCTAGTCTGTCTTTACCGGGCAGAGTCAAGGCAATGGCGGGCTATCTTCGCGACCCTGACAGGAATGGGACTGATTGTGATCGGGGCGCAGGATGGGGTCTACCGCCGTAGCAGTGAGTGGTTTATTTCTCACTACTATTACGGCATCGCAGCAGCCCTTTTGATGGTGGTTTCCCTGGCGATGCTGCCGGAGATTTATCGCTCGCTCACCTGGCGACGGGTTCATATTGGATTGAACATTGCGGCCACGCTGTTTTTCTTTGTGCAGGGGTTAACGGGCGCGCGGGACTTGCTGGAAATTCCCCTCTCTTGGCAAGAGTCCCATGTTTACCGCTGTAATTTTGAACTCCAAACTTGTCCAGAACCTGCTCCGCCCCCCCCTGCTCCGGGCAATTGAGCCCTTGTCAATCAGGCTTTGGGGAAACGTTCTTTACGGTTGCCCCTGCTCCATGCCCCCTGCTCAATGAATTGATAGAGATTGATAAAGTTCAGGGAGACAGTTGCCTAGCCCATGATCGCTCTCAAGCTCGACCAGTTCGCACCAGTCTCTGGTGCTGGCATACCGACGGCTGGCCGTCACTGGAATGACCTCATCTGCTTGGCCGTGGAGAATCAAGGTCGGTAGCGATCGCCTTAAGTGATCCTCGTCATACTGAGTCGCATCTTGCCAAAACCGATAGGCTAAGGGCAGCGATCGCCCTGCCCCGTGGTGAAACACCTCAATGGTGCCCGTCTGCTGCCACTGCTGGAGCTGTTCTGGGCCGAGCTGTGCGCCCCAGTGCTCCAAGAAATGAAAGGCTGGGGCCAAGAGTACCAATCGCTGCACCCCAAGATTGCGTTCCCCCAACCAAGCAGCGGTGAGCCCGCCGAAGCTAGAACCGATGATTGTCCAGGGGCCAACCCGTTCATCCAGAATGCTTTCACACTGCTGAATTTGGCGAGTTAGGGTGAGGTTCAAGAAGTCACCCTGGTTAAGATCGGGAACCTGGAGGTCAATGCCTTGAGTCAAAAGGCGATCGCGCAGATAAACGGCCTTGATCGATTTTGGCCCCGAGGCAAAACCGTGGAGATACAGGTAGTTCATGGTTTAAGCAGTGGATTTTTATTCTGGGCAGCGGCCTTGACCGTTTGCTCAATTCTGTTCTGCCTTGTCCCTGGACGTTTCGCACTGCTAATCCAAAAGAGAATATTTTTCTGGGTGGTGTTGCTGAATGCCAGAAAGTTCTGGCGGGCCAGTTCATTGGCTGCCAAAGATTTCTGTAGATCCTGCGGCATGATCAAGGCTTCAACATCATCGAGGGATGACCATGAACCGTCTGCTTTGGCAGCATTAATTTTTGCAAGCCCCGCTGCGGTCATCAGTCCTTGCTCAAGGAGTTCGTCAACATATTGCTTGTTGAGCTTTGACCAGACGCTTTTCGGTTTTCGCGGTGTAAAAATTTGTCGATAGCGTTTGTCGTCTAACGATTGAACTTTGCTGTCAATCCAGCCAAAACACAACGCCTCCTTGACCGCTTCGCTGTATTTCACACTGGCTATGCCACTTTTAACCTTGGAGTAGATGAGCCAGATGCCGGGGGACTGCTGATGGTTTGCGGCCAACCAGGCTCGCCATACCTGGCGATCGCTGGCATAGGTCGTTTCTAACAGGTCATCAAATTTCGGCATCACACCATCAGGACAAACACCCGGTACCGTTGCACAATTCTAGCCGCTAGAACTATTGTCCACAGCAACAGTCCGTCCCTGATTTATACTAGCTTGCGCTTCCTTTAACGCAGCAGCATCTATGGATATTGGGATTGTGGGTCTGGGGTTGATTGGGGGTTCCTTGGGGCTGGATTTGCGCGCTAAGGGACACCGGGTCTTGGGGGTGAGCCGAAACCCGATGACCTGCCGCATTGCCATTGAGCGGGGCGCGGCCGATGCAGCCCAAACGGATGCCGTCCTCCTCAATACCGCTGACGTTGTGTTTCTCTGTACGCCCTTGGGTGTCATGAAACAAACGGCTCAAGCGATCCTGCCCAACCTGCAAACCCAGGCCATTTTGACAGATGTTGGTTCTGTGAAGCAGAGCATCGTCAATGACCTCGAACCCCTCTGGCCTAATTTTGTGGGGGGGCATCCCATGGCGGGCACTGAATTTACGGGGATCGGAGCGGCAATCCCACACCTGTTCCGCGATCGCCCCTATGTCCTCACCCCCACCGCCCAGACTCAACCCGCAGCTGTTGATTGTTTAAAGACCCTGGTGACCGATTTAGGCAGTCGGCTCTACGAATGCAGTCCGGCCCAGCACGATCGCGCAGTCGCCTGGATCTCGCATCTACCCGTGATGGTGAGCGCTAGTTTGATTCACGCCTGCTTGAGTGAACCTGAACCAGACACCCTGCAACTGGCGCAAGCGCTGGCAAGTTCTGGCTTCCGCGATACCAGCCGTGTGGGAGGCGGCAACCCAGAACTGGGGCGGATGATGGCTCAGTATAACCAGACGGAACTGCTGCGATCGCTCCAGGGCTATCGTCAAGCGCTAGACCATGTGATGGCTCTGGTTGAACAGCAACAGTGGGAATCCATTGAACAGCTGCTGGCAACGAACCACGCAGCGCGACCTGAATTTGAAGACTAAACATTTCTACAAGATCGTCCATCCCACTCCACAAAGTGGAGTGACTTCGTCGCCAAACTTTACAGTGCAATTTCCATGATGGTGGGGTACACTAATCGTAGGAAAGCGACTTACCTGGCCGTGTGCTCTGTAAGCGCTGTGGTTACCCAGAGATCAAAAATCCTGGTTGAAGACCACACAAAATTTCAAGAAAGAGGGTCAATTTAACGACCCTCTTTTTGTTTTTACCTACCTAATCCGAATGCCGTAGCATCGGTAAAGCTGATCGGCATCCAAATCATTGCTGAGGATAAATTTACGTGAATGGGCAGCAATATCAGCAAGCTGGAGCATTCGTGATGCAGCAGAATCAATTTTAGAAACTAAATTAACTGCGCGAAATATACCACCGTCAGATTTTGATTTACTGATCTCAGCATCAAATTCAGGGTGAACATTATAGTTATTAATATCAGTGACGACATCTACATTATTGATGTAATCACTCTGTAGAATTTCTTTTCTAAAAAGTTTTAGACCTATCTTAACGGTTTCTACTAAGTAGCTAGGCGGAATTAAATGTAAAACGCTCTAGGTCATAATCACC
>CAZXWR010000402.1:0-3398 GCA_964644325.1 uncultured bacterium
AAGCCCCCCTTGAATGTCCCACTGACGCTCAAGGGGGTTTTCGCTTTCTCCTATTGAATTATTGCATCCAGGACTGACTGGCAATTTTTAGGTGTTTAAGTTCGTCAGGGGTGAGTGACCAGCCCATGGCACCTGCGTTCTCTTGGGCTTGTTTGGCTGTCTTGGCACCTGGGATCGGGATGATGCCATCTTGTTGCAAAAGCCAGTTTAAGGCAACTTGGGCCATGGTTTTTTGGTGAGCTGTGGCGGCTCGACGCAGACTGTTTAAGACGGGTGTCAGCTTTGTGAGTCCTTTGGGACTAAATCGGGGATCGATGCTGCGAGCTCCGTGGGGTTTGGTTCTAGGGGTGTATTTCCCAGTGAGGAGTCCTTGGGCCAGTGGGCTATAGGCCAAAATAATAATCCCTAAGCGTTGAGCCCGTTCGAGTAGTCCTTGGATTTCGATTTGACGGGTGATTAGCGAGTAGCGTACCTGGTTGACGGCCAATGGAATAGACCACCGAGCTAGGCTGTCATGGGCCTGCTGCATTTGGTCAATGTCGTAGTTACTGACGCCGACTGCTCGGATCCAACCTTTGCTAACCGCTTCGGCTAGTGCTTCACATAGTGTTTCCTGGCTCATGAAGAAGCTGAAGGGCCAGTGAACTTGGTAGAGGTCAATGGTGTCGACTTGGAGTCGCTGGCGGCTGTTGTTGATGGCTTGATGGACAGCTTCTTTGGTCAATCGCCAGGGCAGGGGACCGTATTTTGTGGCAATTTGGATGTCCTTTGGTACCGTTTTGGCGAATTGCCCTATCAGGCGCTCGGATTCACCTAGGCCGTAAACCTCGGCGGTGTCAAAAAGGGTAATACCAGACTCAATGGCAGTTTGGAAGGCAGCTTCGACTTCTTTCTGCCCGTAGCGATCGCCATAGCCCCAAAAAAGTTTATCGCCCCAGGCCCAGGTTCCGATGCCGATGGGCGATATGGTTTTTCCTAGAAGGGTGGTGGTTGGCATGTTGACGATTTTTGCAGTTTGGGTTTCTGTATTCTAGTGAATCTCTGAAATGGAAGCCGCTGAGTTTGATGAGATGAGAAAGACACAAGTCGCTTGTCCGCATGACGTGTATGTTGGCTGTATCTGCTGGACAGAATAGCGATGGGGCATGATTCTCCTCGGGTGCTTTGCGTTGGCGAGGTTTTACTGGATCGGATTGCGGATCAGGTTGATTGTGACTTGGATCAGACTTTGTCCTGGACCTCCTACGTAGGGGGTGCGCCTGCGAATGTGGCTTGTGCGCTAGTGCGGCTGGGGACAGCGGCAGGGTTTATTGGCTGCCTGGGGCAGGATGCGATTGGCAATACGATCGCTGATTTCCTGGAGGAGCAAGGGGTGGAGATCAGTGGCCTGCAGTGCCATCCGACGGCACCAACCCGTCAGGTCTATGTGACCCGGACTTTGGCGGGCGATCGCCAGTTTGCAGGTTTTGAGTCAGGGTTTGGAGAAGTTGCCCTGGATGCCTATGCGGACGCACAGCTGACCCTGAAAGACTGGTCAGAGACCTTCTGGGCAAGATCTCGGTTTTGGGTGACAGGAACTTTGGGATTGGCTTACCCTCAGAGTAGAGCTGCACTTTTGCGAGGAAGTATTTGGGCAAGGTCACGGGGGATGCAATGTTTTGTGGATTTGAACTGGCGACCTATGTTCTGGCCGGATCCGGACAGGGCTTTGGCCGAAATTGCACCCTTGCTGGCGATCGCAGATTTTGTGAAGCTCTCACGAGAAGAGGCTGACTGGTATTTCCAGACCGCTGACCCGGCGCAAATTACCCAAAAATTGCCTCAGGTGAAGGGTGTTTTTGTAACCGATGGCGATCGCGGCTGTCACTATTGGGTTCTAGACCAATCTGGATTTGTGCCAGCCTTTGCAGTTACGGCTGTGGATACGACGGGGGCAGGAGATGCGTTTGTGGCGGGTATTTTGCACCAGCTCTGCTGCTGTCCGTGCGCTGTAACGGGGGAATATTGGGTGGACTGGCCGCAGGTCTTACGGTATGCCAGTGCGGTGGGTGCTTTGACGACGCTGAAGATGGGGGCGATTGCAGCTCAGCCGACGGCCCAGACTGTCGATGCATTTCTAGCGGGTCAATGTTAAAGTTCTGAGGGGTTTGACCTGTCTCTGTGTTGTTTTTGCTGTGAGTGAACGACTGTTCAGGATGAATGTGCCGTCTTCTATCCAACCTCCGCTCTTGGCCCACAATCTTCTAGCCCACAATAGTGTGTTGATGAGTCCGGGGCGACAATTTAGCTATCGAGTGATTGGCCCCTGCTGTCGGCTTTACGATCGTGAACAGCTTCCCTGGCCCTGTTGCCGTTTACAGTGGCACAGCAAAGAACCCAGCTGGCGGCGAATTGGGCCTCGGTTTGTGCCAGATATGGCAGCGAGACGATATCCGTCCTATGCAGTAGAGCTGGTGGGTCTTGGGGGCAAAAGTGAGCCGCTCGTGATCTCGTTGTATATGTCTCGGCTGTCAGCGTCTGATCAAGGCTGGTGGTACACAAAGCGACGCAGTCCCCTGACCCAACTTCATAATCAAGAGACGCTCAACGCAGTCCCCGTCAGTGAATTTTCCCTCGCTTGACGACTGGTGATACAGGGGTGATCTAAATTGGCGGTGAGGGGGCGTTGGGCCTGTCCTCATCGCAGCGATCGCACCCGACTCATGGTTTTCTCTGCTAGGCGGTCGTTTTTTTGCTTTTTGTAGAGGGCAGCCGCAGCTTCTAGATCGGCGATCGCGGCGGCTGTTTGGTCAAGGCTCAGGTAAGTCTCGGCCCGGCTAATGTGGGCGACTGGATTTTGCGGGTCGAGTTCGATGAGGGTTGTGTAGTCGGTGATGGCAGCATCAAATGCTTCAAGAGCATGGTGAGACATCCCTCGGTAAAGGTAGGCAAAGCTATGGCGAGGATTCAGCTGTAAGGCTTGGGTGTAGTCTGTCACTGCGGCGCTGTAGTCTTCCAGCTTCCGATGGGCATTTCCCCGGTTGTAGTAGATGTAGTCGCTTCCCTGAAATAGCTGCAAAGCTTCAGAGTAAGCGGCTAGTGCGGTTTTATAGTCGCCTTCTGCGAAGGCATTATCTCCCTGACGTACGTAGGTGCTAACAGAAGCCTTGGTTGCTGGTGGTGTGTCGGTCTCTGCGGGAGTCGGTTGCGCCTGTAGGGAAGAGGCTGCTAGCCCACTCAAGAGCAATCCTGTGGCTAAGCTGACTCTCAGTGTTCTAAAAGATTTCTGCGCCATAGTCTCTCTGCTCAGGGGTGCACCTAAATGAAACGCCGATCCACACTTGGCTTCGGAGGGATATCCAGGAATGGGCTCCGGTGCCTGCCATGCAGTGGGAGGTCACATTTAGTGTTTGACTATA
>CAZXWR010000403.1:0-3392 GCA_964644325.1 uncultured bacterium
ACGAAGAGGCTGATCTATCCCTTCATTCCACATCCTGAACATACAAGTCAATCAGATTCTTGAGACAAGGTTAATTAGCTGTCTATGACGAGCTGCAAATCATGGACAGGGCAATAGGGGATCTCTGCCTCTCGACTCTGTCGGTACCAATCTTGATGACAATACTCCACCGGACAGATATAGCGCGGACTTTCAATCGGGTGCTTCAATTCAGGGAGTGGATAGTAGACCCTGAGCGCTTTCAGAATCTGCTCAGCAGGATAATCTTCTTCAAGATAGAGCCGCATCCAGGCTCGTATGGGTTCATGCTCAAACAGTACCTTAAAAGCCTCGGAGTCCAAGGTTTGAGGCTGAGCAGCGTTGGCGAGTAAGACCTCTAGCTGTTGCGATAAGGCCTGAGCCTTGGGGGCACTGAGAAGCTCCTTGATATAAGGCTGTATTGCTTGAGCGGCTTTGTAGCGCTGGCCGGGTGAATATTCCATGGCTCACATTCGACCTACCCTTAAGTACAACGTCCCGTAAACCCATCTAAGCTTGAAAAGTGCCCCTCGTAAAGCGCTGTTCACAGCGACACTGGTGACTTTTGCTGTTGGCCTAGCTCCCTGTCTCATACCGCGCAAGTACAGACGGTCTAACAGGCTATGGTGAAACGCGATCGCCCTGCTGTCTCTAGATCTCCGACGCGCTGTCATGCTCTGCAGCGGTCAGTGCGCGCTGCTGCCATGCTGCCCGCACTAGCTTAATGTCCTCAAAGGAGACCGTGTCGCCCACCTGCTGCCGGATGCTGCTCAGGGACGCTGGCCCCACGCTAGCGATCGCCCCTTGAATGTGCTGCTGGCGGCTGGGCGCAACCAGGGTATCCAGGTCAATGGGGTGGCCCTGTTCAATCAGCTGAACCAAATGGCTAACAATGGTGGTGTGCTTCAGCGATCGCGCCTGGGCAATATCTGCGATACTCTGCCCCTGCTGGTAGAGCTGGAGGGTGGTCATGACTGTGTCCGACAGTGCCCCGTCCGTTGTCTTATGGTCTGGCACAGTCGTAGGAGCGGGCGCCCTAAACTCAGCGATCGCCGCTAAAAACTTGTCGCCATACTGAATCAGCTTGCGACTCCCGACCCCAGAGAGGGCGGCAAATTCCCCCAGTGTCTGGGGCTGTTGCTGCACCATGAGTTTGAGGGTGGAATCGGCGAACACCATGTAGGGGGCCAGTGAGCGTTCATCCGCTAGCTTTTTCCGCAGGCGACGTAAATGTTGGAACAGCGCATCCGCCTCCGATACAGCCGTTGCACTAGCGCGGGGGGCAGCGGTGGGGGCAATTTTGGTCTGAATGGCCACCTGCACCGTCTGTTCTTTGCGCAGCACCGCCCAGCTTTGGGCATTCAGTTTCAGGACGGGGTAGCCATCGGTTGTTTCATCCACCAGCCCCTGCTGCAAGAGCGCCCGACCCAGCTGCTTCCACTGATCCGCCGTGCGATCGCGGCCAATGCCGTAGGTGGAAAGTTTATCGTGGCCTTTCTGGCGAATTTTTTGGTTCTGGGAACCGCGCAGGACATCAATGATATGGTTCATCCCGTAGCGCTCTTGGCAGCGGGCCACGCAGGACAAAAACTTTTGGGCCTCAATCGTCCAGTCTTCCTGGGGTTTTGGGTTACAGCAGTTATCACACCGCTGGCAGTTTCCGGGAAACTGCTCGCCAAAGTAGCTCAGCTGAATCGTGCGCCGACAGACGGGGCTCTCGGCATAGTCCACCACCTGGCGCAGCTGCTGGCGGGCAATGCGCTGTTCTTCTGCCAACGGGGCCCCTGAATCCCGATTCACTTTCTGGTCAATCAGCCAGTCAATGGTGCGGATATCTTTGTAGGCAAAGTACAGAATGCAGGTGGCGGGTTCACCATCGCGGCCTGCCCGCCCTGCTTCCTGGTAGTAGCTTTCTATGTTGCGGGGCAGATCATGGTGAATCACGAGGCGCACATCGGGCTTGTCAATGCCCATCCCGAAGGCCACCGTGGCCACCATCACGTTCACATCATCACGCAAGAACCGGGTTTGGTGATCCGTGCGTTGGCGATCGCTGAGTCCCGCGTGGTAAGAAAGGGCACTCACCCCATCCCCTTGCAGCCGCTCGGTCAGCTCATCGACCTGACGACGGCTCATGCAGTAAATGATGCTAGAGCCCGTCACCTGACGCACCTGCTCTAAAATTTCCGGGTAAAGCTGGCGCTGTTTGGGGCGTACCTCATAGTAGAGATTAGGGCGGTTAAAGCTAGCAACATGCACGTAGGGCTGCTGGAGCCGCAGCTGCTGCACAATATCCTGACGTACCCGATCCGTGGCGGTGGCAGTCAGGGCTAGGACAGGGACGGTTGGGTAGCGATCGCGCAACTCCGCCAGCCGTCGATACTCTGGTCGAAAGTCATGGCCCCACTCTGAGACGCAGTGGGCTTCGTCAATGGTAAAAGCCGACAGGCCAACGCGGTTCTGCACCTGATACAGCAAGCCCAAGAATGCTGGGTTAAACAGCCGTTCTGGCGCAACGTACAGGATTTTGACCTCGCCGCGCAGCAGCTGTGCTTCCCGCTCACGGGTTTCTGCCGCACTCAAGCTGCTATTGAGGTAGGTTGCCGGAATTTGATTGGCCTGTAGCGTCTCCACCTGATCGACCATCAGGGCAATCAAGGGCGAAACCACCAGCATCACCCCGTCCTGCAACAGGGCCGGGAGTTGAAAGCATAGAGACTTGCCGCCGCCGGTGGGCATAATCACCAGCAGGTCTTGTCTCTGGAGGGCCGCCGCGATGATAGCGCGCTGTCCTGGGCGGAACTGGGCATACCCGAAAAAATGTTTCAGGGATGCTTCTAGGTCAACTGGGGCAACGGCGGTAGAGATCGGCTCAGGAGTCATCTCTGTTTTGGGCTTCTGCGGATGGGTAAGGTCACGATGTTTCCTCATCATGAACCGAGGCGCAGCACAGCGCAACGCAACAAGCCCTCAAAATTGGCGATCGCTCCTCTTTTAGGCACTGGGAAGAGATTACAGGCTCGGGTTGAAAGCCTAATACATCAGACGCAGTCGCTTCATAGCAGTGCAGCGTATTCCGGAGGACGACCTCCACGGTAGATTCGCAGAGTGACGATTTGATCAGCAGCAGCTCATCAATCACCTCCCCAAACCTCCTACAAGGCGATATACTTGCCTTCAAACTCTTCAATCACCTGTGGAATGTGGGCTTCTCCTTGACGCTAGAATTCACAAACATCCTAAGCATCAACATTTAGAGAGATCAGTGACTTGAATATTTCTCTATTTTGGCTCAAGATTGGTAATGTGAGAATTTTGGTTGGGAGCATCCCACTTTGGCGAAAGTATTGACTCAAGAGGAGTTGAGGGAGCCA
>CAZXWR010000404.1:0-3378 GCA_964644325.1 uncultured bacterium
GGGTCAGGTCAGCGGGTACCTCAGGCTGGGGTTGGGGTAGTTCTTGGGCCTGTTCCTGGAGCTGAAGCTTGAGATAATTGCGCTGTTCTTGACGCTGTTGCTGGGCTTCGTGGAGTTTTTCGAGGGTCCAATTGAGTTCCTGCTGGGCGGTGGTTTGGCCGCGCAGCGCCTGTTCAGCACGATCGCGGGTGGCTTTGGCTTCTCCGATGCGCGCATCCAGCTGCTGGAGTTCGATCTTTAGCGCGGCAATTTGAGCCTGCACCTGTTGCTGTTGAGCTTGGATGGCCACCGTTTGCTGGGCGAAGGTGGACTGGGACTGCTGAATTTGGACGAGTTCCCCATCGGCTTGGGCAATTTTTTCCTGGCAGCGCTGCTGTTGCAGGGTCAGTTCTTGGGCCTGCCGCTGCGCAGCGGTCAAGGCCGCTTCTCGTTCCCGCAGCACCCCCTCTTGAGCCTGAATTTGGGCCTGGATCTGCTTCCATTCGCCGTGGGTTTGAGACTGTTCGAGTTCAGCAAGAGCTGCCCGCAGCTCGGCCAAGGCTGCTTCTTGGCTGGGCAATTCAGTTTCCAGGGTGAGGAGTCGATTGCGGGCGATCGCCAGTTCCTGTTCGCTGCTGGTCATTTGATGCAGGAGCGGATCGTGGCGCTGGGTGACCCCTTGCAGGTCGCGGTGCAGCTGCTCCACCTGGAACTGGCGATCGCGGTGCTGTTGCCGCAGCAGGGTTAAGCGCTGGGTAGCGTCTGCTTGGGCTTGCTGCTGCTGACCGAGCTGCTGGTCAATCCGATTGAGCAAGCGCTCAATTTCTGACAGTCGCTGACGCAGGGACAGCACTTCGGCTGACTCTCCCGCCTCCGCGTTGCCAAAGTGGAGCGTCCGCTGGTTGCCGCGACTGCCCCCGGTCATGGCCCCCGTAGGTTCTAAAAGTTCACCGTCAAGGGTCACCATCCGATAACGCCCCAAATGCCGCCGCGCCGCATCTAAGGACTCAAACACCACGGTATTGCCCAAAACATAGGCAAACACCGCTTCGTACTTCGGGTCAAAGTCAATCAGATAGAGGGCGTAGTCTAGGGCCCCCGCCACGTTGAGGGGCGGTAGATTCAAGGGCGATCGCAGTTTATTGAGGGGCAAAAACGTGGCCCGCCCGCCCCGCTCTCGCTTCAAGAGTTCAATGCCCGCAGCGGCCACGCCATCATCTTCGACCACCAGGTGCCCCATGCGGCCTCCAGCTGCAGTTTCCAAGGCCAGCTGATAGTCCGGCTCCACCCGCCCCAGGTTGGCGACCAGGCCGCAGATGCCCGTTAGATTCGCTTTCATCAGGAGGCGCGTGGCTAGGGTTCCCTGGGCTTCTTGCTGGGCCTGTTCAGTGGCCTCCAGTTTATCGAGCTGTCGCTGTTTTTCCTGCTGTTCTCGCAGCAGGCGGGTTTGGGTTTCGCGGGTGGTGGTGAGGGTCTGGTCGGCTTCAGCGAGCTGGATTGCAGCCGCTTGCACCTGGACTTGCTGCTGCTGGAGTTCGGCCTGGGCCAGCTGGAGCTGCTGCTGGAGGTCTGCTTTGTCTTGGGCGAGGGTTTCGGCTTCGCCCTGCTGAGTCTCTTGCTGGCGACCTAGCTGCTCGACCCGCTCCCGGAGCTGAGCCAGTTCAGAGCGCTGGGGGTCGAGGGTAGCAAGGCAGGCTTCTACCTGCTGGCGCAGCTGGCTTTGTTCTTGGATCCAGCTTTCTGCTGCGGTGGCGATCGCCTGGGACTGGTTGCGAATGCCGTCGAGATCCGCTTGGGCCTGATCGCGCTGGGCGGTCAGGGTCTGGAGGGTTTGGGTTTCCAGGGTGTGCTGCTGCTGGGCCAGGGTGGTCAGGGTGGCCTGCGCCTGCTGCTGCTGTTGCTGTACCTGGTCAAGACGCAGCAGAGCCTGTTGCTGACTGCTGTGCACCTCAGCTTCTTGGCGCTGGAGCTGCCGCAGTTCCGCTTCCTGGGTGGCGATCGCCCCCTGCACTGCCAGCTGTTCATCTTCGCCAAGGGCCTTCACCTGAAGGTTGAGCTGGTCTAGGGCGATGGTTTTCTGCTGGATATCGGCGGCGATCGCCTGGAGCTGCTGTTCTAAGTCAGACTTGCGGGCCTGCTCAGTGGCCGTTTGCTGCTGGAGCTGAACAATTTGCTCCTCGATGTGGCGGTACGTCAGCACCTTCTCCCAGGTTGACTTTTCCTGGAATTCAGTGCGGAGCGCCTGGTACTTCTGGGCCTTAACGCGATCGCGATCCAGACGCTCACACTGCTCTTGCAGCTCCTGCTCCACAATCCGAAAGCGATCCTCTTGTTCCTTAACAGAGTCAAGCTTATCCCTGGCCTGGTTGATCTTGCGATCGAAGCTCGCGACCCCCGCCAGCTCATCAATAATTTCCCGCCGCTGGCGAGCATTCATGGAGATGATGCTGGTCACATCCCCCTGCAATACGATGTTGTAGCCTTCCGGATAAACCCGCTGCCGATTCAGTTCATCGTGGAGCTGGGTGAGGGTACAGACCTCGCCATTAATGGCGTAGGTCGAAGTATAGGTGCCTTGTTTTGTGACCCGCAGCTTCCGGGTTACCTGCCATTCCCGCGCCAGACGGTCTTCTTCCGAAAGCTGATCGTCGGGGATGTAGGTGTCTCCTAAATCGAAGGTGACGGTTACCCGCGTTTCAATGATAGAGTGGCCGCGTTTTAGCTGGGCCTGGTTCACCAAGTCAGGGAGCCGTTCTGCCCGCATGCCCTTAGACCCTGATAGCCCCAGTGCAAACAACATCGCATCCAGTAAATTAGACTTGCCGGAACCATTGGGGCCGGAAACCACAGTAAAACCGGGCAGCAGTGGAATGGAGGTGGTGCTACCGAACGATTTAAAGTAGGACAGCTCTAGCCGTTTAACGTACACAGACGATTAGGAGTGAATCTGAGCTTAGACTATCGCCAGTTGCCGAATAATTCTACATCGCTCCGCAATGGCCGGAATTTTTCAACAGGTTACCACGGCTGACCCCGTAGGCAAGACCTCCCTGTCAACTATTACAGATAAGTGAGGTGGAAAGCGCTGCGCCCCCAATGCTAATCGCCAGAATTGCTAGATAACACCTGGCCCATATATTGCGATCGGTAAACCCCAACGCATCAACTACGGTGTGCCAGCCCAACTTGCGGCTGACCTTAAATCTGAGGGGGGTGAGCGCGGCACCGCCATTCCCAGAGAGTCACAGCCAGAGTCAGCACAAGCGGCATTTCCTGCACCAGTTCCGGCCCCGGACTAAAGTCAAGACTTGTCAATATTCGCTAAGAAGAACGTATAAATAGATACGTAACCGTTCAGGGGTTGACGAAGAAATTAGGGTTTCAGGTGCAATCTATCAA
>CAZXWR010000405.1:0-3364 GCA_964644325.1 uncultured bacterium
GGCCCGAACACATGATGCCCGTAGCCCGAAACCAGGTCGCCCAGCCAGTGGCCCAGAGACAAGGCCATGGCGGTCAGCGCGAACATGCGCCGTCTCGTTACCGCAAAAGCGATCGCACCGGCCAGCGCCGTCCAGCCGATCTGGGGGATGAGATGATGGCTGAACGTCATGTCGACGATCGTATTCGACAGGCTGGGCGTCCCGCCGGTCGGTTCCATGGTCTCGATGCCGAGCGCGACGAAAGCGAACATCGCGATGTCGATGAGGAAGGCGCTGACCAGGAGAAGCCACCAGGGCATGTCCGGTGCTGCGCGTTTCGCGACCAGCGTTGTGGCCGCATGCCCGAGGATCATGCCGCGTCCATCCCGGTCAGTCTTGCAACCACCTCGGCCGTGGCCAGAATGGCGTGGGCATAGGTCGGGCCGTTGATCTCGTGGGCGGCGTGCATCGCATCGGCCGACATGGCAGCGGTTGCATCGCGGACCAGCGTCACATGGTAGCCAAGCTCGGCCGCATGGCGTGCTGACGCCTCGATACAGGTGTTGGCGATCAGGCCGACGAAGATGACATGGGTGATCCCGCGCTGGCGCAGGTGCACGTCGAGGTCGGTATTGGCGAAGCTCGACGCCCCCCAGTGCTCCTTGACGACGATGTCGCCCGTGTCCGGGCCGAACCCGTCATACCAGTCTCCGCCCCTGCTGCCCGTCGCGAACAACTGGTATTCATGCGCTGCGGCCTGTGACGGTGTGAGATGCGCCCAGCCCTCGAAGTCCGTCGCGTGGTGCCGGTGATGCGGCAATATGAAGATCGGCATGCCCACCTCGCGTGCGGTCGCGCGGATTCGGGCCAGGTTGGCATGAAGGCCGACCGACGTGGCAACCTCGCTCAGGGCCGGCCACATCTTGCCGCCCTCGGCAAGGAAGTCGTTGTACGGGTCGATGCAGAGAAGCGCGGTTGCGCCGTTGGGGTATGCGGTCGCGGTCATGGATGGGTCCTTTCGGGTGGGCTCGGGCAGAAAAGGTCCTGCCCGATCGAATACGGGGTGGGTCGTGTCGAGGGGGCCGGGACGTGGTGCGGGTTAACCTCACTGCTCCGGGCAAGGCATCCCGGCGGCTGTCCAGATCGCCATATCCTCAAGATGCGCCTGCAGGCTCCCGGGCGCCGGATCGCGACCCGTGCCAGGGTCGAAGCTCCAGGTGATGAAGCCGAACAATTCGGCATCGTGCAGGATGTGCTCGATCAGTCCCGCCTCGTCGCGGCCGCCGTTGCGGTCTGGGTCGCGCATCTGGGCGCAGATCTCGGCGCTCGAGCGGTCGGTCCACTGGAATTCGATCGGTGCAAGCTGCCAGTCCATGCCGGAGTGCGGCGCCGCGTGGGGCACGGTGTTGGGACGGGTCGAGGTCTGATGGCAAGCGTTGCAAGACAGACCCTCCGCCCCGATCCGGCTGTCGCCTGCGTTGATCGCCATGCCGTGGATGCGGTCAGGGGCCTCGAGCGTGCCCCAGAGCGGCACGTTGTCCGCACCCACATGGCAATTGAGGCAGCGTGGATGGGTCAGGACCGTGTGGATGTTACCCCAGGCGGCCAGCCCGTCCTCGGGTGCGATGGTGCCGAGTTCGGGCAGCGCGGAGACGTCGAGGCCGTGCTCGCCCTCGGCCCGCGCAAGGGTTCCAAATGCGAGACTGGCTGCAATGATCAGGGTTAGGCGCATGGCGGGCCTCATGCGAAAACCACCGATCTGCTGAACGGCAGTTCCCGTAGCCGCTGTGCCGTCAGGGCAAAGATGGCATTGGCGAGAGCTGGAGCCGTGGCCGGCGTTCCCGGTTCGCCGATGCCGCGGATGTGGCGCTGGTTCTCGAGGACCCGGGTGTGGATGCGCGGGGCCTGGTACATGCGCAGCACCGGATAGTCGTGGAAGTTGGACTGGTCCACCGCGCCGTCGGTCAGGGTGATCTCCTCGCCGATCGCGGCACTCAGCCCGTAGTTCACACCCGAGATCAGTTGCGCGTCGAGGTTGCGGGGGTCGAGCGCCACGCCGACATCGGCGGCGACCCAGACATCGCGGACCATGATCCCGCCGGCTGTCTGTTCGATCTCGACGATCTGTGCGGTCGGCACTCCGAACGCCAGGGCGAAGGCCACGCCGCGTGCCCGGCCCGTGCCCGGCGCCGTTCCCCAGCTGGCCATCTCGGCCGCGGCCTCCAGCACCGCGCGGCTGGGGGCGTCGGTCATCAGCTCCAGCCGCATCTCGACGGAGTCGCGGCCTGCGGCCACGGCCAGTTCGTCCATCATGCTTTCGTGGAAGAAGCTGTTCTGCGACGCGCCGACCGAACGCCAGAACCCGACCGGCAACAGCGGCGCGGATCGGTAGCCTGTCACGCGGTAGTTCGCGATCCCGTAGGGCTGATCCCAAAGCGCCTGCGACAAGGTGAAATCCGGCAGGAAGCCCGGGATCGGGGCCGGGGCGCCGCCGCGCGCGTCGATGCCCGCCATGATCGACGGCGAGGCGGTTGAGATATCGACAGCGACCGGCACCCCCCCCGCGATGGCCGCGCGGAACCGACCGATGGCGGCGGGTCGGTAGGGCCCGCGCGACATGTCCTCTTCACGCGGATAGGTCAGCAACACCGGCGTGCCCGGCATTTGCATGGCGACCCTGGCGGCGATCTGGACGAAATCCATCTCGCCGCGTCGCCCGAAGGCACCTCCCAGGAGGGTGGTGGTGATCGTGACATCTTCCTCGTCCAGGCCCGCCGCAAGGGCGGCCTCGCGCCGCGCCACGGTCGGGCCCTGCGTGCCCGCCCAGATCTGCAACGCACCGTCCTGCATCAGGGCGGCGGCGCTCATCGGCTCCATCGTGGCGTGGGCCAGATAGGGCGCGCGGTATTCGCCCTCGATGATCGTGGCTCCGTCCAGCGCGGCTTCGACATCGCCGTCGTCGCGCTGCCGGCTGTCGAGTTGGTCGGGGTTGAAAGCGGCCGCGATCGCCTCGAAATGCCCTGCGCTGTCCGCGGGATAGGCGGGCGGCTCCCAGTCGAGGATCACCGCCTCGAGCGCCCGCATCGCCGTCCAGGTGTCGGCCGCCACCGCGACCACGCCGGTCCTGACGTCGAGCACCGCGTCGACGCCCGGCATGGCGAGCGCCGCGCTGGCGTCGAAGCTGCGCAAGGACCCGCCCGGATGCGGGCTGCGCCTGAACGCGCCGAACCGCATTCCGGGCAGGCGGATATCGCAGGCATAGATCGCCCGGCCCGTCGTCTTGTCGACCACGTCGAGCCGGTCCTGCGACCGGCCGAGGATGCGCCACGCGCTGCGGGGGCGCAGGTCCGGGGCATCGGCAAGGTCGGTCTCGGCAGCTTCTGCT
>CAZXWR010000406.1:0-3351 GCA_964644325.1 uncultured bacterium
GTCACAATCCTATGCAGTATATCGATGAATATCGGAATGCCGCAGCGGTTCAGCAGTATAGCGAGGCGATCGCCCGTTTGGTCACGCGCCCTTGGCACATCATGGAGATCTGCGGTGGCCAAACCCATACCCTCGTCAAATATAGCCTGGATACCCTGCTGCCCTCTGCGGTCACCCTGGTTCATGGCCCAGGGTGTCCCGTCTGCGTTACGGCAGCGGCCACGATCGATCGGGCGATCGCCCTAGCTCTCCAGCCCAACGTCCTGCTCTGTTCCTACGGGGATATGTTGCGAGTGCCCGGTAGCCCGGGCCACGGCGACTTACTGAGGGCCAAAGCGCAGGGGGGCCACGTGCAGATTTGTTACTCGCCCCTGGAAGTGCTGCGCCTCGCCCAGGCGCACCCGGATCAAGAGGTTGTTTTCTTTGCCATTGGCTTTGAAACAACAGCGCCCGCTACGGCCATGGCAGTCTATCAGGCCGCGCAACAACGCGTGACCAACCTCTCTTTTCTGGTCTCCCACGTGCGAGTTCCCCCGGCCATGGCTGCTATTTTAGCGGCTCCTGACTGTCAGGTTCAGGGGTTCCTGGCCGCAGGCCATGTTTGTACGGTGATGGGAACGCCAGAATATGAGGCGATCGCCTTGCAGTATCGCATCCCCATTGTGGTGACCGGATTTGAGCCCGTGGATCTCATGAAAGGCCTTTACCACTGCCTCCAGCAGCTTGAAACGGGACAGGCTACCGTGGAGAACCAATATGGGCGAGCCGTGCGATCCCAAGGCAATCCCGCAGCCCAATCACTCATGGCGCAAGTCTTCGAGGTTGTGCCGCAACAGTGGCGAGGCATGGGTGAGATCCCGGCCAGTGGTCTGGCCCTCAAGGCTGAATATGCTGCCTACGATGTGGAACAGAAGGGCCTACTCCAGGACAAGGCTGCTGCTCCAGCCGTTAAACACCCCAAAATTTTACAACCAGAACAGGGGGACTGTATCAGTGGACTCATCTTGCAGGGCATTCGTAAACCCAGCACCTGCCCTGCGTTTGGCCATCTTTGTACACCGGATCATCCCCTTGGGGCGCCGATGGTCTCATCAGAAGGGGCCTGTGCCGCCTATTACCGCTACCGTCAAAGTCCACCGATTTCCTGACCATTTCACCCATGGCATCTATCCGTGACTTTAGTCGCAGCTGCCCCATTCCGTTACAGGACTATCCTCAGATTTTGCTGGCCCACGGCAGTGGCGGGCGGCTGATGCATCAGCTCATTGAGACGATGTTTCGGCCTACTTTTGGCACCCACCCAGACTGGCAGCATGACGCAGCCCGCCTCAATTTTCCGCAGGGTCAATTGGCCTTCACCACCGATTCCTATGTCGTATCACCTTTATTTTTCCCCGGTGGCAACATTGGCACATTGGCCGTCTATGGTACGGTCAACGACTTAGCCATGTCGGGTGCCAAACCCCTTTACCTGAGCGTGGGTTTTATTCTTGAGGAAGGGCTGTCAATGGCAGTCCTCTGGCAAGTGGTGCAGTCGATGCAGGCGGCGGCTGCGGCAACGGGCATTCAGATTGTGACGGGAGATACCAAGGTCGTCGATCGGGGCCAGGGCGATGGCATCTACATTAATACAGCGGGCATTGGCATCCTTGACCATCCCTGGAGCATCGGCCCCCAGGCAATTTGCCCCGGAGATGCAGTGCTTCTGAGTGGCGATATTGGCCGACATGCGATCGCCATCATGGCTGAGCGTGCAGGGCTCGCCTTTGAAACACCCTTTGCCAGTGATCTGGCCCCGCTGACTGCGCCCGTCCAGGCCCTGTTAGCAGCGGGCATCGAACTCCACTGCCTGCGTGACCTAACCCGAGGTGGACTCGCCACGGCCCTCAACGAAATTGCAGCAGCTTCAGGGTGCAGTATTCAGCTAGAGGCTAGGATCCCGGTCTCGGATACGGTTCAAGGTGCCTGCGAGATTTTGGGCTTCGATCCCCTTTATCTGGCCAATGAAGGTCGGTTCATTGTGATTCTGCCCGCGGCAGCCAGTGAAGCAGCGTTGCACATTTTGCAATCTTGCCCATCGGAGCAGGATGCCAACCTATCCGCCTGTCGGATCGGCATCGTTGAAACGTCAGATCAAGCAAGGTTGACGGCTCGTCAGGGCATCGTCAAGCAGTACACTGGCGTCAGCAGCAACCGGATCCTTGACTATCGCCTTGGGGATCAGCTGCCTAGGATTTGTTAGTGCGGGCTGGTTGAGTGGCGATCGCCCTCAACGACCTCCGACTCTCTGCTCAAGATTGCGGCTGTTGCGGGGCGCAGGAGGAGCTGCGGGCTCAGCCTGCATAGGCTCTAGACTCGACGGTAAACATTGGGATGTCTTCGAGTTCAGAAGCGGTAAGACGATACTGCTCACACACGAGACTTAAGCGATTGCCAACGGTGTTCACCGGATTGACTGCGTGGGTTAAATCCCCCTGAAAGTAAACGAGTGCATTGACTTGCGGCGTGATCTTGCCAATTTGACGTTTGCCGGCTTTGAGGACTAATTCTCCCCCGTTCATTTTTTCAGGGATGCGAACGTAAAGCACGCTGACTAAGAAGGGGGGATCAACGGTTTTACAATAGGAGCGCAAAGACCGATCGACATGGGGATCGACCCGCGACCCTTCACATAACAGCAGCGGATTGAGATAAAAAGCATTGCAGTCAGACTGGAGGGCAATGTCAAGATAGGGTTTAAAGAAAGAGAATTTTTGCTCGACCATCAACAATCCATCCCGTCGAAATACAATGGAGAATCCCTTGGTCTTGACAAAGTCTCGATTCAAATTATTGACAACGAAATAGGAATTGGCGTTAATGTGCTGCCATAGCTTTTGCAGGTAGCGATCGGGAAAGGCGTTGTGTTGGATCTGGTAAGATTTCATCCGATATCTAATGTAAAAAATGAAGCATGACCCCAATCAATATAGGGATCAATCAATGGCTGGCAGACGCGATGACCCCACCCTTGATTTTTCTGTCCCATCTCTCAGCGGTTATTTCTGTACCCCTAGCCAGAATTGGCCTGTGACGATCTGAAGTCCAAAAGCCTGGATAAGGTAGTTTTTTGTCCTGGTGATTGGACTGGTTAAGATAGAAGAAATATTTGCTCCATTCAGCCCAGTTCACTGCCGAGTATGTTGCGCCTCAACGAGATTAAGCTGCCATTAGATCATCCTGACTCGGCACTCCAGGATGCCATTCTTAAGAAGCTCAAGATTACTGCGGCAGAATTGAAGCACTATGTCATTTTTAAGCGGAGCTATGATGCCCGTAAAAAAGGAAAAATTATCCTAGTCTATGTCGTTG
>CAZXWR010000407.1:0-3350 GCA_964644325.1 uncultured bacterium
ACAGTTGAAAGTCAATCGTTGCAATACTTCCAGGACTTATGGGTAAGGCATAGGTGATTAAATGAGTCCCCGCTTCCACCAGCAACACGAGTCGAGCTTTGGGAAAGGATGCTTTTGTGCCGGCTCTTGTGCCGGGATATCCAAACACCCGTGCATTCTCATCCGTATCCGGTAGGTCAAAGGCGGTTCCATCCAATGCCATTAGCCGCAGACCCTTGAGAAAGGCTCCAGGGGTCTGCTCGGTTCCCAACGGGCGCACAATTAAATGGAATAGCTGACTCATCACCTGAGGGCCAACCTGTTGTCGGGCCTCACTAATTGATGATTTGCTAGGCTTTTTCCAGCGTTGACTTAATCGAACCCATTGCGAACTTAGCCCATGAACCAAATTCGCAAGCACATCTTCGATTGAGTCCTTTGACCACAGACTCATTGCAATGATCAGCGCCACCACCAAGTGCGTGGGCAGCTTCCGATTCCGTTGGCGTTCGCTTTGAGTCCTCTCAATCCCACTTGTAATGCACTCGCTCGGTATTGCCAGGGCGATCGCTTGAAGAACCTCTTCAGGGCTAATCTTTGGGGAAGTCAAGCTCAATTCTTTAAGTTGCACAGGCACTTGGAGTTTATCTGAACAACTGCTAATTTACTCTGATATGGGCTTAACCGAACAGTATTGAGTGCCTTCTCCTCGACGAGGAGCTGTTTTCGCTGTTTGAGCCAGTCCGCTTGCGAGACGATAGGGGGATGAGCGATCGTGGTATTGGGCATCGGGCTTTCTCCTTAACGTTCACCAACCGTCCCTTGAGAACGGTCATCAGGCGCTCTAAAAGGTCACCTTCAATCATTAGTCGTTCGGTCAACGGGGAAATCGACAGGAGCGCGAAATAATTTTTAGCTCGGTTTTAAGCTAGCTCCCGCAGACGGTTTTCGAGAAAGCGACGTTCTGGCTCTTGCTTTGTCAGGCTTAGGGCTTGCTTGTAAGCGGCTCTGGCTGCAGCGGTTTGGCCCAATCTGCGGCAGAGGTCGGCGCGGGCGGCATAGGCCAGATGATAGGTCTGCAAGTGGCCCTGTGCTAACAGCGTGTCAATTAGCTGGAGTCCGGCGGCGGGGCCATCCCGTAGGGCGATCGCCACGGCCCGATTCAGCTCTACAATGGGCGACGGGTTAAGCTGGAGCAGCACGTCATACCAAGTGACAATCTGAGCCCATCTAGTCTCAGCGGTACTGGGGGCTTGGGCGTGAACCGCCGCGATCGCTGCCTGTACAGAATAAATTCCCACTTGGCCGGATGACAGCACCTGCTGCACCAGCGATTGCCCCTCGGTAATGTGCTCTACATTCCATAGCGCCCGATCTTGGTCTTCCAGCAAAATCAGATCACCCGTGGGGGAAGTGCGCGCCACGCGTCGCGATTCTTGTAGCAACATCAGCGCCAGCAGACCAAGGACTTCGGTATCGGGCAGCAGCTCTGCCAGCAGTCGTCCCAGCCGAATCGCCTCTTCAGATAGAGTTGCCCGCGTCACGACGGTTCCAGAGGAAGCGGCATAGCCCTCGTTGAACACGAGATAGATGACCTGTAAGACGGTTTCAAGGCGTTTACGCAACTCCGCCTTGGCAGGCACCTCGTAGGGAATGCCCGCATCGCGAATCTTGGCCTTGGCTCGCACAATGCGCTGGGCCAGAGTGGAGGGCGAAACCAGGAAGGCGCTGGCGATTTCTTCTGTGGTGAGGCCGCAGACTTCCCGCAGGGTGAGGGCCACTTGGGCTTCGGGAGATAGAGCAGGATGGCAGCAGGTGAAGATTAGTCGCAAGCGATCGTCTTCGATTTGACTGTCATCGGTGATTCCCAGCGCGGTGGTGTCGAGCTTGGCGGCCAAGTCGGCCAGAGACGCATCGAAGCGGGTGCGGCGACGTAGCGTATCGATCGCTTTGAAGCGTCCGGTAGACACCAGCCATGCGCGGGGATTGCTAGGAACACCTGCTTGAGGCCATTTTACTGCAGCCAAAGCGAAGGCATCCTGCAAGGCTTCTTCTGCAAGCTCAAAGTCACCCAACAAGCGCACCAGCGTAGCAAAAATGCGGCGCGACTCAGTGCGGTAGAGATTGTTTACAGTTTGATAAATCTGAGTAACTGCTATTTTTGCCATGACTTGAGCTTTTGCCATTAAACGAATGAGCATCTCCGCCGCAAGGGGACGGAGTATCAATTCGCTGCGCTTGCAAGCTTCGCGGCTCAACTGCACGCAACTACACTTTAGGACGCTGTGCCGCTGAACGTCGTAAGCATCTGGGCTGAATCCGTGAGATTAACAAGCGATCGCCCCCCGGTCACCCCACGATTACCCCTCCCCCAACTTCTCGCAGAATTGCTTTGATGCAAACCATTATTGGAGTTGTTTGGCGGTTGCTATGGGCAACTGAGAGACCTGCAGGCGACTCGGAAGGACTTTTGGAGGACTTACGCACCCTGACTCGTTATTTCTGGTTCTTTAGTTGGGATGCACCGTTTGACTTGATACTCATAGAGGGGGCCAACTCCACTTGAAGTTCCATAATGAAATACTAGGGCGGCGTTTTAGTTCGTTTGGAAACACCGCCCTCATTAGATTTGCATAGCCTCGACTTCTGAAGCAGCCGATAATCGTTTGACTTTACGACGTCAAACTCTCGTAAACCTTAGCGCTGAACCTAGGCAAGGACAAAGCGATCGAGGTTCATAACCTTGTCCCACACCGCCACAAAGTCATGCACAAACTTCTCTTGGGAGTCTTGACATCCATAAACTTCCGCCAGGGCACGAAGCTGCGAGTTCGAGCCAAAGATCAGGTCAACCCGTGTGCCAGTCCACTTGAGTTCGCCGGAATTGCGATCGCGTCCCTCGAACTCCTGCTCACCATCCGAAACCGCCTGCCAGGTAATACCGAAGTCGAGCAGGTTCACGAAGAAGTCATGGGTCAAAGTCTCCGGACGATGGGTAAAGACACCAAGTTTGGAACCTCCATAATTCGCCCCCATGACACGCAGACCGCCCACAAGCACCGTCATCTCAGGCGCAGACAGCGTCATCAACTGCGCCCGATCTAACAGCAACTCCTCCGTAGAGACATGATGTTCGCCTCCGCTGTAATTGCGGAAGCCATCCGCCTTCGGTTCGAGATAGGCGAAGGACGCTGCATCGGTTTGCTCCTGCGATGTATCTGTGCGGCCGGGTGTGAAGGGAACCGTCATGTCAGATCCAGCATTCTTCGCCGCCTGCTCAACCCCAGCGCAGCCAGCCAACACAATCAGATCTGCAAGGGAAACCTTCTTGCCGCCAGTCTGTGAGTTATTAAACTCGGTTTGGATGCCTT
>CAZXWR010000408.1:0-3348 GCA_964644325.1 uncultured bacterium
AGATGCCATGCTCGTAGCCACTTCCTAGCAGACACCATTTCCTGATCTATCTGACTCTACTGAACGGGTGCGGCGACTGTTTGAACAGTATGTAGCACGGATGTTCGAGCGTCGCAATCCATTACCACTGAAGGAACAGGAGGACATGACTCGCTGGCTGAGCATTCTGGCCCAGCAGACTGGCTCAGAGAAGTTTTTTTTAATTGAGTCGATGCAGCCCCAGGATTGGTTAATTAATTCAGCAGAAAGATGGATCTATCGAATTAGCTTTGGACTCGCCATAGCGTGTATTGCGGGCTTGGTTCTAGGGTTAAGAAGTGGACTAAAATTCGGGGTGATCAGCGGATTGTTTTTTGGGATATTCGGGGGGCTCTTTTTTCAGCTGAACAATATTAATTTAGTAGAGTCTATTAAGCTTTCTCGTTTGGGCAACACCCGCCATCGCCATGCTTTTTGGGGATCTCTGAAATCTGGTCTGATTACTGGTTTGGCGACCGGATATAGTGGCGGATTGATTGCAGGACTGATTATCAGTTTCAAAGTTGGGTTGATTTCGGGCTTGACTATCGGCCTGATTTTTGGATCATTTGTTGGACTATTGGTTGGAATCATTATTGGACTCAAGTCAGATATTGAAATGCGAAGTTACCCCAATCAAGGTATTTGGAAGTCCCTTAAGAATTCAATAATTATTATGCTTTGCTTTGCATTACCTTTAGCAATTTTCTTGAGTTATATATTCCCTCGAATTCTGCCTTTATTTGTTGAGCCACGTCTGATAAAAGACTTGTCGGGTGTTCTGTCACTCTTACCTTTCTGGATTGGCTTGTTTGCTGGAGGGGGGGTGGCTTGTATTCAACATTTTGCCCTACGTCTTGTTCTTTTCCAATCCAAGCGCATCCCCTGGAATTTTGTCACTTTCTTCAAAGAAGCTGAGGCCCGCCTATTTATTCAGCAAACAGATGGTGGCTGTATTTTCGTCCATCGCTACCTGCAAGAATATTTCGCTTCCCTTGCCCCCATCGAATAGGGTAGTTCTTTATAGAAAACATTTGTCAAAGATCTTCTGGCAGGAATAGTGGGACAATATACCTACGCTTCACCGCAGCTCTACCGGGAAGGAAAACGATCTCATCAAAAGCCCCAAATAGGTTTCTAGCTGAGCTAAATTGGTGCGCGGGTCAGTCATGAATGAGAGGCAAAAAGTTGATAATATTGTACAGTATATTGCACAAGTAAGCGTTATGAGAGTCGTTACCTTCAGCGAAGCGCGCAACAACCTGAAAACAGTCTTGGATCAGGTCGTTGATGACGCCGACTACACCGTTATTACCCGCCGAGATGCTGAAAATGCCGTTGTCATGTCCTTAGAGTATTTCAATAGCCTGCAAGAAACCGTTCACCTACTCAAATCGCCCGCCAATGCAGCCCACCTAGAACAATCGATCGCCCAATACAAAGCAGATCAGGTAGCAGAATACAAGCGAGTAAATGACTAGAAAGCTAGCCTGGACAGAGGCAGCTTGGTCAGACTATCTTTACTGGCAAGGGCAAGATAAAAAGACCCTGAAGCGGATCAACAAACTTATTGATGGCACCCTGCGAGATCCCTTCGCAGGCATCGGCAAGCCAGAGCCACTCAAAGAAAACCTATCCGGTTTTTGGTCTCGACGCATAGACGATACTCATCGCCTAGTCTATGCCGTAGATGAAAAACAACTGACAATCATCGCTTGCCGCTACCACTATTGATACTTAAACTGCCTCCCTTTGCGCCGGAGCTTGGAGGGGGTGACAATGAGTAGACCGTCCGACGCGCATTAGTCCAGCGCCAGCAGAATGAAGCATTGACCGAGCTAGATCACTACCAGGATTTTTATCAGCTTTGTGATGGGCACAAACCTGCTACCGCAGATTTTGAGGTAGGACGTGACGGTACTCCGAGAATCGCCCTGGTATCAAGAGATTTTGCAGGAAAGTAAACAGCACTGGCGCACGGAAGAAGGGCGATCGCTGGTGTTGCGGCTACTTCAGCGACGGGTAGGAACTGTCCCGGCTGATGCGAAAGCCTAGGGGCGATCGCTCAACCTGCCCGAGATTGAATCATTGTGGGGTTCCGAGGCGTTCGGCAATGAATGTAGTCACTAAGGTATTCAGCGAAACTCCTTCCTGCTGGGCTTTTGCAACAAGTCGCATGTGCATAGATTGTGGAGTACGAAGGACAAATCGAGCGGGTTTGCTAGCTAATGCTGAGGATTTGGGAGCAGGTTTTTGCAAGTTTTCTTGGCGCACGGACATCCAGGCAGCGAAAGCATCCCGACCATTTTCAATCGCCTCTTCGGGCGTTTCACCGTCACTCATGCAGCCAGGGAGATCGGGCCAGGTGATCAGCCAACCTCCGCCTTCTGCTTCGGATAAAGGCCGTAGGTCAAAAGGATAATCGTCAAACTTCGCCATTGTCATCTTCTCTCTCAATCCCATCCAATAATGCCAGAAAAGCAGTGATGTAAATCGGCTTAATCGGTCTTTTCGCTGGCACTGATAGTTGTTTCCCAGATAACTTATGGAAAAATACAGCGTGACTACCACTGGGTTTACGGACTTCAAGGCCAAACCTTACAGCTAGGGCTTCTAAATCCTCAATGCGCCAATCACGAGGGTTACGACGCATCTTTTCGAGAAGTTTATTGACCTTGCTCAACTCATAATGATACTACAGGTGATATTAGATCTGACACCTTACCTGTCCTCAATGTCTATCCAAAAGCGATCGCCATTTCAGTCTTCGGTCAAGCAGCCTGTATCGCACTCGGTGCTTCACCTGCTGGATAGTCAGGGCGTTTGAAGCCACGGCCTAGCCGCTCTCTTCAGAGTGGTAAGTGAGGCGTTCTAAGCCCCCTTGCGATGGTTCTAGCGGTGTGGGGCTTAGCCCTCTTGATTCTCCTGCATAGCCTCGGGCGTGCTGGTGCGTCCCGACTGTAAGCGATTAGATTAACAGCGGATTCTACAAATCGGAACTTTATGCTCCATCCAAGTTTTCTTTGAGATGAGTAGGGCGCTCAAATTTTCCTAACTCAGAGCGATAGGCAAGATCCCCTCCTTCTCATTGAGAACTTAGCGCCTTCTCAATTATTTATCAGGCATCGCTCATTTGCGTTGCGGTTAATGAATCCTGTTGTCACTGGTGATTCCAATGAACAGTAGTCAGGTTTTCATTTCCGTAGAAAATTTGTCCCCGAATCAGGGCACCGCGATTACGCCAGTCTGGGTTGGATTTCATAATGGCGAATTTGAGCAATTTCTCAATTACCGCTGGTAAAAACAGGCCCCAGGGGTTGCGAAAAGAGG
>CAZXWR010000409.1:0-3299 GCA_964644325.1 uncultured bacterium
CTGTTTCAATTTGCACATCCTGATTGGGTAACTTTGAAACGATCTCGCTGAATAAACGGGCTGGAACCGTTAAGGTGCCCACTTCATCCACGACCGCTGGAATCCAAACCTGCATTCCCAAACTCAAATCAAACACAGAAAGCCCGAGGCGATTCTCCTCAGCGGTCAGTAAGACATTTGCCAGGACAGGATGAGTAGGGTTATTGGGAACAACTCGGCTGAGGAGGGATAGCTTGGCACTTAGATCGCTTTGGGTGCAGGTTAACTTCATACCGCGTTTTTAGCTTTCGGAGATGACCCCGGTAATCTGGTGGCGTTGAGATTACGCTTGGCTCGGAGCATCATCCTATCATCATTTTTTTAATTCTTTCGGTTCCGCTGAAAACCACAACAGGACACTCTTTTAAACGACTTCTCTTTTTAAATTTAAATAAATAGTAGTTATAGTAGGGGCTGTGGAAACTGTGGAAAGTTTTTTCAAACCCTTATCTCAAGAGCTTTTGAGGCCTCAACAGCCTGTGGAAAACCTGTGGATAAAATAAGGGGGGTTTTCCACAGGCTGTTAACTTCTTTGACATTGTCCACAGAATCGTCAAGTTATCCACAGGGTTATCCACAGAGTTATCCACAGAAAAACCAGGGTTTTCCACAGGCTAATTTGATGCTTTACAATTTTTAACGTTGAAATTAATGTTGGCTTAGATCGCCGTTTGCAGTGTCTTTGATGGATCTGGGCGAGGTATCTGCAACAGTTTGCACCGATAGAGAGTCCTGACTTATGATGCAGGTAGTGATTGAAAAGTTTTGTGAACGCTTTTGAAAACTAACGCTTACACTTCTTGGGACGAACTGCGGTCGGATGACAGACTGAGTAAGGGGGTAGAGGCTGATTCGGGTGCTTGGTGTAAGTTGCAGGTTAATTGGCAGGGAGGGCAACAAGAAGTCCAGAGTGGCCTGCCCCATCAGTTATTGGCTCCGACCTGGCAGCTATTGGTGCTGAGTGATGGGTCAACCACCCGTCACCTTCAGCTATTGACGGGCGAGGCAGTTTCGGTTGATGTCCTGGATATGTCGTTGGTGGGACATTCCTTGGACGATGCCCCTGATTTGATTAAGGCGATACCAGGCCCACGACTGCGGCGACAAGTCTGGTTAAAAACTGCATCGGGAAAGCGTTTGGCCTATGCGACTTCTTGGTGGGAGGCCAGCCATATCGACGAGTACTTGTGCAATCGGGCATTACCCATTTGGGCGAGTTTAGCCCAGCTTCGGATGGAGCTGTACCGCGATATTCGTGAAGTTTTTGTGGGGGATTCTGCGGCGCTAGAAGCCCAGTTTGGCTGTCCTGGGCCTTTTTGGGGACGCTATTATTTGTTCTGGCATAATGGCCAGCCCTTGACGCTGATCTATGAGGTCTTTTCGGCGGACCTAGAGCGCTATTTGGGGCCGGTTGTCTGATCGTCTAGGGTGCTCGATGATCGGAGCGTTCGAGCAAGGGCAGCGGTTGCATCCATTCCACTACTCCACTACGGTGAAGGCTGTGTGTGCTGGTACTGCTGGAGCCGCGCCTGAAATTGCTGCCAATAGCCGCTGAGTTCGCTGGGACTGAGTTCAAAGGTTTGGGCATCATGGCCATCTAGGGCGATCGCAATCAGGGCCTGCTCCACCCGCACGGCATTGTCCTGGTAGACCCAGTTGATGGCCTGGGCGTAGGCTGCGACCTGTAGACAATAGTCGGTAATCCATTCGCGGCGTTTGGGTTTGCGGGCGGTTTTCCAGTCGCAGACATACAGGCGATCGCCCACCTGAACTAAGGCATCTGGGAAGCCTGCAAAGCCCTCGGGATGCCAGACTGCTCCCTCCACCAAGAGGGGTTCCTGGACGCTCTGTAAGACGGGGGCAATGGAGTGCCAGTAGCCTATGATCGCCTCTGGAATGGTTGGGGCTTCCTGGTTCAGATGCTGACGAATACATTTATGGAGCTGGGTGCCAGCGGTGGCTGCGCTTGTGGTGATCTGTCGGGCCTCGGCTTGACCCACCTTGGCCTGCCATGCCCATAGTTTTTGTCGGTCTGCGTAGGGTTTGGTCGCGGATAAAATCGTGGTGACTCCGGGGTAGTGATGTCCCTCAATTTGATAATGGCGGCGACGGTTGATAGAGACCTGTTTCGCTTTGTAGTGGTGGAGACGGGGCAAATCTAGGCTCCCAGTTTAGGGTGAGGGACTTGTGGAAGATGGCTTCAATCTTAGAATAAGAGCACTGCACTGGAATACTGCTTATGAGCGCGAAGCCTGCTGTTTTTATTGATGGGGAAGCTGGAACAACAGGGCTTCAGATCTACCAGCGTCTCACTCAGCGAGATGACCTTGAACTGGTGAGCATTGACCCGGCCCAGCGCAAGGATGCCGCAGCGCGATCGCGGTTGATGAACGCGGTGGATGTGGTCATCCTGTGTCTGCCGGATGCCGCAGCCCAGGAAGCCGTAGGGTTTGTTACGAATCCGCGCGTGAAAATTTTAGATGCCAGCTCGGTGCATCGAACCGCAGCGGGCTGGGTATATGGCTTCCCAGAGCTGGAAAAATCGCGGCGGACTGAGATTGCAGCGGCGCAGCGGGTCAGCAATCCGGGGTGCTATCCGACAGGCTTTCTGGCCTGTGTGCGGCCCCTAGTGGCAGCAGGTTTAATCCCAGCGACCCTGCCGATTACCGTGAATGCGGTGTCAGGTTATTCGGGGGGTGGCAAGCAGCTGATTGCCACCTATGAAGCGACCCACGGCGACTCTGCTTCCCGGTACCCCTATGGCATTTACGGGTTGGGGTTTGGTCATAAGCATGTGGCGGAGATGCACAAGCATTCTGGCCTGGCAGCGGCGCCGCTCTTTGTGCCAGCCGTCGGCGATTTTATGCAGGGGATGCTCGTGCAGGTCCCCCTGCCCCTCTGGTCTCTCAATCACCCACCATCGGGGTCGCAATTGGCGAGCGTTTTGCAGGACTATTATGCCGATGAAGCGTTTGTACAGGTGTCGCCCTACGCTGACATCACTGCCTTGAGGGATGGCAAGTTTTTGGATGCCCAAGCCGCCAATGGTTCAAACCGGGTGGAGCTATTTGTGTTTGGCAGTGATGACACCCAGGAGGCGCTACTCGTGGCCCGTTTAGATAATTTAGGGAAAGGGGCATCTGGAGCGGCAGTCCAGAATCTAAATTTAATGCTGGGCCTACCCGAGGCATCTGGGTTGGAGGGGGCAGATAGATCGGGAAATGGTGTCTAGCATAATTTAAGCTTGAAAATCCTATACT
>CAZXWR010000410.1:0-3295 GCA_964644325.1 uncultured bacterium
AACCAGCGGAATAAAGGCCAGGAAAAGATTCCATAAAATCCACCCGCCGTAGATCCGATCCAGGGTGGAAAACAGTTGGATGGCCAACGATTGCATCATTTACCAGGGAAGCAACAACAGAGTCTGCTCCCAGGTTAACCGCTGTCACCCAAGGGCTGAGCAAGAGGCTGCGACCGCAACCAACCGTCCCAGATTGGGCAAGGGTCGCCTTGGGATTAAAACTCTTGCAGGTCTTATTCAGGAGAGTTTTCAGTGACTCAGAGCGGGATGGATCAACAGGGTCGCGACAGCGGAAATGTTAGCGAACCGTAGCCTAGCTTGGCATTTTTTTGGTATTCGGTATACAAGAACAGAGTAGGTTATGGTTCAGGGTTAGTGCCATCTGCCTAACCAAAGGAGGATTGTGATGGATAGCCTGAAGGCCGTTGTCATTGGAGCTGGCATGGGCGGGTTGACCGCTGGTCTAGCGCTGCGCCAAGCAGGCTACGCCGTAGAAATTTACGATCGCGTGCGAGAGCTGCGGCCAGCAGGGGCGGGGATATCGCTGTGGTCTAATGGCGTGAAAGTTCTCAATCAGCTGGGGTTGGGGCCAGAGATTGCCCGTATTGGGGGCCAAATGAACCGCATGACCTATTTCAGCCATAGGGGTGAGCTGCTCACGGATCTGGGCCTAGACTCCTTGGTGGCACGGGTGGGACAGCGTCCCTATCCAGTGGCCCGCACCGATTTGCAACAGATGCTGCTGGAGCAGTTTGGGGCAGACAATGTACAGCTGGGTGCCCACTGTATTGGGGTTGAGGAAACAGCCGATACCGTGACGGCCCAGTTTGAAGGGGGCACCACCGCCCAGGGAGATGTGCTAGTGGCGGCAGACGGCACCCATTCCATTCTCCGGAATTATGTCTTGGGCCAGCCTACGGAACGCCGCTATGTGGGCTACGTGAACTGGAACGGACTGGTGACCGCCAGCGAAGACCTGGCACCAGGCGATAGCTGGGTGATCTACGTGGGCAATGGTCAGCGCGCCTCTCTGATGCCCGTAGGGGGCGATCGGTTTTACTTTTTCTTGGATGTCCCTTTACCCAAGGGCACCCCGAACGACCCGAGCCAATACCAGGAAGAGCTGACCCACCATTTTCAGGGCTGGGCCGCCCCGGTACAGCGGTTAATTGAACGCCTAGAGCCGCAGCGAACCAATCGGGTTGAAATTCACGATATCGAACCACTGCAAACTCTGGTGCGGGGACGGGTGGCACTTCTGGGAGATGCGGGACATAGCACAGCCCCTGACCTAGGTCAGGGGGGCTGTCAGGCTATGGAAGATGCAGTGGTGCTCACCCGCTGTTTACTGACGACTACCCTGAGCGTCCCTGATGCCCTGAAGCGCTATGAGGCAGAGCGCAAGGATCGGGTGGCTGATGTCATCCTCAAGGCTCGAAAACGGGCCAACATGACCCACGGCAAAGATATGGCGAAAACCCAAGCGTGGTACGCCCAGCTCCAGGCAGAAGACGGGACGGAAATTTTGGATGCGATCGCCAAAACTATTTTGGCTGGCCCGCTCCGTTAGATGGTTCAGTTGAAAGGTTCAGTCACGCATTGCAGGGTTTAGGTCGTTGTAGGAAGGAGAACAATGGGTAAGCTCACGACTCATGTTTTAGATACGGCCCATGGGTGTCCAGCGGCCCAGTTGGCCCTTGAACTCTGGCAGCTCGATTCAGACACCGGACAATCCACGCTCCTGACGCGCACCATCACAAATGCCGATGGTCGGACGGATGTCCCCTTGCTAGAGGCTGAGGCATTTCAAGTGGGGATTTATGAGCTGGTGTTTGAGGTGGGGCCGTACTTTGCCCAGCGATCGCTCCAGTTACCCGAGCCCCCCTTCCTGGACAAGGTGCCGATTCGATTTGGGATTGCCGACCCGACGATTCACTACCACGTGCCATTGCTGGTGGCACCCTGGGCCTACAGTACCTATCGCGGGAGTTAGCATGCCTTACTCAATGCCTGAGATCAATGGGATGGGTCAAGCCGATTTTGTGGCTGTGTTTGGGGAAGTTTTTGAGCATACCCCAGCGATCGCTGCTGCCGCCTGGCAACAGCGACCCTTTGCGACCCTAGAAGCGCTGCATCGAGCCTGTACGGACGTGGTCCTAGGTCTGTCCCCCACAGCGCAACTGGCCCTCATTCAGGCGCACCCCGATTTGGGCAGTAAGGCCAAAATGGCAGAGTCTTCCGTGCAGGAGCAAGCGGGGGCTGGCCTAAACCAGCTGTCCGCCGCTGAGTATGAGCAGCTCCAGTCCTGGAATCTGGCCTACCAGCAAAAATTTGGCTTTCCCTTTATCATTGCCGTCAAAAATCACACCAAAGCCAGCATTCTGCAAGCATTTGCAGACCGCCTTGACCATACCGTCGCGCAAGAACAGGCCCAGGCGATCGCCGAGATCATTCAAATCGCCTATTTCCGGCTCCAGGCACTGGTAGTAACAACTGCTTCTCCTGAAGAATATTGAGGCATATAGCAGCGGAGCGGGAGCACCCCAGTTCCCCCATTCTGTATGGTTTTGTCTCATTTAATTGCAAAGATGGCGATCGCACTGCGACTTGGAGATCCACTTGCTAGGGTTGATTTAGTTCAGCCGTAGACCTGCCTAAACCGCAGTCCTACTGTTACTTTCACCGTATTTACCCCAGGTGGAGGAGGTCGTGATGATTGGGTCCCATGGATTTTCAAAGCTGCCCCTTGCCCCAGAACAGGCGCAGCGACTGGAAGCCTTTTACCAGACACTCCAGCAAGAATCAGAGCTCTTCCTAGGCTATCCCTGCAATCGGGCCTTTGATTACGCGCCGCTCTATCGGTTTTTGCAGTTTCCCCTCAATAATGTTGGCGACCCCTACCTGCCCAGTAACTACCACCTCAATACCCACGCCTTTGAGTGCGAAGTCCTGGCGATTTTTCAGCAGCTCACCGCAGCCCCCCCGGATGGCACCTGGGGCTATGTCACCAATGGCGGCACCGAAGGGAATCACTATGGGTTATTTCTGGCCCGTGAGCTCTACCCCGAGGGGATTGTGTACTACTCCCAGGATGCTCACTACTCCATTGATAAAATCTTGCGCTGCCTAGACCTGCACAGCATCATGATTCGCAGCCATCCCGATGGCTCACTGGATCTCAATGACCTGCGGGAAACGCTGCGGATTCATCGAGATGTCCCGCCCATTGTCTGCGCAACCATCGGCACAACGATGAAGGGGGCAGTGGATGATATTCCGGGCATTCAGGCTATTT
>CAZXWR010000411.1:0-3282 GCA_964644325.1 uncultured bacterium
CCAAGCAGCTACAAGATGACCTGGAACAAATGGAGATTGAGGGGGAATCTGGCGGCGGTTTAGTCAAGGTTGTGATGAGCGGCAATCAAGAGCCCATCCGGGTTGAGATTTCGCAGGCTGCCTACGATGAAGGCCGGGAAGTGCTGGCTGATTTAGTGGGCGCTGCCATGAAAGATGCCTACATGAAATCCTCTGAAACCATGCGTGAGCGCATGGAAGATCTGACCGCAGGACTTAACCTGCCTGGGCTTACGGGTTAACGCAATTGACCGACCCTCTACAGATGTCCTGGGTTTTAGCGCTAGGCTTTCCACGCCGGCTTTTCGCAACCCGGCCCTCATAACTCGGGGCATCAACGATTGAGGCTCTTGCACTAGAGCTTGGGTTGGGCTGGGACTCGATACCCCTTTGTCTTAAAAAGAAAGAATTGACACCCGTCCCCAAGAATCGATATAGTTAGGATTTGGAAGAAAGCCAGTCGCATAATCGTTACAAGCTAGTCTTAACTCATGCCCACAATTCAGCAGCTAATCCGCGGCGAACGCCAGGAAACAAAAAAGAAAACCAAGTCTCCAGCCCTCAAGAGTTGTCCGCAGCGTCGGGGAGTCTGTACTCGGGTGTACACGACAACTCCGAAGAAGCCGAACTCAGCCCTGCGGAAGGTTGCACGGGTGCGGTTAACCTCTGGCTTTGAGGTGACGGCTTACATTCCAGGGATTGGCCATAATCTGCAAGAGCACTCTGTGGTTATGATTCGGGGTGGACGGGTTAAGGATCTGCCTGGGGTTCGCTATCACATTATCCGTGGCACCCTCGATACCGCAGGAGTTAAAGATCGCCGTCAAGGCCGTTCTAAGTACGGAGCTAAGCGGCCCAAGGCATCCTAAAAAATCACGTTTGCATTGCTTAAAGTTGAGCGAACCATTGAGTGAGCGCAGAGCCATTCAGCGCTCAAGTTATGCGAACTCCGGTAAGTCTACGTTTGAGAAGCACTGCTCAGATTGTACGCGGCTTTAGCTGAATGGGACATTGAGCCCCCTCTGCGATCCAGGTCTATAGAGGGGCAGCTATCAGCCCGTCATCTTCTTGTAAATCCTGATCCACTAACTAAAGTAAAGGTCTCCCATGTCTCGTCGTAATCGCGCCCAAAAGCGTCTAGTTCAGCCAGATCCTACCTACAACAGTCGCCTAGTCAATATGGCTGTTTGCCGTATTATGCGAAGCGGTAAGCGTTCTTTGGCTTCTCGGATTGTTTACGATGCCTTTAAGGTCATTGAAGAGCGTACTGGGCAAGATCCCCTAGAAGTCTTTGAAACTGCTGTGCGTAATACGACACCCCTGGTTGAGGTCAAGGCACGGCGGGTTGGTGGTGCTACGTATCAGGTGCCCATGGAGGTCCGCTCTGATCGCGGTGTAGCCCTGTCATTGCGTTGGATTATTCAGTATTCCCGCCAGCGCTCTGGACGCTCCATGGTTTCCAAGTTAGCGAATGAGCTAATTGATGCCGCCAATGAAACGGGCGGCGCGATCCGGAAACGGGAAGAAACCCACCGCATGGCCGAAGCGAACAAAGCTTTTGCCCACTATCGCTACTAAGTCAGATTGTTTGATATCAGGTTGGCTCATTGTGTTTGCCTGGTGCATAGCTTTTTTCATGGGTGTATGACCAGAGTATCCACTTTTGCCGGGATCCAGGAGGTGTAGCTGTGGCTCGTACCATCTCACTAGAACGAGTACGCAACATTGGAATTGCTGCTCATATTGATGCTGGGAAAACAACCACGACGGAACGGATTTTGTTTTACTCCGGTGTTGTTCACAAAATTGGTGAAGTTCATGATGGAAATACCGTCACGGACTGGATGGCGCAGGAACGGGAGCGAGGCATCACCATCACAGCAGCAGCAATCACCACGAGCTGGAAAGACTATCAGATTAATATCATTGATACCCCAGGCCACGTTGATTTCACGATTGAAGTCGAACGCTCGATGCGGGTACTCGACGGAGTTATCGCGGTGTTTTGCTCTGTGGGTGGGGTGCAGCCTCAATCTGAAACGGTGTGGCGTCAAGCCAATCGGTATCAGGTACCTCGGATTGTCTTCGTGAACAAGATGGATCGCACTGGGGCCGATTTCTATCGAGTTCATGATCAGATTCGCGATCGCCTGCGGGCAAATGCTGTTCCCATTCAAATTCCGATTGGCAAAGAAAGCGATTTACGCGGCATTGTTGATTTGGTGACCATGAAGGCGGTCATCTATAACAATGATTTGGGAACCGATATCGAAGAAACCGAAATCCCCGCAGCGGTGCAAGACAAGGCCCAGGAATTTCGCATCAAGCTGATTGAGGCGATCGCGGAGACAGATGACGCCTTGATGGAAAAATATCTTGAGGGCGAAGCAATCACAGAAGCAGAGATTCGTGGTGCCCTGCGCACTGGCACCATCAAGGGTACTCTCATCCCGATGCTCTGTGGTTCAGCCTTCAAGAATAAAGGCGTACAGCTCTTGCTGGATGCGGTCATTGATTACTTGCCCGCACCGATAGACGTGCCTGCCATTCGTGGTTCCTTGCTAGACGGCACTGAAGCCGAACGGGCCGCTGATGACAGCGTGCCCCTAGCTGCCCTGGCCTTCAAGATTATGTCCGACCCCTTTGGTCGACTCACCTTTGTGCGCGTTTACTCTGGAGTTCTCAAGAAAGGCAGCTACGTCTTAAATTCATCCAAAGACAAAAAAGAGCGTATTTCCAGGCTAATTGTTCTGAAAGCCGATGAGCGGATTGAAGTAGAGGAGCTGAATGCAGGCGATCTGGGAGCAGCGTTAGGATTGAAGAGTACCTTCACTGGTGATACGCTATGTGACGAGGAATCTCCGATCATTCTGGAATCAATGTTTATTCCAGAGCCTGTTATTTCCGTCGCGGTTGAGCCCAAGACGAAACAGGACATGGAAAAGCTCTCCAAGGCGCTCCAATCTCTCTCAGAAGAGGATCCAACGTTTCGGGTGAGTGTTGACCCGGAAACAAACCAGACCGTCATTGCGGGTATGGGTGAGCTGCATCTGGAAATTCTCGTGGATCGAATGCTACGAGAATTCAGGGTTGAAGCCAACGTGGGTGCGCCGCAGGTTGCCTATCGGGAGACCATTCGTAAAGCGGTGCAGGCCGAAGGCAAGTTTATTCGCCAAAGTGGCGGTAAAGGCCAGTATGGTCACGTTGTAATCGAACTTGAACCGGGCGACCCCGGCAGCGGTTTTGAATTTGTTTCTAAAATCG
>CAZXWR010000412.1:0-3259 GCA_964644325.1 uncultured bacterium
GCTGGCTTGCGATATCCTCTCTGCACAAAGCCTTGCTGAGAGAATGGTTCTGAAGCTTGTCTTCTCACAAATGATTGTAGATTGCTATGCTAGCGAATTAGAGGCCTTTGAGCAGCCAGTATCATGAATGCATTCACATTGAACTCAATCAATTTTATACGTGGACAAGATTTTCAACGATTCTAGCCTTTGAGAGGAGTAATGAGAAGAGTAAAGCATCCTGATTAATCGATAAAAGATTAGTCAGGTGTAAATTGAACCTCTAGAAGCTGGAATGGCAATCTACCAGTGCGTTGTTGATGTTGCGTGCGGGTGACTATTACAAGTTCGGGACCTTACTTGAAGTGGAAGTGAGCGGTGCGAATCAGTTACCAGCCCTCCAGTGGTGCTGAATCCAACCAACCAAGGCTAATGTGGATATGGAGGTCGCTGTGAAACTACTGAAAATCGACCCATCTGTGCTTGGGGAGCATCCCAATTTTGTGATGAGTATGAATACTTATGCGTGTTTTTGTGGTTGAGAGGATGTGGCGAGATAGTCATTGAGGTATGCACATCGATGCTTGAGAACTTGTGGAACATTGTGACCATCCCAACTGTGCTCCCGAAAGTTTGGCGGCACTGAGAAAGATGATCTGGACTGGGCTAATTACTGGTCTGTAGTTGCGGTCTTTGCTCTCAATGTTCTGCCTGAAGGAGGTGAAGGTGACGTCATGTTCGTTTGGTAAGTCCCACTCCACGTTTCTGGTTTGGGAAAACGTCTCGCCAATCATGTGTCTCTTGTTCATCGCCCGCGTCTGAGAATCCCAAGGTCACCCTGGAAGGCGGCGAAGTGTACATTCGTGTTGGTGAAAACCTTTCTCCCCACTAATTCTAAAAGCTCAGCGATCATTTTATCGAACGTAGCAGCTGCTATTGGGTCTCGGCTCAGACTGGGCACAAGAATGTAATAACTAATAGCTGTCTTAATAAGGTACTCAACAGTCTTAGCGGTGGGCTCAAACTTACCCTTAAATTTGGTGATTCATGGATGCCTCCTTTGGCTTTACCCACCAATGTGGTAGTGCTATTAACCCGGCAACGTTTGATCTTGCTTTTTTGAGTCTGGAAGCATTGCAGAGATAGATTCAAGCTCTGCAACTTTGATTGTCGGGTTAATAGAACTCCTCTCCTGACCTAAACCGTAACCGTTGATTGCTCTTCTAAGAAAATGCGATCCTGGCGGGGATCTACCGACTGCACCTTCACCTGAATTCGCTCACCCAGGTTAACGGAGCGGCCAAAGCGCATCGCTAGCTCTAGGCCCAAATCTTCTAGGAGTACCAGCCCCAGATTTTCATGCTCTCTGAGCCAGCGCAACACTAGGGCTTGCCAGACCTGCTCGGGCTGACGCCGCAAATATTCTAAACTCCAGTAGCGGTTGGTTTGCCGTTCTACAAACGTGGCTTCTTGCACCACCGTGGTGACACTCGCTAGCAAAGTGCCCAGTTCAGCATCACCGAAGGGTAAGGGTTCCCCTCGCAAATGGGCCTTAATTTGAAAGTGGGCCAGCAGATCGGCATACCGCCGGATCGGTGAGGTAACCTGACAATAGCTGTCTAGGCCCAAGCTAGCATGTCGGGCTGGGCTCACCCCGACTTCACTGCGGGGCATGCAGCGCCGGATGGCGGCAAACCGCACCGGTCCTGGCATCAGCTGCATGAGTTCCTCTTCGCTGGGCAATTCCGGCTGCGGCTGAAAGCGGAAAGGAAGCGGCAAACGATGATCTTGACCATAGCGGGCCGCCACCTCCCCCGCCAAAATCATCATCTCGGCCACTAGCAGCCGCGACAGAGAGTCGTTGAGGACTTCAATCGAAACGCGATCGCCCGCTACCTTCACCTGAGATTCAGGCATATTGATGCTGATGGCCCCTTGCTGGGTGCGCCAGCTTTGCCGCTGTTTGGCCCACTCTGCCAGGGCCATCAGTTCGGGTTCAGCTTGAACCCCTAGCTCTAGCATCTCATCGACATCCTCATAGGTGAGGCGATAGGTCGGCTTAATCTGGCTGGTGGCAATCTCATAGGCCAACACAGCCCCATCCTCACTGAGGGTAATTCCAAAGCTCAAAGCACAGCAGACGCGCCCCTGGACAAGGCTCATTGGCCCGGTGGAAAGCTCCACTGGAAACATGGGAATCATCCCGGTGGGCAAATAAATCGTTGTACTTCGGCGCTGGGCTTCTCGGTCTAGTTCATCCCCCAAAAAGACCCAGCGGCTTGGGTCGGCAATGTGCACCCAAATTTTCTGGCGACCATCCGCCAAGAACTCCAGGCTCAAACCATCATCGATCTCAGCAGTGCTTTCATCATCAATGGTGTACACCTTGAGATGGGTGAGATCCAGGCGATCGCAATCGGGGTCAGGGGGCATCATGGTCAAACGCTCTCGAACGGCAGCTTGAATAGACTCAGGGAACTCAGTGGGTGTACCGTTTCGGTGCAAGAACAGGTTCTCGTGCTGGCTCCAGAGCTGCAAGTCCACCAGAGCCTGAAACGCAGCTTGCGGACTCTCGGAACGCCCCATGCGCTTGAGCAATTCGGCAGCCGTGTGCCGCTGGTTCGACTCTTCGCCCTGAGCCGCATACTTTTCCAGGGCCATTAAATAAAGGCGATCGCCAGCCTGCCACTCGACAGCCTCGCCAGCCAATGCCGCTTGAATCCGGGTATCGAAGGCTTGCTGCGCCTGCTGCCGCTGCGCCTCACGCTCAAGCTGGTGCTTGAGTTCTTCCACCTGGCTCGCAGAGCGGGGTTCAAACTCACTGCCCTTCTGCTTAAAATAAAGCTTGTCTTCAACGAGCAGGCGATGGGCCGCATAGCAACAGGGAGCGCTTTGATCCGAGAACAAAACCTGGGCCATCTCCGCCGCCGTAATGGCTCGATTCTCCTCCAGCAGAATCTCCCAAGCGATTTCGACCGCAGACGGATCATAAAAATCTGCCACCTGCGCCAGGAACCCAGGAATTTCGGAGGCCAAGTAGCGATCGCCCGGCACTGTATAGGTGATTTGACGCGGGTGTAGTGTATGGGACTGCCCCTTCGCATCAACCACAACCCAGTGTTTTTTACCCTCCGGACGCTCAACCACCCCCACCCTAGGCGTGCGACCACCCTCGGAGGTATCACCCTGGAGGCGAAACTCAACTAGCGTACCTTTATCCACAAAAATTGGCCTGTCTATCTACCTGAATTAGATAAGCCTAGGCGTCGATGAACTCCTA
>CAZXWR010000413.1:0-3255 GCA_964644325.1 uncultured bacterium
TTGCTGCTTACACCTTCACGGATACCAAAGTAACGCAAGACAATAATATTCCTGTGGGCAACCGCTTTGCGAATGTGCCGGAGCACTCTGCTAGCCTATGGACGACCTACACGATACCTAGCGGTGGCTTGGAAGGATTGGGGTTTGGCCTAGGGCTATTCTATGTCGGAGAGCGGCAGGGAGATTTAGAGAATTCATTTCAAATGCCGAGCTATTTCAGAACCGATGCAGCCATCTACTATAAACGCGATAGATTCAAAGTTGGGTTGAATGTGAAAAACCTGTTTGACATTGACTATATAGACTCTAGTGACGATATTCTCAGAGTTAACGTCGCTGATCCTCTTACTGTGCAACTGTCAGTTTCTTATGAGTTCTAGGATTGAGACTAAGTTCTTAAACAATGACCTAACTCTTTTATATTTTAGTCAGATCAACCCAGCCAAGTTGTGAGTAAACTACGATTCAAGTCAGCAAGCCACCATGGAAGATCTCCAGTTAGTTGGATCTTAAGTCACTTCGATCGCAGTTGCCGAATATTTCTCTTATTTATAATGACTGCCTTGCTCATCGCTTGTCATCGCGCCTCTAATTTGTCTATAACGTCCTCCACCGATTGCCAAACCATTCAACATGCGTTGGGAGAGAGCTGTGTGCCTGTTACCCCCCAGCGTTTGGTAACTTTGAGTTCGCCTACAATGGCAGATGCGATCGCATTAGGCGTGCAGCCCATTGGTACAGTTTCACAAGACTTTGATTTCAAACAAGCTCCGCCCTATCTAGAAGGACGGCTACAGGGCATTGAAGTTGTAGGCAAAGAAGAGCAGCCTAACTTAGAAAAAATTCTATCGCTTAAACCCGATCTCATTATTGGCCTGCAATATGACTCTGAGCCAGTCTATGACAAACTCTCACAAATTTCTCCAACGGTTTTAGATGACTGGAGAGGCTACCCTTCTTGGAAAGAACACTTTGATTTTGTGGCTCAAGCTTTAGGTAAAACAGAAGCAGCCAGACAAATCTGGTCACAGTACGATCAACGTATTCAAGTATTGAGAAAAGCCCTCGGATCAGCTTACTCAGATACTGAAATCTCATTCGTGAGGGTTTGCTGCGGTAATTGGGCCACGGATGTCAAAAACTCCTTTAGCGGCACGATTCTTGAAGATGTTGGCCTCAGTCGTCCGCCTGCTCAGAATATTGAAGTAGAAGATGGCCTAGTTTTTCTCTCGGAGGAAGCGCTCACTCAGTTCGATGGTGATGTTATTTTTCTGGTCGTCAATACCGATCAAGATTCTGCAGATGCTTTAGAACAGCTCAGGCAAAAGCCACTCTGGCAAAAACTAAAAGCCGTACAGCAAGGAAAAGTTTATCCCGTCAATTTTGCAGCTTGGAGAGGTGGCAATCCCCTCGCGGCTGATGCAGTTATTGATGACCTCTTCAAGTATTTAGTGGAGGCCCAAGATCCATAAAGCGCTCAGGGAGGACTCAACCTTGCTCCTCGCTATACCGATTCCAGTTTAGAACCCGTTGCCGCTTGTCGCACCGCCGCCAAGTCCACCTGAAACTGCTCCGCAATCTGCTCCACCGTCATCCTGGCTTTCAGCAGCAACGGCACCGCTTGTAACTTGCCTTCCTCACGGCCTTCTTCTAGGGCTTCTTGATAAACCCGAGTTTGCTTCAGCTCACCTAATCCCAACATAGTCTCAATGACCTCCCGACTCAAATTTGGAAACTTATAGACAAATACTGTCTCAATCAATTCTATAAACTTTTGCTGTCTTTCAACCTCATCCATCTCTTGGTACGTGCGGCGAATAAGGTTCCGCCCTTGCTCTGGTATTGCTTCCCCCTCTAGGCCAATTAGCTGCAGCAGACTTAACCCCAACGATAAATCAGTCGCTTCGTTGAGTTCATCAAGATAAATGCGCTGAAACTGCGGACTCGACTCAAAAACCCGATAGTGACGGGGTAATCCCGGATCAAGCGGGCGCTTGGTAAAGATCAGAACAGCACACCAATCATTCAAAGGCTGGTAATCATGCAAATACAGAAAAATTTGACTAAAGAAGCTGGAATACAAAACATTCTTACTGTCTCGATAGCCCTGAGCTTCCACAAAGACAATGGGCAAATCAGTGGCTTTTGTCGGCGGCACCAAAATGCCGTCAATGCGAAAGCTGGTTTGCTTCACTTCCTGAGAGGCAAAGCAATAGGTGACGTTTCGAGTGGGCGGTTGACCCATCAGGTCAAAGACAAGGCTGGGGTCGGTTTGAAAGATTTCGTAAAAGAGACTGTCGGTTTTCAACTTAAAGGGTTCCAGTTAGGACTCTGATTGGCAGGTCTACTCAATTTCGTATCAGAGGATGTATGAAAAGTATGAAATGTGCTGCATTGGCCCCCTAAATCCCCCAGAATGGGGGACTTTGAACTTCAGAACCCCCCAATTTTGGGGGGCAGGGGGGCCAATGCAGAGCTTATTAGGACTTTTCATACAACCTCTGAGCTCGACTTTATCCATTTGCCTCTGACAAGGAGAATAGGACTGTCCCCTACCCGTGTTGACTGATGGCTCTTCCCGCTTGGCTCAACCTATTTGCTCCTCTATTTTCGGGCAGCGTCTGGCAATCAGCTATCGTTCTGCTCGTGGGTGCGATTCTCGCTCCTGGAAAACGTACTGTCAGCGCCATCTTGCGAACCCTTGGCCTTGCAGCTCAGAGTAACTATCAACGCTACCATCGTGTGCTCAACCGCGCAGTATGGTCCAGTCGCAAAGCTAGCAGGATTCTATTACGTCACTTGATAGCCGTCTTTGCCCCGAGTGGCCCCCTACTCTTAGGCATTGACGATACCATTGAACGTCGCTGGGGGCAGCGTATTGCCGCTCGAGGGATTTACAGAGACCCAGTGCGCTCGAGTGAATCGCACTTTGTCAAAACCAGCGGCCTGCGATGGCTGAGCCTGATGCTTCTGGTGCCTATTGGGTGGGCACAGTGCAGTTGGGCTTTACCCTTTTTGACTGTCTTGGCTCCTTCAAAGCGCTATCACACAAGACATCATCAGCGCCACAAACATCTGAGTGACTGGGCCAGACAGATGCTCTACCAAGTGCGACGATGGCGACCTGAACGGCCCATCATTCTCGTCGGCGATGGTAGCTTTGCCGTCTTTGAGTTGCTGTGGGCACTTACTCACCTAACTAAACCCGTGCATGTGGTGACGCGCCTGCGGTTGGACGCCGAACTATTTCTGCCT
>CAZXWR010000414.1:0-3241 GCA_964644325.1 uncultured bacterium
GAGTCTAAACCAATGCCCCGCGCAACTTCCACCACATTTGCCCCAACGCGATCGCAGATATTCGCGACTTCATTGATAAAGCTAATTTTCGTGGCCAAGAATGAATTGGACGCATACTTGACCATCTCTGCCGAACTCAAGTCTGTCTTGACGACCGGAACTGGTGGCAGGGTTTTGTCCTGTGCTGCTGAGCGATTGATAATTGGCTCATAGAGCTGCACCATTTTTTCAATGGCTTGGGGTGAGCTACCGCCCAGCACAATGCGGTCGGGATTGAAGGTATCAAAAACCGCAGACCCTTCCCGCAGAAACTCTGGATTACTGACCACATCAAAGTCGTAGTCTGAGGCGGCTGAGCTTCCGCTCGCCCCCCCATCGGCTCCACCCACAGCTACGAGCTGTCGTTCGTTAACCCCATCGAGCACCAGCATTTTGACCCAATCCCCAGAGCCAATGGGCACCGTCGACTTATTCACAATGACCTTATAGCCACCGTCTAGATGATTGCCAATGCCACGCGCTACAGCTTCAACATAGCGCGTGTCACTTTCCCCAGTGGGAAGTGCAGGTGTGCCCACCGCAATAAACAGGATGTCGCCGTGGGCGACCCCTGCTGCCAGATCAGTCGTGAACTCGATGGTTTGGCTGGCGATCGCCCCCTGCAGAATTTCGGCGAGTCCCGGCTCATAGATCGGAGACTGACCCTGCTGCATAAGCTTGACCTTCTCAGCATTGTTATCGACACAGATCACGTGATGCCCGACATGGGCTAAACAGGCTCCCGTGACGAGGCCAACATATCCGGTTCCGATCACGCAAACTTTCATATCTCTTGTTTTCCTATTCTTTTACAAGATAAAAATTACTGGAGGCCATTAAGATTAGGGGTTCTGCACATCAGAGCAGCCAGACCCTCTTGGACAAATACCGAATGACTAGACATCGACTAAAGTGCCAGCCGGGAGGCTGGTCGAACGCCGCAATCGTGCTTCAAAATCAGCGATGGTTTTTTGGAGACCGTCCGTTAACGATACAGAGGGCTGCCAGCCCAAATACTGCTGCGATCGCGTGATATCTGGCTTCCGACGTCTCGGATCATCAACAGGCAAAGGTTTAAAATGAATCTCCGAACGGCTGTTCACCAAAGACTGCACCTGTTGCGCGAGCTGGAGTACGGTGTACTCCTCAGGGTTGCCAAGATTGATCGGCCCAATATGATCCCCGTTCATGAGCCGGATTAGCCCGTCCACTAAATCAGACACATAGCAAAAGCTACGGGTCTGGGAACCATCGCCGTAGATGGTGATAGGCTCGCCCTTCAGTGCCTGTACTACAAAATTACTCACTACCCGACCATCATTTTCGAGCATGCGCGGGCCATAGGTGTTGAAGATCCGCGCGACGCGAATATCGACCTGATTTTGGCGGTGGTAGTCAAATGCGAGGGTCTCGGCCACCCGTTTCCCCTCGTCATAGCAACTCCGAGGCCCGATCGGGTTCACATTCCCTCGGTAGTCTTCTGATTGGGGGTGCACTTCAGGGTCTCCGTAGACTTCTGAGGTGGAGGACAGCAAGAAGCGCGCCCCCACCCGTTTTGCCAGTCCTAGCATATTCAATGTGCCCATGACATTGGTTTTGATGGTCTTGACCGGGTTGTGCTGATAATGAATTGGCGAAGCTGGACAGGCCAAGTGATAAATTTGGTCAACTTCTAAGCGAATGGGTTCCGTGACATCATGGCGAATGAGTTCAAAATCAGCGTGGTTTAACCACCGCCGTAAATTACACTTTCTCCCTGTAAAGAAATTATCTAGGCAAATCACTTCATGCCTTGCCTCTAGGAGGCGGTCAATTAAGTGTGACCCGATAAAGCCAGCACCACCAGTAACCAAAATTCTCATAACAATTAATGACTTTATTCATGAATATCGCTGAACGCTCTGGCATCAAGCACACTTAAATCCCCCGCGCTTTGGTGCCGTATTGCTAAATCAATAGGGTCTAATGCAGAACATGTTAACTCAGGGTATAGGTTACGCCAGAACCAAAAGTGGCCATTGCGGCGCAAGCTACCACCCAGAATAACCGCTTACTTTTTAATTGTCTTTACTTCAAGCACCTGGATGTGATGATGAGCGCCCTGTCTCCTAGGCAAGGGGTTTCTAGGGAGAGCCTATTCCCGCAAAAACCTTCGCCGAACTTGTGATAATGATTATCATTGCTGTGCTACTCTAGATCCGGGTATTTAGGCGCATTTGGGTGACCTTACGATCGCATTTTAGGGTGACGAGGCTTGGCGGTACAGTTTTATTCTGGGTTTAAGGGAGCTGTATCACGCTCAATGATGCGTCAGAACCGAGATAATTCAAGGCTGGTGTCTGTGGGCGCGCCTCAGTCTTGGAGCCTATAGTCACACCAGGACAATTATTTTGTTTGTCAGAGTCTGCCTTATTGTTTCTGTGTCCGAATCTGGATGAGTGCGTCCCGCGAGCGAATTTTATCTGTGACCGGACTGACGGTCTACCGGGCTCAGAATTGCGTGGTCGAAGGGGTTTCCTTTGATCTTGAGGCGGGTCGGGACATTGCGATTGTCGGGCCAAACGGTGCGGGTAAAAGTAGCTTAGTCCAAGCGGTGTTGGGTATTTTGCCTCGTCAGGCCGGTGAAGTGCGGATTTTGGGCTATCCCCTGACCCAAAGCGGAAGACTGCCTCCCCAGGTACGGCAGCAGATTGCCTACCTGCCTCAGCACTTTTTGGTGGATCGACGGCTCCCAATTACGGTCGGGGAGCTGGTGGGATTGGGTTGGAATCGCATTGGTCTGAGCTGGCCTTGGGCCAATGCCCGTACTCGAAATCGCGCTATCTGTGAGATTCTGTCGCGCCTGAATGCCTTTCACCTTAAAAATAAGCTGGTGAGTGGCTTATCTGGGGGTGAACTGAAGCGGGTGTTGCTGGCCTATTGTCTGGTGCGACCGCGCCGCCTGCTGATTTTGGATGAGGCGCCCGCAGGCTTGGATATTAAGGGTGAGACGGAGTTCTACCAGCTGCTCTATCAGCTTAAGCAGGAGCAAGACTGGGCAATCTTGCAAATTTCCCACGACTTAGACATGGTGCAGCGTCACTGCGATCGCGTGCTGTGCCTGAATCGTTCCTTGCGCTGTCAGGGAGTTCCTGAACAGGCCTTGGCCCCAGACCAGCTGGCGCAGGTCTATGGGGCTGGGCTAGTTCGCTATCGCCATGCA
>CAZXWR010000415.1:0-3224 GCA_964644325.1 uncultured bacterium
CAAGCTGGCGCAATTCTGACCCTCTCTGTCTGCCCTGGTGAGAAATCCGGGTTTATAGAACTGTAAATTTATTTTTATGAAGTCTTGGGTAGGCACTTCAGGGGTCACTTAAACTATGAGTAGAGGGTAATTATTTACCTTGAGCAGTTTAGGTTTTAGGTGGACGCTGTTCTTGAATCTGATGACTTTTTTGTCGCTGATCTGAGTTATGAAGACTCAAGAAAATTAGCAAGATTAAAACATTGTGCAGCTTTGAATAAGGGTAACTGTCCCTGGCATCTGACGAAGATTGGTTGTTTCAGCCATTTCAGGTCTAAAGACCGCTCAAAGTAGAAGCTGAAACCCTATTAAACTCGTTGAACACTAAGCTCAATATGAGTTCCAGGGACGGTTACGAATAAGGGTATTGTAAAAATACTCTTTTGGTGCAGGCGATTCATCCGCAAAATGGCTGCGATGCCGACCTTTTTTACCCGTGAATTGGCCTTGACTATCATACCTTTGTCTGGCCTCGCTCCAGCACAGCCCAGACTCTAACGCTAGCGATCGCGCGTTTTGGCGGGCGGGCTGTCCGACTCACCCTTATGAATTTCAGGAGAGAAATAATGATCCTCACTGATACGGTTCATGCAGAATCCCAAGCGGCTAAAGAGCAGGCGCTAGTGCTTTGGTTTGATGAGGTTGAACTGGCAGACTTACCCTTGGTGGGGGGCAAAAATGCCTCCCTGGGGGAAATGATTCAGCAGCTCGGTGCTCAGGGGGTGAATATCCCGTTGGGTTTTGCGACCACGGCCCATGCCTATCGATTTTTTATTGAACAGGCAGGACTGGAGGCGGAACTAAGGCAGCTGTTTGCTGACCTGGATGTTGAAGACCTCAGCAATTTGCGGGAGCGCGGTCGACGAGCACGAGCCTTGATCTTGCAGACGCCGTTCCCTGAGGCCTTAGATGCTGCGATCACTGAGGCTTACCAGGCCCTGTGCGATCGCTATCGACCCAGTTCAGAAACGCAGTCTGGGGGCGAAGACCGGAGTCTTGTCAGGGATGTTGACGTGGCGGTACGCTCCAGCGCCACCGCCGAAGATTTGCCCGATGCAAGCTTTGCGGGTCAGCAGGAAACCTACCTGAATGTGCACGGTGTCCAGAGCGTTCTGGAGGCCTGCCACCGTTGTTTCGCCTCCCTGTTTACCGACCGTGCGATCTCCTACCGCACCCTGCGGGGCTTTGACCATTTCAGTGTGGCCCTGTCCGTCGGGGTGCAAAAAATGGTGCGCTCTGACCTGGCTACTTCTGGGGTCATGTTTTCCATCGATACAGAGTCGGGATTTAAAAATGCCGTGCTGGTGACCGCCGCCTACGGTCTCGGCGAGAACGTGGTGCAGGGTGCCGTCAACCCCGATGAATACTTTGTCTTTAAGCCCACCCTCAAAGAAGGCTATCGCCCCATCTTGCAAAAGCGTCTGGGCAGTAAAGAGATCAAGATGATTTACGACCTGGGCGGTGAAAAACAGGTCAAAAATGTGCCCGTTGCCGCCCCCGACCGCGATCGCTATGCCATCTCTGATGCGGCTATCCTCACCCTCGCTAAATGGGCCTGCATCATTGAAGACCACTACTCCCAGCGGCGCGGGGTCTTCACCCCGATGGACATTGAATGGGCCGAAGACGGTCAAACAGGGGAGCTTTTTATTGTTCAGGCTCGGCCTGAGACCGTTCAGTCTCAAAAATCTAGCACGGTCCTGCAATCCTATCGGCTCCAGAGTCGTGGGGAAGTGCTGGTCAGGGGGCGGGCCGTCGGCGAACGGATTGGGCAAGGGCAGGCCCGCGTCATTTTAGACGTGCCTCAAATTAATGAATTTCAGGCGGGTGAAGTGCTGGTCACCAACAAGACCGACCCTGACTGGGAACCCATCATGAAAAAGGCCAGTGCCATTGTCACCAATCAGGGTGGGCGCACCTGTCATGCTGCCATCATTGCCCGAGAAATGGGTATTCCGGCTATTGTGGGCTGCGGCAATGCGACAGCGCTCCTGGAAACAGGGCAGACTCTGACCGTTTCTTGTTCTGAAGGTGAAGAGGGGCGGGTCTATGCCGGACTGCTCCCCTTTGAGGTGCAGGAAACTCCCCTCAATGATCTGCCCCGCACCCGCACCCAAGTTTTGATGAACGTGGGCAACCCTGAAGAAGCCTTTGGGTTGGCGGCACTCCCCTGTGATGGTGTAGGGCTGGCGCGGCTAGAGTTTATCATTGCCAATCGGATTAAGATTCATCCCCTGGCCCTGCTGCACTTTGACCAGATCAAAGACCCTAGCGTGCGGCAACATATTGCCGAGCAAACGGCCCGCTATGAAACCAAGGCGGCCTTCTTTACCGAACGGCTGGCCCACGGTGTGGGTATGATTGCGGCGGCGTTTTACCCCAAGCCAGTTGTGGTGCGGATGTCGGACTTCAAAAGTAATGAATATGCCAACCTTCTGGGCGGACAACAGTTTGAACCTCAAGAAGAAAATCCGATGATTGGCTGGCGGGGTGCTTCTCGCTACTACGATGATGCCTATCGAGCCGCCTTTGGTCTTGAATGTCTGGCCCTGAAACAGGTCCGGGATGAAATGGGTCTGACCAACGTCATTCCCATGATTCCTTTCTGCCGCACCCCAGAAGAAGGCCGACGGGTACTGGCGGAAATGGCACAGCATGGCCTAAAACAGGGCGATCGCGGGTTACAGGTCTACGTGATGTGCGAGATCCCGAACAACGTGATTCTGGCGGATCAGTTTAGCGAGGTGTTTGACGGATTTTCCATTGGCTCCAATGACCTCACCCAGCTCACCTTAGGTTTGGATCGTGACTCAGCGCTGGTGGCCCATCTCTTTGACGAGCGCAGTGAGGGAGTCAAGGAACTGATCCGACAGGTGATTGCGAAAGCCCAAAACAAAGGCCGTAAAGTCGGCATTTGTGGCCAAGCCCCCAGTGACTACCCCGAATTCGCCCGCTTTTTGGTGGAACAGGGCATCGATTCCCTGAGTCTCAACCCCGACTCCATCCTCAAAACCTTGCTGGTGGTGGCTGAGGCAGAAGGCATGACAACCGGGCAAAATTAGGCCTAGAACTCATCTAGTCCTAGCCCTTACAGCATTGCAGACTCAGTAGATCGAAAACATCACAAGTGGGCAGGTAAACAAATCTCCCGTTTGGGCGGAAAGAGCCTCTCAACGCCCTGAGAG
>CAZXWR010000416.1:0-3199 GCA_964644325.1 uncultured bacterium
ACGGTAGGCACTGTCCGCCCAAATCTCATCGGCTGCATTGTCTGAATCCAATACCTCACAAAACTGCTGTGAGTCATGGACTGATGCGTCACTCACGCTGTGGTGGCGGATAAAACCATACCCCGCATCAATATTGATATGGTTTTTGTACCCGAAGTGACTCTCCCCATTCTTCTTGGTCCATCGAGCATCGGTGTCTTTCTAGGAGAGTTTATGGGGAGTCTCTTCCCAGTCGGACGGGATTTCACCTTGTTTGATTTGGTCGTTTTCATCTCGGCTATTTCGTTGAATCGGGACGGGGATAAGCGTCGCATCAATGATTTGACCGCCTTGGGCCGCATACCCAGATTCCGCTAGAAACTGATTAAAGTGCTCAAACATTGCTTCAATTAGTCCGGCTTCACTCAGGCGTTGGCGAAAGTGCCATACCGTTGTCGCATCTGGGACTTCTGCTTCGCAGTCGAGACCCACGAAGCGACGAAACGATTCTCGGTCATGGGTTTGATATTCGAGGTCTTCATCGCTGAGGTTATAGAGCTGCTGGAGAATCAGAAGCTTGAATAGCAGCAATGGGTCTATCGGTGTTCGCCCTGCTTTACTTTTGCGCGGCGGGGTGGGTAATTGCTCTAGACAGCTGCGAAACTCGTCCCAGGGGATAACCTGATTCAGTTCGCGTAGGTAGTCTTTGTGTGCCTCTAGCTTCTGCCGGCGCTTTTCGACTCTGCCAAAACCTTTTGCCATCGTTCCGAGTCAAGCCTATCGTCGGGGGTGCCTGGATTTTCTCACCACTATGGGCTGGACAGCGGTTTCTTCCTTAAACCTTTCTATTTTTCGAGGTGCCCTTTACATTGTCCTGAAAGGTGCTAAGTATATGTGCTCATTGAGGACTGAAACGCCGATTCTTCAGTGAATTGTGGGTTGAGTTTCTGTAAACAGCAAGGACACTTCAGCGCTTAAAAGCTACTTTCATTAGCTGTAGCCCTTTCAGAAAGAGGATCGTAGCCATCCTTGCCTTTTTAGGACTACCAAATTTTGGCGGTGATTAAATTCACACGCCTAACCCAACCTTAAAACCGGACAACAGTCACCCCTGTGCCACCATCCGCCGGGTCTGCCGCCTCTATGTGCTTTACCCTAGGGTGCTGGGCCAGGTAGTGTTGCACGCCGCGCCGCAGCTTGCCCGTGCCATGTCCGTGGATGATCCACAGCGGCCCCTGGGCATTGGCGATCGCGTTCTCCAGAATGACCTCCGCATCGGCGACCCGCTGCCCCCGCAAATCAATAGTGTTTTGACTGGTGCGTATCTCAATGGGTTTGGGGGCGGGCGGGCTTTGGCTCGGGGGTTTAACGGGCGTCACGGCCTTTTCCCCCGTCAGGGATTCAACCTCACTGAGGCTGACGGTCATTTTCATGAGACCAAACCGTACGGTCAGTAGGCCATCTTCCGTAACCGGGCTAATCACTTCGGCGGTCTGACCCAGCTTGGGAATCCGCAGGCGATCGCCCAGCTGGGGCCGGAACCCTGTGGGCGCTTGGGTTGGGGCAGGCGGCACCGGAGCATGTTGGGCGGCCACCGTTTGCAGGGCTTGCGTGGCCCGTTGCGCAGCTTGGGCAGTCTGCGGTCCTTTTTGCAAGCGCCGAATCACCTGGGCAATTTCAGCCTTGGCCGTTTCGATGGTGGCCTGCACCGACTGCTCCTGCTGCTGTCTCAGGGAGCGCTCTCGCTCTTGTAAGGCTCTCGCTTTTTGCTCGAGGGTATGATGCAGTCCTTCTGCCTGCCGCAGCAGTCGGGCCGCATCCTTGTTTTTGAGTTCCTGACTGCGACGCTGCGCTTCTAAATCAGCAATCACCTCATTCAGGTCGCTGCTGGCATGGTGCAGATATTGCTGCGCCTGTTCAATGATGTCCCCCCGTAACCCCAGCCGCTCGGCAATCACCAGGGCATTCGAGCGCCCTGGAATGCCCCACTGTAAGCGATAGGTGGGGGACAACGTCACATCGTTAAATTCCACGGAGGCATTCTCAAATCGGTCGTCTTCATACTTGAGGGTCTTGAGTTCGCCAAAGTGGGTGGTGGCAATGGTCAACCGCGCCTGACTGGCCAAATACTTCAGCAGGGCGATCGCCAAGGCCGTTCCTTCCGAGGGGTCAGTGCCAGCACCGACCTCATCCAATAACACCAGAGAATCTGGGGTTAAGCAGGTCACCATATCCTGAATACGGCGAATATGCCCCGAAAACGTGGAAAGACTCTGTTGCAGTGACTGTTCATCACCAATATCAGCCAGCACCTGGTCAAACCAGGGAAGTTCCACCGGCCCCTTGGCAGGCAAGAACAGCCCCGCCTTCGCCATCAGTGCGGCTAATCCCATGCTCTTGAGGGTGACGGTTTTACCCCCCGTGTTGGGGCCCGTGATCGCCACAACCCTCACCGTATCCGCAATGGTGATGTCGATGGGCATCACGTCTGGCCCCTCTTCATGGCGGTGCTGCCACAGTAAAAGAGGATGGCGAAACTGGCGCAGGTTCACCGCTCGGGTTGCGGGCTGAGCCGTTGGCGAGGTAAAGGTCGGGGGCTGTCCCTCCAGCCAGAGACTGTAGCGGGCGCGGGCCATGGCCACATCGAGCTGGGTCACAATATCAAGCAGCCCCAGCAACTCTGGCAGCACCGCCGCAACTTTGGCCGACAGCTCCCGGCAGACGCGCTCCGTTTCCACCGTTTCCTGACGACTCAGCTGCCGGAGCTGGTTATTTAGGGCCACTGTCCCCTGGGGTTCAATGTAAAGGGTAGACCCTGTACTAGAACTATCGTGAACAATGCCCGGTACAGCGTCCTTCTGGGTGACCTTAACCGGCAGCACGAAGCGATCGTCCCGCTGGGTAATGATCGGTTCTTGCATTGCCCCAGCCTTACTCTGCAAGAGGCGCTGGAGCATTTGCTGCACCTGCTGGCGCACCTGCTGCTGGCGATCGCGGAGTTCTGCCAGCTTAGGGCTGGCGCGATCCGTGACCTGTCCCTGATCATCAATGCAGTGGTGGATGGTCTGCTCCAGCTCGGGAAACGTGCGCAGCGCGGTAACCCATTGGTGAATGGCGGCGAGATCCGGGTAAGGATCAATGGTGCGCCGCAGCTGTCGCGCCGCCCCCAGGGTTGTGGCGATATGCAGCAGTTCCAGACCCATGAGGGTTCCCTGCCGTT
>CAZXWR010000417.1:0-3151 GCA_964644325.1 uncultured bacterium
TACATCAACCGCAAGCTTGACCTTTATTCTCTCTCCAGCGGATGATGTGCTCCCGATCGTTCTCAAGTGTTGCTTGGTCAACTCCTTCCATCAAGCTCAAAATGTTGCGGACAAATTGGGCCACATCTAACAACGACGCTTCATCTCTGTTCATAAATAACCTGAGCAGTTCCTAGGATTTCTTGACGTCGAATCCAGTTATGGCTTTGCTCAATCGATTTTTTGATGACAAGATCCACTGGTCGTTGCAAGAGGGTTTCTAGCTCATATCCCATTTGAACCCAATCAAAAAGACTCCAATGAGCATCTGGTGCAAAAGTCACCAGGATGTCAATATCACTCTCAGGCTGGAAGTCATCTCGAAGCACTGACCCAAATAGCGCCAGCTCAGTAACCTTCCATTGCCGACAAAATTGACTTAGTTCTTGCTCAGGGAGTCGGATAGGTAGCGTTTTCATTGCCGTCTGTCAGGATGATAAGCAAAAGCACGCATAACCGGGCTAAGCAATATTGCCCGCAGCCAAAATCTGAGCGACGGTTAGCGATAAGTCTGGAAATGTTGGCGAGCAGACCCCTTGGTTCCCCTCAAATTTTGTTTCTTCGTAAAAACCTTCATCCCACAGGAGTAGGGTGATTTGGGTTGTCAGGGGATCGACAATCCAGTATTCAGGCACTTCCAGGGCTGCATATTCAGAACGCTTGTAACGATAGTCTCGCGTGACAGATTCTGGACTCACCACTTCAACAACTAAGAGGGGTGGAGTTTGAAACACCACCGATTTCCCGAGTAGGCCTTGGACTTGCGCTTGAGTAATGACACAGAGATCGGTCAATCTGGATTTGTTATGTCCGGTTCTGATGCCTGCTTCCCGTAGGGTTATCCAGGGTAGTGACATCCGCTGGATCTCTGCATCAAACTGCTGTTCTAAAAATTTAGCGATTAAGAAGTGCTCAATGCGCGGAGGATTCATTAAGATAAGCTGCCCAGCCACCAGTTCATAGCGGTTGTCTGTCCCATCGTCGTGGCTGAGATACTCTTCAAAGGTGAGGTTTTGTGCAGCGGTGTTAACCATGAGGTTGACCGAAACCTAGATATCTACAGTTTAGGGGATCCGCGAAATGAGGATTGCGATCGCACCGTTGAGAAATACTCTTTACGGCATCTGAGGTGCACTTATTTTTTAGGGGAGCGCTTTCCTCTAGTTGTTTTTGTCGCAGTTATCAACGGCTTTGGAATCATGACCCAGCAGTCTGGATGAAACTCATCCCCTTCAGCAACAGAAAAGCGTTGAAATGTGCCCTGCCCAGTTTTACGGTTAATCCAAGTAGGTAACCCAATCAGTCCGCGATTGTCTTTCATGAGCCAACGGATCGCACCATCCTTTTCTCGGTACTGTCTAATACCATTCACCATTGCCCAGGATTCCCCCAAACTTAGGCCACCAAAACGAGTAATTTCCGCTGGCGTAGACAGTGCGATCGCCACTCGCTCCGCCAGCTTAACCGTTGCTGTTTCTTCGCTTGAGTCAATCTGGACGGCCACCTGTAAGTCGGTTAAAAGCTCCTGATGATTGGGCTTAGAGAACTTGCTACTGGGATAAGTCCCCATGTGGGTTTTGCTAAATTTATGGTGACGCTGCTTCCGAACAATCCGCGAGATCGGTGGATCATTCCCGATGATGCCGACCGCTAGTTTTACGCCACGATGGGCTTCCATATCGACCTCACCCACTAGCGATAGCAGCAGACCATATATCGTTGATGGGGGTGGATAGCGGTAGGTTTCTTTGTAGTCCCTGGCAAAGCTACGCGGAAAGCTGGTGCAGGGACAATCGAGATACAACTGCACAGTCTTTATACTTGTAAACGTCGCGGCGATGACCAATTTTGATGACTGAAATGACCAGCTGGTCGTCCTCCATGCGGTAGATAACGCGATAGTTTCCGACTCGTAGGCGAAAACGACCATTCCCGTTTTTTAGCTTTTTGCTGTCTGGAGGATAGGGATCGAGCAACAGAACCTAATGGTTCATTTATTTTGATTGCTGGACTCTCTGCTGAATTAGATTATCAATTTCTGCAAGATCAGCTTCTGACCGTGGTACGGCAAAGATTTCTGGAGGTGCCTCGGCTGTAAAGCGATCCACAAAGATATGGAATGCGTCTTTGTCTTCAGGATGAGCAATGACATAGGCTCGTAATTCAGCCTTAGTGACGCTTTTGAGATCAGGCTTAATCACAGAAACCTCCAACGACCATCACGGTATATTTCTACCTCTATGTTATCGCCAGCTAAAATAAATACGTTACCTGTGCGTTCATCAAGACGAACTACAAAGATAGGAATAAATGTATTTGTAACAGACTGGCATAGAGTTACACATATTATACCTTGATCAGCAGTTGGCAAAATGGGTTCCTCACAAAGCATTACTGTAGATTAAATATGCAATCCATAGCTTACAGTAATGTCAGCTCATGGCAACCCAAATGACTGTTTAAGAAAGGCAGACAAAATTTGTGTGAGAACTCCAACAGTAACTGCACCACCTTTTTTATTCACTGTTGTCATAGCTCTTTGCCATAGAGTTTCATCCTGTGCTGCTTCTAAGAAATCGTGACATTCCATCGTTAGACGGTCAATTGCAACTCCAGCGGGGCCTGAAAAACTTCTCCCTATATTGCGTACCTCGGCTAAACCAGAATCGCCTAAAATTAGTGCATGTTCAATAACCTCTTCAAAATTTAATTCGCCAATATCTAAACTGTGGTGTTTCCCCCTATACATTGCTCCATTGGTAATGACTATTGGGTAGCTACCTTGACATGATTGGGCTTGATTTAAAAGCCAACGTAGTAAATTCCAGTTGCGTTTCATATGTGCTCGTCAAGCTTCTAACTTTTTAGGTTGCCGATCTAGATTTTTTGTCTAATTCCTGCTTCACCGCTTCCCAGGGAACACGCTCCTGGTTTTCAAGATCAGATTCCGCTGCAATGGCATCCCTGACATCCAACAAATCCTCTAACTCTTCAGCGTCAATAACCGCCAGCTTGCCTTGACTAATCCAGGTGAGCAGCTCCTCTATGGACAAGTTGAACGGGAGCACATCATCCGCTGGAGAGAGAATAAAGGTCAAGCTTGCGGTTGATG
>CAZXWR010000418.1:0-3150 GCA_964644325.1 uncultured bacterium
TAGTTCAATGCACTTAAGGCATCAAAAAACTGCCTATAATCCGTTCTTAGTCAATTATTTTTCTGACTCACTGCTTTCTCTAAAGCAACCAATTCATCCATTGAAAATCCATCTTAAAGTTTCGGTTGTCAACATTTTACATAGAGCTGTACTAACGATTTAATCTTATAGTTTTTACTTATGCTGTATCCCATTAAAGTTGTTGATATTGAACTGAGTCGGCCCCTCCCAACTTTTGAAGGGCTTGAAAAATATATGGGTCTGCAAGGACTCGTGCGCTTGCACGGTGTGCCGTTAGGGTATGTGAAAGCGCCCATCTCACTGGGACGTTGTACAGCAGCGACCCTTGGCAAACTGATCATAGAGCAGCATAGTCAAGCGATTATCTGTCAGTTGCTTAAAAATGGGTTGGCATCCCCTCAAAGACCGGAAGAGCTGACCTTAGAAGCTTTGATTGACTTTCCGCCAGTGGAGTATGTCGGGAAATGGCCTCTGGTGACGGTGGCAGTGTGTACGCGCGATCGCCCCGATGATATGAAGCTCTGCCTGGAAGCCATCCAAAAGTTGGACTATCCGCACCTTGATCTTTTAGTGGTAGACAATGCGCCTCAAACGGAAGCGACCAAAGAGCTAATTGAGCAGCATTATCCTGAGATACGCTACGTGCGTGAACCGCGCCCCGGCCTAGACTGGGCACGTAGCCGTGCCATCCTAGAAGCGAAGGGAGAAATTATTGCCTACACCGACGATGATGTGGTGGTTGATGCAGGCTGGGTGAAAGGATTAGCTCAAGTTTTTGCTGAAAACCCAGAAGTGATGGCCGTGACGGGGCTCGTTGTTCCCTATGAGTTAGAAACTGAAGCTCAGGTTTTGTTTGAAGACTACGGTGGTTTTGGGAGAGGGTTTCAAACCAATTCTTACCAAAAGACGCCTGGGAAACCCATGTCTTGGCAATGGCTGGGCGCAGGACAATTTGGCACCGGAGCTAATATGGCTTATCGATGCTCTGTCTTTGAGAAAATTGGTTATTTCGACCCTGCTTTGGATGTTGGCACACCTACCAATGGCGGCGGCGACTTAGAAATGTTCATCCGTGTGCTCAGGTATGGTTATTGTTTGGTCTATGAACCTAGCGCCATGATTCGCCATCGTCATCGCCGGGAATATGCGCAACTCAGGCGTCAAATCTCTTTTAACGGTAGCCTTTATGCGTTGTGGTGCTGTTTAGCAATCTCCTACAGCGACCTACGGATCTCTTGCCTAAAAATTGGCATTTGGTGGATGTTTTTTTGGAACATACGTCGCGTCCTCATCGCATCTCTTCATAAAACTCAGTTTCCTAAGGATTTGATTGTAGCTGAGTTTTGGAGCGCTTTTTCTGGATTGAAGACCTATCAAAAAGCAACCCGGCAAATGGCTAAAATTGTTCAACAGTACGGTTGGCAAACAGCGAAACCACTAGCCATTCGCTATCATCCTGAATCTACAGAGGCTCGTATCTCTGAGCCGTCCAGTGCGATTGCCATCCGCCAAATTGAGCTGAGCCAGCCTTTAGCGCCCCTCATCAATTTAGAAAACTATTCTAAGGTTCGTCTCTTCGTCAGTTGGCACCATAGCCCTTTTGGCAGCTTCGATTACGATAACAATAATTGCAACGTTTCTTCTTCAACGCTTTGCCGTCTAATTGCAACCCAGTTTGGCACCAAATTACTCAAACCTTTTAGTACTCTATCTGACAATGCAGCATATACAAATGCAGTCAGTATAATTGCTTCAAAATATCGACTATCAGACCAGCAATTGCCAACATTTTTACCCAGTTCAGTAGCAGTATCCGTGGTAGTTGCTACTTTCGATCGCCCTGATGATCTGCGCAATTGCTTACATCACCTTAGAGCCCAACAAACCAAGCGTCAGGTCGAAATTGTGGTAGTTGATAACCACCCTAGTTCCGGATTAACGTTGCCTGTCGTCCAGGAATTTCCAGAGGTTACTTTAGTGAAAGAACCTCGCCAAGGGCTAGCCTATGCTAGAAATGCAGGATTTGCTGCGGGGAACGGCGATATCCTCATCGCCACAGATGATGATGTCACAGTTCCCCCTGACTGGATCGAGAAGCTAGTCATGCCCTTTACTCGCCCCGACGTCATGGTGGTGAATGGCAACGTTCTACCGATCGAGTTAGAAGATGAATCTCAACAAGCTTTCGAGAACTATGGTGGACTAGGCCGAGGCTTTGAATCCTTTGAAGTTCGGGGAGATTGGTATGATCTTTTTCCCCACAAGCCCTCGCCGACCTGGTCACTGGGGGCCACAGCGAATGCTGCATTTCGAGCTAGCATTTTTCACCATCCTGAAATTGGCCTTATGAACGAAGCATTAGGTCCAGGGATGCCTTCTGGGGTTGGCGAAGATACCTATGTGTTTTACAAAGTTTTGAAGGCTGGGTATACCATTGTCTACAATCCTGAGGCTTTTGTTTGGCACAAGCATCGAAAGACTCGTAAAGCGCTGAAGCATCAGCTTTATGGCTACAGTAAAGGACATGTTTCATATAACCTTACGACTTGGTTAAGTGATGGCGATTGGCGGGGGCTTGCACAAGTACTGCTGGGTCTACCTTATGTTCATTACTACCGCATTAAGGAATATCTGCTGAAGCGTAGCGATTATCCACCCGCTTTGATTTGGCTAGAAATTCGTGGCAACTTAGCAGGCCCTTGGTCTTTGTGGAGATCACACCTGCGGGTTAAACGGGAAGGTAAAAGCGCTGCCTATGTCCCAGTTGAAGAACGAGTTCAGCCGATAGCTGAAGAGCTGATACTCCAACCCCAGCATCAATCTATGACTCCTTCTATCCCATCTACTGAGCAGATTGTTTCATCATAATGACAGGCCTATATGCAAAAACAGTCCAGAGCGCTTAGGCGAAGAATACAAGCCTCTCGCACTTTGCCATTCCTTTACTTATGGGACTTATTGCGATCGCTCGTTGATCGCGATATGAAGCTGATGTATAAACGATCAGCGCTAGGGATTGCCTGGACATTAGTTAGTCCACTCTTGCAACTGCTCGTCTTTATATTCGTTTTCCAAGTCATAATTAAGATTGAAATTGCTCAATATTCATCCTATGTCTTTTCAGGACTA
>CAZXWR010000419.1:0-3106 GCA_964644325.1 uncultured bacterium
TTCGGCTCAACGATCAGCTGGTCGAGAAGGTGCACAAGGCGGTGCGCCCGGGCGATGTCATCACGCTGGTGATTCCGGCCGGGGTCGAGGTGCTCCAAGTGGTGGCGCTGGGTGAGCGCAGAGGGCCCGCGCCGGAGGCGCAGACCCTCTACAGAAAGTTGGCCTAGATCAGGCGCTTACTGCTTGGATTTGATGTAGGCGATGACATCGGCGATCTGCTGTTCCTGGCGCAGGCCGGCGAACGCCATGCGGTTGCCGGCGATGTAGCCGCGCGGGTCGGCGAGGTAGGCGGCGATCGTGTCGTCGTCCCAGACGATGCCCGATCCGGCCATCGCCGGCGAGTAGTTGAAGCCGTCGACAGCACCCGCCTCGCGGCCGAAAATGCCGACCAGATGCGGCCCCACACGGTTCTGCTCGGCATCGACCACGTGGCAGGCTTGGCATTGGCGAAACACCCGCTCGCCGGCTGCGGGATCGCCTTCGGCCCAGGCAAAGCTGCCCCCCCCGAGCAGCCCGAAGGCCATGGTCGCGGCCATCACCGCTGATTGCTTGATCATCGAAGTCTCCTGTCGTTCTCGTTGTCGTCCAACGCTGTTGTCCCAACCGCGCTTCACCCGCCAAACTACGCCGACGACCGAAAAAGCCAACTGCGACGGCTTCACCCAGCCCGCGCCCGCGCCGGCTCAGGCATCCCGCCGGGGCCGCGCGCCGAAGACAGCACTGCCGACCCGGACATGGGTGGCGCCGAAGCGGACCGCCGTTTCGTAGTCGTCGCTCATGCCGATGCTGAGCCCGGCGAGACCGTTGCGCGCGGCGATCTTGGCGAGAAAGGCCGTGTGCAGGGCGATGTCCTCGTCGGCCGGGGGGATGGCCATCAGGCCTTCGACATGCAGGCCATGCTCGCCCTTGCAGGCGGCGATGAAGGCGTCGGCCTCGGCCGGCATCACGCCTGCCTTTTGCGGCTCCTCGCCGCTATTGACCTGGATGAAGACCGCCACCTGCCGTTGCTGCTTGGCCATCTCCTTGGCCAGTGCGGCTGCGAGCCTCGGCCGGTCGACCGTCTGGATCACGTCGAAGAGGGCCACCGCCTCCTTGGCCTTGTTGGTCTGCAAAGCGCCGATCATGTGGAGCTCGACGTCCGGGTAGCGGGCGCGCAAGGCCGGCCAGCGCCCGGCCGCCTCCTGCACGTAGTTCTCGCCGAAGACCCGCTGGCCGGCCTCGAGCGCCCCTTCGAGCCGCTCCTGGGGCTGCGCCTTGCCGACCGCGATCAGGGTGACGCCCGCCGGGTCGCGGCCCACATCGGCCGCGGCCGAAGCGATGCGGGCGCGCACCGCCGCCAGATTGGCCGCCACGTCCACGTCGGTCGTCATCATCCATCTCCTGGGTCGGGTTCTCCTTGGTCGGGCACCGCCGCCGCTGCTAGAGGTGCCGCCAGAGGGATTTCCGTCAAGCGATCATTGGCGAGGGGACAGGACCGGATGGGCATGAGCTTCGACGACATCATGGCGCCCTTGGGCGCGGAGGCGTTTCGCCGCGACTATCTGGGCAAGCAGCCGGTGCACATCGAAGGCGGCGCCGAGAAGTTCATGTCGATCATGAACTGGCAGGTGCTGGAACGGCTCTTGGCGATCAACACCCTTTGGGACACGACCAGGATGAACCTCGTCCTCGATCGCGAGGTGGTGCCACCGTCGTCTTATGCCAGCGCGCAGCCGGCGATCACCGGGGCCGCCATGGCCGATCCCACCACGGTCAAGCGGCTGGTCCAGCAGGGCGCCACCATGGTCCTCAACGACATCGACCAGCTCACGCCGGAGCTCACCGCCTTCGCCAAGACCATGGAGACAGCACTCGGCGGCAAGGTGCAGGGCAATCTCTACCAGTCGTCCAGGCGGCGGCAGGGCTTCAAGGTCCACTACGACACCCACGACGTCTTCGCCGTGCATTGCGAGGGCGAGAAGGTCTGGCCGGTGTTCGAGGGCCGGGCCGAGGATCCCATTGCCCACAACATGTTCAAGAGCGTGCCGCAGGAGGCGCACGAGGAGGCCAAGGGCAAGCTGTGGAAGGAGGTGCGGCTCAAGCCCGGCGACCTGCTCTATCTGCCGCGCGGCCAGTACCACTATGCCGTGGCCGACGACGGCGGCTGCATCCACATCGCCATGGGCGTCACCTACCCGATCGGCATCGACCTCGTGGGCTATCTCTACGAACGGCTGATCGCCGACCCGCTCTGTCGCAGGAACCTGCCGCAGGGCGATGCCGCCGCCCTCGACGCGCACCTGGCCGGCCTCGGCCAGCGGATCGCCTCGATCCTGACCGAGCCCGCCACCCGGGCCGATATCGAGCGCTTCATCCAGGGCTATCGCTACATCCGCGAGCCCTATGACATGGCGGCCCTGCTCGAGCCCCGGGCGATCACCTATGCGGTCAAGGCGGGTGGCGTGAAGCTGATCGAGCAGCAGGGCCGGCACGGCCTGGTCAAGGAAGGCAGCCGGCAGGCGGTGGCGGTGCCCAAGGAGGTGGCGGCGATGGTCGCCTGGGTGCTGAAGCGCCAGGCCTTCACCCGTGACGAGCTCGACCAGGCGTTCGCTGGCGCCGACAAGCCCGGCCTCGACCGCTTCGTTCAGGACATGGAGCGCATGGCGCTGATCGCCCTCCAGCCGTGACGGCGGCGTCGCCGATCTTGCGAGAGGGGACCGTCGACGTCCTCTTCTGGGTCCAGCATCTCCTGGGCATCGGCCATCTGACCCGAGCAGCTACGCTGGCGCGGGCGCTGCGCCGGGCCGGCCTCCGGGTCACGCTCGTCTCGGGCGGCTTGCCGGTCGAGGGGCTCGAGCTCGCAGGCGCCGAGCTCGTCCAGCTCGAGCCCGTGCAGAGCGACGGCATCGACTTCAAGGTGCTGCTCGATGCCCGAGGCCGGCCGATAGATGAGTCTTTCAAGGCCCGGCGGCGCGATCATCTGCTGGAGACCTTCAAGCGCAGGCGGCCACGGCTCGTCATGCTCGAGATGTTCCCCTTCGGCCGCCGGCAGATGCGCTTCGAGCTGTTGCCCCTGCTCGACGCGATCCGGGTCAGCCGGCCGCGGCCGCCGCTCGTGGGCTCGGTG
>CAZXWR010000420.1:0-3095 GCA_964644325.1 uncultured bacterium
TGTATCTGTGGACATGCTCGATACCGGAGTGGATGTGCCGGAGGTGGTCAACCTGATGTTCTTTAAGCCCGTCTACTCCGAGGTTAAATTCAACCAGATGATTGGCCGAGGCACCCGCCTCTGTGAAAACCTGTTTGGCCCCGATCAGCCCAAAGCAGAATTCCTGATCTTTGACCTGTGCAGCAACTTTGAATTCTTCGAGCAGGAACTCAAAACCGCCGACGTCAAACTCCCCGAAAGTCTCACCGCCCAACTCGTCAAAGCCCGCCTTGCCCTCAGTCAAGCCCTAGAACACACCGACACCCCAACCCCCGAAGACGCCGCCCTCAAAGCCAGCCTGGGCGATCGCCTCCACGAGCATGTGGCCTCCATGGCACGGGAAAACTTCCTGGTGCGCCGCCACTTGGAGCAGGTGGAAGCATTTTCAGAACGCGATCGCTGGGAAACCCTCAGCGACAAAGACCGCGAAGTGGTTGCAGAGACCCTGGCCACACTGCCCAATACCCTTCCCAACGAGAACCCGCTTGCCAAACGCTTTGACCTCATCTGCCTCAAACTTCAGATCGCCATTCTGAAAGGCTCCCGAGAGTTCCTAGAGCTGCGCGACAAAATGCGAGATCTCATGGCCCAACTTGAGGAAAAACGCTCCATCCCGATGGTGCAGGCGAAGCTGCCGCTGATCTCTGAAGTCCAGTCCGAATCCTGGTGGCAAGATGTCACCGTCCACATGATTGAGCGCCTACGGGTAGATCTGCGGGATCTCGTGCAGTTTATCGATCGCAAACAGCAGCAGGTGGTCTACACCGACTTCAAAGACCAGTTAGGCAAGGTCGCCGAGCGGGAGGTGCCCTACCGCCAGACGGGATTTAGTCCCTATCAGTACCGCAAGAAGGTTGAGGCTTATATTCGCGCCCATGAGGATTTTTTAGTCATTGCCAAATTAAAACGCAACGTCCCCCTCACGGAGATCGACCTGGATGAGCTGGAACGGATGTTGTTTAGTGCTCCAGAGATTGAGAGCAAGGAACGGTTTGAAGCGGTCTTTGGTAAGGACGTAAGCCTCAAGAAATTCATTCGTGAGTTGGTGGGCCTGGATCGCGCTGCCGCCAAGGAAGCATTTGCTCAGTACCTTGAAGGCAATAACCTCTCCGCGAATCAAATTCGCTTCGTTGATACCATTATTGATTACCTGACTCAGAACGGCGTTATGGATCCTGGGTTGCTCTATGAGCCGCCGTTTTCAGATATTCATGATGAGGGGCTTGATGGGATTTTTGGAGATGACGATGCGGATCGCATCATCGCGATCGTGCGATCATTTAATGAGACGGTGGGGGTGAGGTTTGGTGCCTAGGGGGCTGATGAGCCTGCCTGGGGAAAGATACCGTTTTATTCAGGTGGGTTACTCCCCGAGATTGATACCCTGCCAACAATCTTGGGCGATCGCTTTGGGGTATTGTGCATAGAGTGGCTCAAAGCACCCTCCTGCTGCCAGAGCTGCCCAACCTGAATCTGAACTCTGACGCTTTCGCCGTTATTGGCCGCAAAATCGTGACCCATACCTACCACGCCCGGATTTATGTAACCCTTCGTCCCTCCGTGTTGGATCCTGCTGGAACTGCGGTGCAGTCTGGACTGAGCCACATGGGCTATGACAACGTTCAACAGGTGCGGATTGGCAAGTACATTGAGCTGACTTTGACGGCAGACAGCCAGCCCACGGCAGAAGCCCAAGTGGATCGCATGTGCGACCAGCTGCTGGCGAATCCTGTCATTGAGAATTACTGCTACGAACTGCAAGAACTCGCAGCGCCAACCGCCGCCCCCACAGGAGCCTAAAGCGATGCTGAACTTTGGTGTAGTGGTGTTTCCTGGCTCTAACTGCGATCGCGATCTGGCGATGGTCACGGGCGACCTTCTGGGTCAGCCCACCCGCATGGTCTGGCACGAAGAAACCGACATCCAAGACCTCGATGTCATCGTCATCCCCGGTGGGTTCAGCTACGGGGACTACCTGCGCTGCGGGGCGATCGCCCGTTTTTCACCCGTGATGCAGGCCACCCTAGACCATGCGGCGGCGGGCAAAAAGGTACTCGGCATCTGCAATGGCTTTCAGGTTTTGACCGAAGTGGGTCTGCTGCCGGGAGCCCTGGTGCGAAACCGCGACCTGCACTTCATTTGCGATCGCGTTCACCTGAAGGTTGAGCGCACCGATTTACCCTGGACGATCGCTTACCCAGACCAGACCGTCATTACCTTACCCATTGCCCACGGCGAAGGCTGCTACTTTGCCGATGATGCCACCCTGGCCACCCTCGCGGCCAATCGGCAAATTCTGCTGCGCTACTGCGACGCAGCGGGGCAAGCCACAGCCGCTGCCAACCCGAATGGCTCCGTCGAGAATATCGCGGGTCTCTGTAATATCCAGGGGAATGTCGTCGGGATGATGCCCCACCCCGAACGCGCGGCCGACCCAGCCCTGGGCTACACCGACGGACTAGCACTGTTCAAAGGACTGCTCGAAGCCGCCTGACCCCCTTCCGTGAGAAGCCACATCCAAGACAATCTGCTGATTTTGCATGGCGAAGATGTGCCCCACTTTAAAAAAGGGGGGTCAACCGTCCGCAATTCCTATTTTTGGGCCATGAAGGCGATCGCGGGTTATGCGCCGCGATCGGGCCACTGGGAATACGAACCGGAGGTCTGGCTGGCCCTCAAACGCATTTTGCTTTCTTTTCAAATGTCGGGCTACTTAGGACTCAGCGAAACCCAGCTTGAATTCCCCGCCCACCACGATGCCATTCCCGAGGTGCTGCGGGCCGTCTCGACCTGGCAATAGCCGCGCTTGTGCTAGCTCCGGTTCATTCCTGAGCGGATTGTTTAGCTCAACGGCCATGATTACTCGGGCTATCAGCCAGTGCTAGTGGGGGCTGGCACCAGCAACCGACCTCGATAGCCCGCCCGACCATAGCGTTCCAGAACCGTCTGCGCGATGGCGATCGCCTGTCCCCGCTTTACCAATGCCACACAGGCCCCCCCGAACCCAGCCCCCGTGAGCTTCGCCCCGAAGACCCCTGGCGTTTCCTGCAAGAGTG
>CAZXWR010000421.1:0-3077 GCA_964644325.1 uncultured bacterium
ATGATTGAAAGCCCACTATGAAAAGGCTTCCACGACTTGTGGGTAAGGCATAGGTTTCTAGCTAGGTCGGATGTTATTAACGTGTGCGCTTTTAAAAAGGATAGACCCGAATTAATATGAAAAAAGTTCCAGAATTAGCGCTTTAGTAGACCGAAAAGTCCGAGAATTGCTACGAGGGAAGGGCAATGTCAAGCTAGAAGCCTTTTTTATCAGCCATGACACCTACCCCTCACTCCAATCCCCCCACCGCTGCGATCGCCGCCAAGCATCCCAACACCGCCAGTGGTCGGCGCTCGAATCCCAATCCCGGCCCGCGCCTGACCTCGGACAAGAACAAGATGGCGAGGAGGGTCCGTTCGAGGACGGTTAAAAATTGGCGCGGATGGGAGGTAGAAGCGTTCATAGGATGGGGCCGCCCTGGGGCTGCTTTATGCCCATGTCGAGGGTGGCGGACGGTTCCCTTCCCCGTCCGTAGGACTTTTGTCCCATTTGAAAAGAGGACTTCTGCCTCATGTGGAACGAGGGGTCTCCTTTTTAGGATTGGATTATCGAATTCAAGGTTTACTTTACCCCCTTGACCCGTTGGCAAGAGTCACTGAAACCCTTGGCAATTGCCTTTTCCCACTGTTTTTCATTAGGTATGTAACGATGCAATCTTTTTCTGCTTTTCCGACTTCGACCGTTATCGATTCCTTTCTATCCGCCATCGACTCCGCTGGAGCGACACTGCAACTCAATGTCCCAACTATTGTGGAACCCTCCGTCCTCGCGTCTCTGCCGGAGGGAACTTTAGGGCGATCGCTGGCGGACTTCCTGGCAGCAGAAGCTCTAGAACCCTTGACGACAGGTCCCCGCCGCAAACAACTCCACGATGCCGTTCACGTCTTGGCGGGATATGGCACCGATGCCCTGGGCGAAGCGGAAGTCCAAGCCTTCCTCCTCGGCGGACATTTTCATCCTTTCCAAGTTCTTCTGAGCATCGGCTTATTGGGCATGATGCATCGTCGCGGTCTTTCTTTTCCCCTGCATCGGCAGCAGGTTCGCCAGCGGCTGCGAGCGGCCTATCAACGGGGACGGCGATCTCGCTTCGATATCGATGCCTGGAAGCCGGAGCAAGAATGGCACCTTCCCCTTACGGAAGTCCGCGATCGTCATGGGATTGTCGCCTGAGTCCGACGCGAATATTTGAGTTTATACCCCCAATACCATCTGCAAATTTTCAAGGAGAACCCTATGAATCCCTATCTGAAAGTATTGACCTTGGCGATCGCTGCTAGCTCAATGGCACTTCCCGCTTCCGCTTAATTCGTCGGGCCGCATGGCGGAAGCTTTACCGGGGGTGGTGCGGTTATTCCCAATGCCCAAGGCGGTTCGACCGGAGCCAGACGTTGGACAGTTTATAGCTGTATTCTAATAGGTGGCTGTAGCTTTGTTATTGTCTTTGTCGGAGGCTGGCTCGACTCGGCAGGTGAACCTCAAACTCGACTGTACTTAACAACCTTCCTTGCAATGACTCACGCCGTTAAACAACTAATTAAACCCCACATTCAGGATCTGGGTGGTTTTAAGGCGCGGCGTAGCTTGCCTCACACCGATCGCACCCTTGTCGATCCATTCATTTTTTTCGACCATTTGGGACCTGCAACATTCCCTGCTGGTCATGGGGTTGATGTTCGTCCCCATCCCCACATCAACTTGGCGACGGTCACTTATCTGTTTGAAGGTGTCTTGCTCCACCGCGATAGTTTGGGCAGTGTCCAAGAAATTTACCCTGGGGCCGTAAACTGGATGACGGCGGGTAGAGGTATTGTACATTCTGAGCGATCGCCCGCTGCCGACCGAGCCGTTGAATCAACGCTCCATGCGATTCAAACTTGGGTGGCCCTCCCCGATGATCAGGAGGAAACGGAGCCAACCTTTCGTCACTACCCTGCTTCGGAGATGCCTATCTGGGAGCAAGAGGGCGTCACCATTAAGCTGATTGCTGGAGCAGCCTACGATCAAATCTCACCCGTAGAAACTTATTCGCCCATTTTATACCTGGATGTTCAGATGGCGGCGGGGTCAAAGTTTTCACTTCCTCAGGACTTCAGTGAACGTGCGGTATACAGCGTCAGCTCTGAACTGAGGATTAATGATCAGACTGTTCCTCAACATCGTTTAGCGGTGCTGGAAGCTGGGGCTTCAGCTGATGTGCAGGCCTCAGTCGCAACGCGCTGCATGGTCATTGGGGGTGAACCTGTGGGCGAACGGCACAAATGGTGGAATTTTGTATCCAGTCGGCGCGATCGCATTGAGCAGGCTAAAGCGGATTGGAAAGCAGGTCGGTTTGCTACCGTGCCTGAAGAGACTGAATTCATCCCCTTACCGGAGGAGGGGTAGAGAATTAAATTAATCGTAAGCTTCAACCTGTAGCTCATGATATCCAGTTTCAAGATCAAGCTGTCTCATAAACCTAATATTCGGAACTAACCCAAGTAATATTTCTCCTGTAGTAAATATTTGTGTACCCTCCATTAAATGACCACCAATGACTGCACCTTCACTGTTTGAGACTGAAATGTGCAAATGAGCCCCATATTGGGACAGTGTGCCATCTAGGGTAATTATTTCAAGTTTAGATTCTATCACTGTTGCTTTTTCTTGGTTCGCAAATCGGATTGATGCTTTACTCAAGCTTCCGATGCCACTCAGTATAAAAGCTGCTTCAATTTGTTGTTTACGGCAATAGCGCAATAAGGATTGCTTCAGATCGTCACCAGGTTTTAGACGAATGGCAATTACATTCACATTTCCTCTATTCAATTTCCTACTCAGGTACCCTGTTGCACAGTTTAAGCTGCATTTTTCATCTATTCATCTCCAGTACAATAATTGGGTTAGCCTATATCCTGCTGTAAAGCCGCGATCGCCTTTTCTGACAATGGCTGTCCTGCTTTGAAGTTCTCGCCTACGGCCTGAATGCGATCCAAATACTGCTGGTTCTTGCCCATTTGCACCGCTCGCCTATACCAAGTCCGTATCTCAGTAGATCGAAAAGTCCGAGAATTGGAGCTATGGAAAGGGTAGTCTCAGGC
>CAZXWR010000422.1:0-3051 GCA_964644325.1 uncultured bacterium
GGATGCCTGTGACCAGACCTGCTCTGGCTGCTGGAATCACTGCAGACATAACCACACGCCAGCGGGGTAAACCCAGAGCCAAGCCAGCCTCACGGATAGTCCAGGGAATCACTGAAAGGATGCTCTCGGTGGCTCGAGCCATAATCGGCAGCATTACGAAGGCGAGTGCAACAGCGCCAGCCAGACCTGAAAACGTCCCCATTGGCTTGACAATCAGCGCAAAGGCCAACAGCCCTTTAAGAATCGCGGGCATGCCATTCAAGGTGTCATTGAGGATACGCAGGCTAGGATTAAGTGGATGATCCGGATACTCTGAGAGCATAATGCCAGCACCCACCCCGATGGGTATGGCGATAATCAAAGCCAGGGTATCGATGACCAGTGTGCCCCAGATGGTATGCACTAACCCAGTAGGTCGCCCTTGCAAGGCTCGAGCAGGTGAACCCAGTTCCTGTGTGAAAAAGTCCCAGTTCAGACCACTAATACCATTAATGATGACATAGCTAATAACAATGACCAATGGCACAAGCACGAGCACCGTGCTAAGCCCTAAAAGCCCGTACATAAGGCGGTCACGAAAATAGCGCTTGCGCAGGTTCAGATTCATACTGCGCGGCCTCCCACACCGTATTTGCGCTGCACATAAGCAGCAATCAGGTTAACGATAAGCGAGATCAAAAAGAGATAAAATCCAATCGCCATCAGACTAGCTAAGTGCAGGTTCTCCACTGCTTCACGAAACTCGTTGATGATGACCGAAGGCATGGTAGCTGCCGGACCAAAGATGCTGAAAGGCAAGGTATTCTTGTTACCAATAATCATGGCCACTGCCATAGTTTCGCCAATCGCGCGACCAAAGGACAGAATCGCACCTGCCATGATGCCGCTGCGGGCATAGGGCAAGATGGCCATCGTCATGACTTCCCAACGCGTCGCTCCCAAGCCCCAGGCGGCTTCTCGCTGCTCTTTGGGAACTAAGCGAATAGCATCTCGAGTCAATGCAGCGGTGTAAGGAACAATCATCAGCGCCAGTACAATAATCGCCGTAACCATGCCATAACCTGTGGGGTTGCCGAGAATAGGCAATAAATCGGGTGCATTCTGCACAGCCCACAGATAGATAGGCAGATAAAAAGTATCACGCATCCAGGGTGCTAACACAAAGATGCCCCAGATGCCAACCACAACACTGGGAACAGCAGCAATCAGGTCAACCAGCGTGTCAATGATGCCAGAGAGCCAGCGAGGTGCATATTCAGCAGTAAAAATAGCCACAGCAATCGCAGGAAAAAAGGATAGAGCCAGTGCCAAAACACTGGTAACCAAAGTACCAAAAATAAAGGGGAAAGCACCAAAGCGCAATTGAACGGCTGGATCCCAGGTCGTTCCGGTCAGAAATCCAAAAAAGCCAAACTGACGGATAGGTTCAAACCCCTCAGTCAACAAAACCCAGGCCAGCATAGCTGCCAGCAGCATGATGGTGACACCCAACCCGGTGATAACCACCGCAAAGGCATTGTCACCCAGTGACCTAAAAATCGCGTGGGTAGGTCGCTTGATAATTTCGGAAGTATTTAAAGACTTTTGCACGGTCTCTCCACTAATACAGCAGTCTGGACAGGTGACCCTGCCCAGACTATCACAACTGCGTTTAGTTACCCAAAACTTCAGCCAGAATGGCTGCGCCAATTTCCTCACCCTGCCACTTGAGCTGATTGATCATGGCAAAGTTGCGGTCAATGGCGGCCTGCGGCAAACGGGCAAAGCCCAGACCTTCAGAGAGTTCCTGACCATCTGTGATGGTATAAATCAGGAAGCGAATCAGATCTTCAGCCTGTTGCTGATTGGCAATCGCATTATTTCTATCCAGATTCTCGTAGACTAGCATCCAGGCAAAGCCAGCCACTGGATAACCATCGGGTGCAGGTGTGTTGGTAAAGAGGATGCGTGTGTCATCAGGAAGTTCGATGTCTGCCGCAGCGGTGGTGGCAGCAAAGCTGGGCTCAATAATATTGCCCGAAGAGTTGATGACCGAGCCGTAGGCAATGTCATTCAGCAGCGCGTAGGTCAGACTATTGTAGCCAAGAGAACCTGGGGTATTCTGCACTACACCAGCCACACCTTCGTTACCATTACCACCGATACCCGTGGGCCAGTTAACGCTGGTGGCAAAGCCGATGGTAGACGCCCACTCTTCGGAAACACGGCTCAGATAACTCGTCCAGACGTTCGTTGTACCCGAACCATCAGAGCGGTGAACAATGATAATGGGCAGACGCGGCAGGTTAAGATCGGGGTTGAGTTCCTGGATGCGCGGGTCATCCCAGGTCACGATGCGTCCCAGGAAGGCGTCCACCAAAACATCGCCCGAGAAGACGATTCCCTTGCCGATACCTGGCAGGTTGTAAGTAGGAACGACATCAGCCAGTGTGATTGGCATATTGAAAGCGCGTCCACCACTGCTTGCTTCAATATCAGCCATTACCTGGTCAGATAAAAAAGCTTCGGACATACCAAACATAACGGTCTGCTCAACAAACTGACGAATCCCCCCACCTGAACCAATTGACTGATAGTTGACCGTGACGCGATTATTTGTCAAATCGCGGTAGTCGTCTGCCATCGCGGTGATGAGTGGTGCTGGAAAAGTTGCACCTGCACCCAAGATATCCGTTTGCTGCGCAGTTGCACTGGAAAACAGTGCCAGAACAAGTACGCTTGCCAAAATCAGTGTTCGAATCATTTCATCCTCCATGCGTGATATTCCCCGCAAACGCAGCCTAAAATCCCAAGGTCAGGATTATGTCAGCCAGCACTGTTGGGGTGCTAATGTCTTTCACCTCAAATAGGTTAAATGACAAACGTCAGTAAAGTGTCAGCTCGAGAAGGGAGTGCAGGTCAAAAGCGCTTGTGATTTTCTTCGCAATGTTATACTCTTGAGTTTAACCATGATCTGCCTGTTACACTATCGCTCCGAGGTCCAGGTCAAAGTGTGCACGCGATCATGTGCCTGTGAAAATTCAGGACTGGGCTTTTGTGTCATCAGCTAAT
>CAZXWR010000423.1:0-3034 GCA_964644325.1 uncultured bacterium
TTCACCCGGCTGTCGATTGCGCGGGTGACCAGCGCGGTGGCGACCAATTCGGCGAAGCTCGGGGCAGGGTTCGCGGGCCATGCGACCGGCGGGGCGATGATTGCAGCCAGCGTCGGCGGGCAGGCGGTGGCGACCACGGTGCTGGGCGGGCAGATTTGGCGGGATAACGGGCGGTTTATTCTAAGAAATATCACTTGGCGCGAGATGTGGGCGGGGGTGAAGCGGTATAAAAAATTCCCGATTTACTCAACTTGGACGGCGTTTTTTAATACAGTTGGTCTGCAGTTTGCCCCCCTGGTTCTCGTCGCATTTTATGGGGTTGCAATCGCGGGTTTCTACGCACTAACACTGCAAACTCTAAGTATGCCTATGGCTTTGATAGGCGCTGCGGTGGGCAACGTATTTTTCTCTCGCGCACCTCAAGCTTTTCGAGATGGCGAACTTTCTAACTTGATCGAAGCGTTGCACGGCAAGCTTGCAATTGTCGGCGCACCAGCGTTGGTTCTTCTACTGCTCGCAGGGCCGGAACTTTTTGCCGCAGTATTTGGAGAGCAGTGGCATAAGGCCGGGCAGTATGCGCAGTGGATGGCGCCTTGGATCTATCTGCAATTTCAATGGTCGCCACTGTCCACTTTGGCTAGTGTCTTGGAAATTCAACAAGAAGCGTTGCTCTCGCAAGCAGGTGCATTGGCACTCAGGGCCGGCTCGTTATTAATTTGTGCGTGGATAGGTACTACCGCAGACACAGCGGTTATGGTTTTTGCCTTAGTCAGTACGCTAGCTTATTTATCGATACAGCTTTGGTTTTTAAGAAGAGCAGGCGTCAGGCTGCAATCAATAATTCTTCACGAAATAAAATATATTATGCTATTTAGTTTATTAATATTACCAGCTTGGCTTGCTTTTTCGACCGGTTCATTTATCATTATGTCAGGCAGTATTATATATATTTTTCTAGTTATACTATGGTGGTTTTTTCGTTTAAGTAAGCAATTTTTATAGGTAAAATTTATGAATTACATCTTAAATCTTTATTTACGGAAAATCTAATCAATGCAAGAATACTGTCTGATTATATTGCACCTCTTTCGTTTACCTCATGCTTAGGAAGCAGATTATGAAAGTATTGTTTATTGGACAATGTCATCGCGTCAACGATCCCCGACTTGCTCATCGGGAGATGAAGTCACTTAAATATAATATTAGTGATATTAATTTTTACTTCCTTCAGTATCCGCATAGATCAAATTCGGAATTGAGGGAAAATGCGTTGTTTCCTCAGCCGTTAGTTTCGCAAGTAAATATTGCAGGATTCACTATCAACCATTTAATTTTTAATGATAAGAGACCAGCACTATTTCGTTTTTTAGGGCTGTTATTTAAGCGTGGATCTGAAAATATTGTTCAAAAAGTAGCCAATTATTTTAGGGGAACGACTATAGATGTTGTTCAGGCTTCCGATGTACGAGAAATAGCTTTTGCTACTCGCTTAAGTGAAATGTTGAATAGTAAATTGATCTATGATTCACATGAGGATTACATTAGGCAAGTACTAGACTATGGTAATAAATCGTTTAGATCTTATGTGTGGGCATGCGCTTTTCTGTATATAGAAGCGCGATTTATAAAAAAATGTCACCACGTTTTTTGTACAGATGAATTCCTTCATAAAAAATATAATAGTTGGTATTATTACGCGAAAAAAGTTGTGTTACTTCGAAATTTTCCATTACTTAAAGCGGATGATCAATTACAAAGAAATTTTAAGAAAAATGATACTCTTAAGCTCGTTTATATTGGTGGCATCAACCAGTTTCGGGGAGTTATTGAAGCAGCACAGTATATTAAAAAATTTAATGAAATCGCAGCACCGCGCAAATTAGAACTCACAATTTATTCACCTGCAAACGATATTACTAATGATCTTGTTAAGCGCTTTGGTATTACTCATTACGATTGGATAGACTATGAAGAGTTGATGAGTAAATTATATGATTACGATGTGGGTATTTGTCTATGGCTTCCTATTAAGAAGTTTTATCGAAATTTGCCGCTAAAAAACTTCGATTATATGTCGGTAGGGTTACCGTTTATCACAAGTAATTTTGGGAACCTAAAAAAATATGTTGAAGATTCAGGAGCAGGAATTTGTATCGATCCAAATTCATATAAAGATTTTGAAAGTGCGATTAAAAAAATGTTTGACCCTGAATATCGACGAAAACTTGGTATAAGTGGACTCTTGTGGGCGAATCGAGAGGGTAATTTTGCAGTTGAAGCTCGCGAGTATGTTTCCGCTTTTGAAAAATGCAGTACGGACCATCTATGAAATTGAACATCTCTCTATGCGGTGCTTTCCGCGCAAGATCTACGCACCAGTCTACAAAATCAGCCTGCACCCTAGATCGATCTTTACGACAGTACGCTGACTTACGCTCTCCTTCGCCGACCGACCCGGCTTTCGCTGCGGCACGAGCCGTGAATACCCGCTATACAATATCGTGGAACGCCGCCCCCTCAAACTGCGCGCCCCCTGATCGTCATGGAATGTTCGGCGATCGCCGAGCGTTACCTGGGCTTGAGCTACACCGATGAAATCCTTGCCCTGATGGTAGCGCTACCGGCAAATTTGCCATCTATTCGGTAGTGATTTCACCCTGCTCTGGCACAACTCGCATTTCAGCTACCCGAAAGATCTGGAGTTTTATCAGGCGCTGTTGATGTGAGCCACCGGTCAATCTAAGAAGCTGTATAAAAATATACCGACTGATTTTGTATAAACTCCGTAGAATATGCATTGCGTACCTCATGCTGCCGCGCCAGCCGATATCGCCTTGAGGGCGCCGGCGAGCGGCGGACGTGAGTCCGCTATTTCCGCGCCCGCCGATCACGCAGACACCTTGCCGCTTTTTGGGAAACAGGGGGCTGACGCCCCCCCGCACGCGGAACGACCGCGACAATCCCACAGGTGGAGGGAATTTTCGTACAGGCTCTAAGTGCGCAGCATTTTCCGCTGGCATGCCATAATGAAGCA
>CAZXWR010000424.1:0-3020 GCA_964644325.1 uncultured bacterium
TACATTATAGGGACTTGCTGCAACATCTTTGTGGGGTTGATGTCAAAGCTGTGGGCTGGGATGGCACCTGTAAAATTTAGGTGCTGCTGCCGATGGCTTGGCGCATGTCTCGCACGGCCTGCTCCATGCCCACGAGGGTGGCCCGACTGATAATGGTGTGGCCGATGTTGAGCTCTTCCATACCTTCTAAGGCTGCGACGGGCTGAACGTTTTGATAGGTGAGGCCATGTCCGGCATTGACCCGCAGGCCGTGGGCGATCGCCTGGTTGCAGCCTTCGGCGAGCACTTCTAGGGCTTTATTGCGGGAGATTTCGAGTTTGGCTTCAGCGTAGACGCCCGTGTGCAGTTCGATAAATAGGGCACCTGTGCGGGCTGCGGCATCAATTTGATCGGGATCAGCGTCAATGAATAAGCTGACGGGAATGTCGGCGGACTGAAGCCGATCGACGATGGGAGTCAGGGCATCTAGCTGGCTGGCTACATTCAAGCCCCCCTCTGTGGTGACCTCTTCCCGGCGTTCGGGAACGAGGGTGACGTAGTCGGGCTTCACGTCTAGGGCGATCGCCACCATTTCGGTGGTGGCTGCCATTTCGAGGTTGAGGTGAGTTTGCACGACCTGACGGAGCAGTCGCACATCTCGATCTTGGATATGGCGACGATCTTCGCGCAGGTGACAGGTAATGCCATCGGCTCCCCCCAACTCCGCTAGGAGTGCGGCAGCAACGGGGTCTGGTTCTACGGTACGGCGGGCTTGTCGAACGGTGGCAATGTGGTCAATGTTGACGCCTAGGGTGGCCAAAGCAACGGTCCTTATGATGAATGCAACGCCATTGACTATGGTAATCGCTGTCTGGGCGAAGCTGATGCCAAAATTATGACCAACCGTTAACGGACTGCTCTAGGACGTAGGTGGTGAGCTGGGCAATCTCTGCCGGGGAAAGGCGATCGCCAAACGCTGACATATTATTTTTGCCCTGGGCGATGAGGGTGGCGATCGCGTCTGGGGTATCCATGTGGTTGCGCTTCAGGGCTTTGGCTTTGAGGGATTGGCTGCGACGAATAATGTTGCCACCGCCTGGATGACAGCCCGCACAGTGTATCTCAAAGAGCTGTTCCCCTGAAGCTAAGGTGGTTGGCGCTACGGGGGCATCTGTCACAGCCCATAGCGGTGCGGGAGCGGTCATCCACAGGAGCGCGCCGAGCAGAATCGCGAGGCAAAATCGCAGGGCAGAGGCTGGTCTTAGTTTCTGCTTCATCAGAGGTTGATCGCATGGTTTGGGGGGTCTTTCTGAGCCTCACTAGCACCATCCTGGAGGCGCGAAGGGGGGCTTTTGCTTGACGATAGCACTGGAGCGGTTGCTGCTGGGGTTCTTAAAAAAATTAGTCTAGCTTCAACAAATGTATAAATAGTGCTTTGCAACCCGTAATCTGATCACTTAAGATTTTGAGGACTTTAACCTGCGTGAAATTTATTTCAGCGACGTTTTGTCTCTCCGCAAAAATTGATTGAGATTGATTGAGAGCGTCTATATGAGAAACCTTTTACCGCTGACCGGGAATGGGGGCTATAAAATTGCCTACCTGAGTCCCCAAACCTTAGACGATACAAAAGCGGCGATCGCTGCTTTGAGAGAGGGCGAAATCCTGCTGTTTAATCTCGCTGAGCTAGGTCCTGTCCAGGCCCAGCGCATCTCCGACTTTCTCTCCGGGAGTGCCTGTGCGCTATCGGGTCATAAAGCAGAGGTCGGCAATGGCGTGATCTTGTTTGCGCCACCCACGGTTCAAATTACGATGCCAGCATTGGCTTAAGTTAATGGCTTGACCTGCTGCCAGCAACCCGTTCTGGTGCGGCAACGGGTTGATAAACCGCAGCAAGATGAATAGTTCAGGTTATGGCAAGAACGACCTTTGAACTCAAGTCCGCTGCCTGGACGGAAAGACCAGTGTTAACATTTAGAAACATTTAGGGCTTCGACCCTAGACACTGCTGTCTTCACCTTTTTGCTGCCGACGTGATATCCCAACACCCTCAAGCTACGAGTCGGTCTAACCTCGCTACGTTATTTCTGGCCGGACTTTGCTTCTGGATAAGTTTGGCTTTGCTGCTGCCAATTTTGCCTTTGTACGTTCAGGATATTGGTGGGAGTGAGTACCAGGTGGGGCTGGTGATGGGTGCGTTTGCCATCGGCCTGTTGGGCTCTCGGGCTTGGTTGGGGCGTCTGGCCGATCGCCACAGTCGCAAGATTGTGCTGCTGGTGGGCTTGAGTGTGGCGGCGATCGCCCCGGTGGGCTATGCGGCGATCGCTAATGTGCCGCTGCTGGTGGCTTTAAGGGCATTCCACGGCATTAGTATTGCGGCCTTTGCCACTGCCTACAGTACCCTGGTGGTGGATATCGCGCCCATTGACCAGCGGGGTAGACTGCTGGGCTACATGAGTTTGACCAATCCGTTGGGCGTCGCGATTGGCCCAGCGATTGGGGGGCTGTTGTTGGCGCAGGTGGGCTATGCGCCGCTGTTTTTACTGTCGGCCTTGCTGGGGGGGATTGGTTGGTTCTGTGCGCTTTGGGTTTATGACCCGATGATGTCCCAATCGCGGCAGGTTAAGGCGCAGGCAGCAGCTTCGTCAGCGGCCTCTGATTCAATTTGGCGGCGTCTGCGGAGTCCGCGGCTGCATGTGCCCGCGCTGATTTTAATGCTGGTGGGGATTGCCTTTGGGACGATTGTGGCTTTTCTGCCGTTGAGCTTACGGCAAGAGGGCTCGTCCCTGAATGCTGGGATTTTTTACACGGCAGCGGCGATCGCTAGCTTTAGCATGCGGCTGACGACGGGCCGCGCTTCAGATCGTCTGGGACGCGGGCCGTTCATTACCCTGAGTTTGATGTGCTACCTGTCCGCCATGCTGTGCTTATGGGGCACAACTTCGGAGGTGGGCATTGTTGTGGCGGGTGCCCTGGAGGGCAGCGGTGGCGGTATGTTGATTCCAGTGATGGCGGCGTTGATTGCTGACCGCGCCCGTGAT
>CAZXWR010000425.1:0-2976 GCA_964644325.1 uncultured bacterium
TTGACATTGGCCAACGTGCCCACGGGCATAAAGCGGGGAGTTTCAACCGGGCCGTGGGGCGTCTGGAACAGGCCCGCGCGGGCTTTGGTGTGGGCGCACTGTCCCTGGCATTGAAACGAAAACGACTTGCTCAACGACCCTTACACTCCCACATGGTGGCCGAGGGCTAGTCCGGCCACAAGCATCCCCAGCACCAGAAAGGGCTGGGCGCTGGCCTGATATTTCACGTCATTTTCCAAGGGATTACGCAGGAAGTACATATCCTGAAAGGTGATCTGCGGAATCACGAGCAGCAGCAGGATCGTGGCGTAGAGGTTTTCATGGATCGTGAAGAGGTACCCCGCAATACCCGCCTGAAACACGTCAATCATCACCACACAAATCCAGGCTGCCGTCTGCACGCCAAACATCACGGGTAAGGACTTGAGGCCCAGTTGGCGATCGCCCTCAACGCTCTTGAAGTCGTTCACCACGGCAATCCCCAGACCCGCCAAGCTATAGAACAGGGTTAGCACCATGATCGTGGGGGTCAGTTCACCAAACAGCGCCTGTCCCGCCCACCAAGGGAGGGCAATATAGCTCGCCCCTAGGGCATAGTTTCCCAGCCAGCCATTCTGCTTCAGCTTCAAGGGGGGAGCCGAGTAGATATAGGATAAGAATGAACCGACAACTGCCAGCACCGTAATGGTGGGGAAGGTGTGCCCAGCCCACTGGTCTAGGGCAAAGGCGATCGCAATGCCACCCAGTAGCAGCACCCAGATTTGCACAATCACCTGGGGCAGCGGAATCACCCCGGAGGGAATCGGGCGGTAAGGCTCATTGATCGCGTCAATTTCCCGGTCATAGTAGTCGTTAATGGTTTGGGTATAGCCTGTCAACAGCGGCCCCGACATCAGCATGCAGGCCGCCGCAATCAGCACATACTCAACCGACCACACATAGCGGCCCGAGGACGCTGCCCCACAGACCACCCCCCAGATCAGGGGAATCCAGGTAATGGGCTTCATGAGCTGAAGGCGAATTTTCCAGATATTGGTTTCGCCTGCCGCGCCTTTCATCCCCAAGAGCTGTCGTGTTTTACTGCCCTTGTCCTCGGCGTCTACGGGAGGTGCGGTCTGGGAAGACTCAAATTCTGTCATTGTTCTGACTGGTGGTGGGACAACGGACAAAAGATCTCAGGTCTAAAAAATCTCAGGTCTGAGTTGAGCAATTTTAATAAGGCTCAAAACTACCCCCATTATTGTGGCAAGTTGGATGACTGTCCAAGGGCCTAACCCCCGGATAGTTTGGTGGGATAGCCCAGCTTGATCAACAATTGCTGCACGGTTTGTTTATGGTCACCCTGGATTTCAATGGTGTCATCCTTGACGGTGCCCCCTGCGCCACAGTGGGCCTTCAGCTGTTTGGTGAGCTGGGCGAGGGTTGGAGCGGAGGATTTAAATCCCGAGATCACCGTAACGGTTTTTCCCTTGCGGCCCTTCCGAGACGCCTGCACCTTGAGGGGTTGTGCCGCGGGCGGCGGGTCGGGTCGGGGAGCTGCTTCGGTGGCCGGATTGTTGCCAAATTCAGTGTAGGCACGGCGATCGCCAGATTTTGAAGAACCCATCGGCATGTTTCATGAGAGAACTGGATCTATTGTCGCTGGTATGCGGAATCGTCTGCCAACAGCGATCGCCCTCAGGCTTGAGATAAAATGAGGGTCTGCATTTTCGTGGACATCACCACCCGTCATGAGCAAAGGCACGCTGTTCGATAAAGTTTGGGACATACACACCGTTGGTACCCTGCCCTCTGGCCAAAGTCAGCTTTTTATTGGGCTGCATCTGGTGCACGAGGTTACCAGCCCCCAAGCCTTTGCCATGCTGCGAGAGCGAGGGCTCAAGGTTCTGTATCCCGAGCGCACGGTTGCCACAGTCGATCACATTGTGCCCACGGAAAACCAGGCCCGACCCTTTGTCGATAGTCTGGCCGAAGAAATGATGCAGGCCCTGGAAGCCAATTGCGCCGAGCACAACATCCGATTCTACAACGTGGGTTCCGGTCGGCAGGGCATCGTCCATGTGATTGCCCCCGAGCAGGGCCTCACCCAGCCCGGTATGACCATTGCCTGCGGCGACAGCCACACCTCGACCCACGGGGCTTTTGGGGCGATCGCCTTTGGTATCGGCACCAGCCAAGTCCGGGATGTGCTGGCGTCCCAAACCCTAGCCCTTGAAAAACTAAAAGTGCGGCGCGTAGAAGTCAACGGTTCCCTCCAGCCGGGGGTCTACGCCAAGGATGTCATCCTGCATATCATCCGGAAACTGGGGGTCAAAGGCGGGGTGGGCTACGCCTACGAGTTTGCCGGAACCACCTTCGCCCAAATGTCGATGGAAGAGCGGATGACCGTCTGCAATATGTCCATTGAAGGCGGCGCGCGCTGCGGCTACATCAATCCGGATCAGGTGACCTTTGATTACCTAAAGGGGCGAGAATTTGCGCCCCAAGGGGCAGATTGGGCGCAAGCGGTCAGCTGGTGGCAGCATTTACACAGCGATGCCGACGCTGAGTATGACGATGTTGTGGTGTTTGACGCCGCAGACATCGCCCCCACCATTACCTGGGGCATTACACCGGGTCAGGGCATTAGCGTGACCGAAGCCATTCCGGCTCCGGAACAGTTTACTGAAGCCGACCGCCCCATCGCCGAAGAAGCCTACCGCTACATGCACTTAGCCCCTGGCACCCCCATCCAAGGCACCAAGATTGATGTTTGCTTTATCGGGAGCTGTACCAACGGTCGCATTAGCGATCTGCGCGAAGCTGCCAAGGTCGCCCAGGGGCATCAGGTTGCGACTGGCGTCAAAGCGTTTGTGGTTCCCGGCTCAGAGCAAGTGAAGCGAGCGGCGGAAGCAGAAGGGCTCGATCAAATTTTTACCGCCGCAGGGTTTGAATGGCGCGAACCGGGCTGCTCCATGTGTTTAGCGATGAACCCGG
>CAZXWR010000426.1:0-2966 GCA_964644325.1 uncultured bacterium
TCAATGGGGCCTTACGCCACGATTTTCAAAAAGCTTACATTCAAGCCCTCGGCCAAATTTCGCAAAAGAACTATGGGGCCGCGATCGCTGACTTTACACGGGCCTTAACCATTAACCCCAAATCCTTGGAAGCCTATATGGGCCGCTGTCAGGCCCGCTTTGCGATGGGAGACGATCACGGTGTTCTCAATGATTGTCAGGAAATCATTAAGCTTAAGCCCAATACTGCACAGGCCCATTATCTTCAGGGGCGATCGCGTCATCGATTGGGGAATGCCCAGCTCGCTGTCGAAGACTACAGCCGCGCCATTGTGCTCTCGAAAGACTATGCCAAAGCCTACTACCACCGAGGCATGGCCCAAGTGGACGCACAACGCTACCGACAGGGAACCCGTGACCTCCAGGTTGCCCTGAAGCTATTCCGCAAGCAGAACAACATGGCGGCATATCAGCAGGTGTCGGCGACCCTCAAGACGATGCAAACGGGCAGTTATTCCCAGACCGTGACGGATGGCACCCTGAATGAATTTGGCCCAATCCTACAGATTTTGCCCAAGGTACTGCTCAATCCAGCGGGCCATCTGTTGTCTACCTTCAGCCTGTTGAGTCCGATACAGGCCATGATGGCAGGCCTCTTATTTTCTCTGATTGCTATTTTTGCAGCCACCCTCGGGCTATTGTTCCAATCGTCACCCTTCTCAATTCTTCCTGGCCCTCTGGTGGTGCTGGGGGGCGGTGTTCTGTTCTTGAGTTTGTTTACAACCAGCGCCCTTTCGCGGGCTGTCATGGGCAATAGCGACAGCTGGCCGGGAGATGTCTATTTAGCGGGCTCTGCACTGTTACCCATTGGCGTTTGGTTTTTACTCAGCGGTGTTTCGTTAGGCTTAGGTCAAGTAGCCTTCTCGGTATTGACCGTCAGCACATTTTGCTTGCTCGTGCTCACGCTCTATAACGGCTGTACGCAACTCAATAACCTGCCAGAAGCAGCCGCAGTCTACGTGGTTCCCCTGATGGTCATGGTCAGTGGATTTGCCTTGAGTTTGGTTGCATCCCTAGGACGTCAATTCTTGGTGGGATAATCCCCCTCATCAAGCTTATGGCTAGGTCAACCGTAGTTGAAGAAAATCTATGCTTAAGTCCTTGGAATTTGAGTCAACTGCGATTTTATGAATCTGACTGGTTTGAGTCCCTAACCTTGAAACAACATTTCATTTGGTAAAGATTATTGTGTATTTAGACTCAGAATACACAAAGAGTTTAGGGAAATTTGCCTACAAATTAAGACAAATTACAAACCCCACGGGGAGATTGGGGATCGTCTAGCATGCAAAAATGTATTGCCGTCGAACCACAAGAATGTTTGAATTGCCGTTTTCTTTCAATATATTCAAGCCCATAGCCCAGCCCACAACCCACGCCTTTCGGGGACGACAACCCCCTCCCAAAAATACAGCAACAGCGTATTGATGATGATTGCCTGAGGAAAGGGCATTGAGCCAAAGCGTGAATTGACATTGCATGTTGTGATCCGCTGGCATCAGTCTTGAAGTTTTACTGAAGAACCAGTCTTGCACCCAAGCCGAAGGATAGGGTGTCCTGTAGATGAGTCACCCCTGCCTGAAGTGAAGCTGAGACCTATTGAACTGTAAACCAACGGTTTTTGTCAGGCTTTGCCTAGGTTTTGGTTGGTTGAGCCGTTAGGGAATCCCATAGATATTTTCAGAGGGTCATGATACTCAGCCTTCTTGTCTAGTTAATGCTGAAATTTTGCAGTTTTTTTGAGGAGAATCTATGACGGTTGCAATTGACGCCGATATGAAAACAGCTGAAGAGACTGCTGTGAAAGCAGCCTTAAAAATTGGGGTACCCAAGGAAGTCTATCCGGGGGAACAACGGGTTGCTGCCACCCCAAGTACGGCCCAAACGTTACAAAAAATGGGCTTTGAGGTCTTTATTGAAGCGGGTGCTGGCCACCTAGCCAATTACTCTGATGTCAGTTTTCAGGCGGCTGGCTGTCATATTTGCTCAGACGCTCGTCAGCTGTGGCAGGTGGCGGATATTGTTCTGAAGGTGCGCCCGCCAGAAGTACATCCTGACCTGGGCTGTCATGAAGCCGATTTAATGCGTGAGGGGCAAACGCTCATTAGTTTTCTATGGCCAGCTCAGAATGCCGAGTTGGTAGAGCAGTTGGCTGCCCGTAAGGTGACCGTGCTGGCGATGGATGCAGTGCCCCGTATTTCTCGGGCCCAGAAGATGGATGCCCTAAGTTCGATGGCCAATTTGGCTGGGTATCGAGCGGTGATTGAGGCTGCCAACCAGTTTGGCCGCTTTTTTACCGGCCAAATTACCGCAGCGGGTAAGGTGCCGCCAGCCAAAGTGCTTGTCATTGGCGCTGGGGTTGCTGGACTGGCAGCCCTGGGAACTGCTAAGGGCTTAGGGGCGATCGCCCGTGCATTTGACACCCGGCTGGTAGTGAAGGAGCAGGTGGAGAGCATGGGGGCTGAGTTTCTGGAGCTGAACTTCGCTGAAGATGGCTCCGGGGAGGGCGGCTACGCCAAAACCATGAGTCCTGAATTTATCGCAGCTGAGATGGCGCTGTTTGCTGCTCAGGCCAAGGAAGTGGACATTATCATTACCACCGCACTCATTCCAGGGAAGCGCGCACCCGTCTTGATTACCCAGGAAATGGTGGCTAGCATGCGTGACGGCTCCGTTGTGGTGGATATGGCCGCAGAACAGGGTGGAAATTGCGAGGTGACCCGGCCTGGAGAAATTTACCAGTACGAGGGTGTGACGATTGTTGGCCTCACGGATCTCCCCAGTCGGATGGCAACCCAGGCCAGTCAGCTCTATGGCACCAATCTCTGCCACCTGCTGAAAGATATGGGCGGCTCTGAACACTACACCATTGATTATGACGATGAAGTGGTGCGCGGGGCATTGATTCTGCACGAGGGTAAAGTCAC
>CAZXWR010000427.1:0-2960 GCA_964644325.1 uncultured bacterium
TAGATGCCATGCTCGTAGCCACTTCCTAGCAGACACCATTTCCTGATCTATCTGATCCAAGCTTTGACAGTCATGGGAGTGGCGACATCGATTAAATGTAGCTCGTTAAGAGTTTCATCACAGCAGCAATCGAGTCTAGGGAGGCTGTTTCAGTAGCTGTGTGGTATTCCGTCGTCGGTATTTGTAAGGTCGTGCCGTTAATGGCGCCATCGGTTGCGGTCACAATGCGTCCTAGTTCGGTACGACCCAGGGGATAGGGTTTACTGCGGACTTTGTTTTGGTTCGCAATGTACTCATCCTTAAACCCATAGGTGAGTCCCAACTGCTCACAGCGACTCACCAGTTCCTGCGTCATGGTTGTGGAAAACGGGCCATTGGCATCTTTATGGCGTAGGGCAATCTGCTGCACATCTGCATCTTCGCGGGTGGCATAGGGACTGGTGTCCAAGACAACCAGTCTCTGAGTCGTGAGCTTTTGGCGTTGAAACCATGACAGCGTGTATCGCCAGCTTCTGCCTGACTCCTCCTGTGCCGTGAACAGTCCAGTGCCTTGAAACCCTTGCTGGAATAGATAGATGATCATGGCCGCGCTCACAACGTTATCCAGCTGGGCGGAAATCAGGCCATCGACCCTGTGTAGCCGATCTAAAAATGACACAGGGGTTCCCGGCTGTAAAAAGTCCAGACCGTCTACCTCAAAAATGAGATTCCGGCGTTCTGGACAGATATAAGAGCGTGTGATTTCCCCCTGACCCAAATAGGTTCCGGTGTAGGGGAGATGAGCCTGTACCCGCTGACCTTGAAACCGATCTTCAATCGTGTGGAGCATGTGTTCCGAGACGGAATCGCCCATCACTTCACCCTGATTCCCGGCAATGAATGCGGCATACTGAAATTCGTTAGGCCCTGTACAGAGCAGTCCATGGCGATCGATGTGGGCCGAGAGGAACAACTCATGGGGCCGACTTCCCTGCGCGACTAACACTCCGTGGTAAAACTGTACGTCCACGCCGACTTCCTCTAGCTCTCGGCGCAGTACCCGGAAGAAAGAGTCTTCGTTGCCGACTACGGCGGGTTCCCGAATTAAGGGCTTTAGAATATCTAAGAATGCTTCTAGGTCAGAATGAAGTGCTGCTGGCTGCGATGCTGCAACCGCTGGTACTTGTTCTGTTGTCACGACGTTGAAAGAACCCATGCACAATCTCCGAACGGTATTGGCTAGCTGAACCTTGACCCTTGCCTCAATCGCGATGGTGAGCAGGAGTAACGGTCATTTTCGACCGCGATACTCGCATCCATCACGGGTACGGCGGATGGTTGGCTGCAGGAAAAGAACTGGACTGGGTGCAGCACCAAAGACTCTAAAGACTCTGGTTTATGCCATCTCCCTGCATTGCTCCTGTGGCGCAATGGCTGGTTAGCCAGAGGATGCACGGATATTTTGTCGGAGCTGCTGCCCATTAGTATCGCGTATTGGCATCTTGATTTTGTTACCTGATGATCAAACCGACAGAAAATTTGCTGCGGGTTAGCGGAGAGTACTCGTCGATCCTGTTTGGCCCTAGGGATTGAGGTTCACTTCAGCGTGGCATCCCGGCCTGATGCCTAAACTGAAACCATTTCAATCAGGGGACAAATATCGCCTGATTTTCGCTGGGGCTGGTTCGTAACCCAGCGATCGCGGTATTGTTCCAGCTCTGCCTTGAAGGTCACCATTTGCTGGATTTGGGCATTGAGCTGGGCAATTTTGGTCTCTAAGAGTGATTGGACAAAGGCACAGGGAACATCTCCCTGGTGATGGACTTGGAGCACATCCCGGATATCGGCTAAGGAAAAACCCAGCGCCTGGGCTTTTTTGATGAACTGTACTTGTCGCACGGTCTCGAGGGGATAGTAGCGGTAACCGTTCTCGCCCCGGCCTGACTGGAGTAAGCCCAAACTGTCGTAATAGCGCAATGCACCGACTGCAACACCCGTTTGTCGAGAGATTTCGCCAATTTTTAAACGCTTTGTGATGGGCATCTGTCATTCTCCCAAAGCTCCCCACTCTCACTTTAAACCTTGCAGCGTCCTTCAGGGTCAAGCGCTCGCGACAACGATTCAGATCAGGGCTAGCAGATCAGGGTTAAGGGCTTCAGGCGATCAAATAGACCATCAAGATGATCAACCTGAAATAGCTCAAGCACCGGATCTCAGCGAGTTGGAACCCACGTCTGCCAGTAAATGCATGGGTAGGATAGACCCTGTTGAACTCTGAGTCTTCCATTGTTCTGGGTGCTGTTTATTCTTTGGCTCATCCTAAAAAAATGATAGGATGACAGTATTAATGACGTAGTTTTTACTATGTCTAGAGACTGTATTTTTATTCTAAAAGATGTACTTTTAATGGCCTTTAATTTTTATTGATTCTTGCATTCTGAAGGCCGTTCCGTGATAGATCAAAGATAGGCTGCGGGATTGGTTCAATGCTTGGCATTTTCTATGTTTGATGCGGATCTGAGTGGATTGGAATGCCTAAGAATGCTTAAGTTGGCCACCGTGAAGTTTGGTGATTAATGGATTGAGTTGGCTTTATCAATAGGTTCAAGACTATGAAACTTTTTACTGGCTTTGCTTTGGGGTGCGCTCTTGCCGTGGGGACAATTTTGCCCGTTTTGGCACAGGCGATCAATTCTGAGTTACGAGGGGGGATGCAGGTCAATGGTGAAATTACCAACCTGAGCGATACTGAAATGACGATTCAGACGACCGAGGGTACCCAGGTTTATAAGGTTAATCCCGAGATTATTCGGGCACTGAATCTGAGCCAAGGATCTGATGTGGTGATTGACGGCAGTCTGTTTGAAACTGGCCGGATTGTTGGACTGGATTCCTACACGGTTGAAGTCGATTTAGACAATGGCGAACGGGAGCACATCATCCGCTGAGAAAAGAAAAATGATAATGGAGTAGACGTACCA
>CAZXWR010000428.1:0-2960 GCA_964644325.1 uncultured bacterium
AGCTGGCGCAATTCTGACCCTCTCTGTCTGCCCTGGTGAGAAATCCGGGTTTAGCCCTCTTGCTGAGCTACCCGGTGCGATGGCTAGAGCGGCTGCGGTTGGGACGGTTGCTGGCCATTACCCTGGTTGTGCTGGGGGCAATCGTGGCGATTGGGCTATTGGGGGTGGCGGTTATCCCTCTGGTGCTGGATCAGGCCAACCAGCTTTTGACAGCCCTACCCGAGTGGCTCGATGAAGCGGTGCAGCGCCTGTCTTGGCTAGAACAATTAGCCCAGCGCTACCGCCTAGAGATGAACTTCGAGTCTTTCTCGGCCCAGGTGCAGCAGCTTTCGCAGGGGGTGGTGAGCTGGCTTCCTGGTTTGGCCATTGGAACGGTGGGGCGGCTGATCGATACGCTGTTGGTGTTTGTGCTATCGGTTTATATGCTGCTGTACGGGCAGCAACTGTGGCAGGGACTCATGCGGTTGCTGCCAGCGCGTCTAGGGGCGGCGCTAGGGCGATCGCTGCGGTTTAACTTCCAGCAGTTTTTCATCAGCCAGGTGTTTCTGGCGCTGTTTATGCTGCTGGGGCTGATCCCGATTTTTATGCTGCTGCGGGTGAAGTTTGCGCTGTTGTTTGCCTTGATTATCGGCATCTTTGAGATCATTCCCTTTGTTGGAGCCGCGCTAGGCATTTCCTTGGTCACATTATTAACGCTCCTGCAAGGGTTTTGGGTGGCATTCTGGGTGGCGCTGCTCGCCATCCTGCTCCAGCAGGTCAAAGATAACCTGTTAGCCCCTCGAGTGCTGGGGCAGTTTATTGGCCTGAACCCGGTGTGGGTCTTTATTGCGCTGCTGGCCGGGGCCAGAGTGGGCGGGGTGCTGGGGGTACTGTTGGCCATTCCGATTGCGGGCACCATCAAAAGTACCGTTGAACAGCTGCGTCCGGTTAAAACTGCGGGGGGCGTTGAGTCACCCAAGGTTCTAGCCGCCGATAGCCTGGTGCCCCGCGACTCACTCTAGCTGACGCCCCTGATCCCAGTGGGATTGTTCGAGGGCTGTTTCGAGGGCTGTTTCGAAAACTACTCTCACCGAAGACCCGACAAAACTGGACGGAAGATCGCCGCAAAGGAGCCGGATTTGTGAGTTGGCAACAGTGGATTTGGGGAACCTGGAGCTTGGGCAGGATGGGCCGACTGCTGCTGCTGGTCTATGGTGCCGTGGGAGCCTATGCCTATTTTTTCGCAGACAGACAGCTCTTTCTACCGCCGCCGCCCAGCTATGGCCCATCCGCTGAGATCCTGAGAATTCCGCTGGTAACCGGTGAGCCTGAGGGGGAAACGGTTACCGGGTCAGTCCCCGCTCCTACCCTGGCTGCGCTTTATTTACCGAATCCGGCGGCAACCCACACCCTGCTCTACAGTCACGGCAATGCGGAAGACCTAGGAGACCTCCAGCCCTTCTTCGGTCAACTCCACCGCGCCGGGTTTGCGATCCTGGCCTATGACTATCGGGGCTATGGCCTGAGTCCGGGTAAACCCTCGGAACAAAACACCTATGAAGATATTGAAGCGGCCTACCGTTACCTCACCGAGACTCAAGGCGTCCCCCCCGACAAAATTCTGATCCAGGGTCGTTCGCTGGGCGGTGGTCCTGCCACTTACTTGGCGACTCGCTATCCGGTCGGAGGCTTAATTCTAGAGAGTACCTTTCGGTCGGTGTTCACCGTGGTCACCCGCGTGCCTTTGTTTCCCTTTGACAAGTACCCCAACCGCGATCGCCTGCGAACCCTCAATGTCCCGCTCTTGGTCATCCATGGCACCCAGGATGAAGTGATCCCGTTCCGTCACGGCCAGCAACTGTACGCTGCGGCCCCTGGCCCCAAGCAGGCTTACTGGGTCACGGGGGCGGGTCATAATAATCTCGTGACCGTTGCGGGCAATCACTACTTCACGCAGCTCCAAACCTTTGCGCGATCGCTCACTCAACCGCAAGACTCGACGCCGTCCAGTCCTTAGGGCTTTAACTTTCCTCAGCTGGGGCGGGTGCCAGAGCAAGCGGCTCTAGGACACTACCAGTCTGGCGCAGTCGCTGGGCGATCGCCGCCAATCGCTGCTGGTAGTCTCGGGTCTCCACGGTGGGCTGCTGTCGATCAACGGAGAGCGGTGGCTGTAGGTGAATCCAAGAGCGACAGCCTCGAAACGCCGGGACGGGTGGGAATTCCGCAGGCTGAGCGATATGGTAAGTGCGCAAGCAAAGTAGCTGAAGCGGCTGGGGCGATCGCCAGAGAAAGCGCTCGCGCATAAAATCAGCCGTCCAGATGTGCCAGTCATGCAGTGCCTCCACCTGCTCCAGCGTTGTGAGACTTGCCTGGTGGGTAATTTCTGCCCAAGCCCTGATCCAAACTGCATTGTTAGCCTGGGGTAAGTCCGATAGCAGCCCAGAATAGTCGGGTTTCAGTGCAGAGCGCTTTTGATGCTCGACCGTCGGGAATAAGAGCATCGCCCGCTGCTGCACCGAGAAAGCCTGCTGCGGCTCGCGGATCCCCCCCTTGCGGAACAGCAGGATGAGCGTTCCCTGGCAAAGCGCCTCAATGGCGACAGCCCACTCCTTGAGTGCTGGACTGAGCGAAAACAACTCCGGCCTAGAAAATTCCTTTGCCACGTTTGCCATTGGGTAAAGTTGTGAGCCAGTTGACTTGGGCCAAGCTGAGCTGAGATGGAGACAGCGTTGCCCCAGACAAATTTGCCCCGCAGAGGTTTGCCCCGCGTAAGTTGGCATTGCTGAGGTATGCATTGCTCAAATCTGCTCCCCGCAGATCCGCCCCCTCTAGATCGGCGTAGCTCAGATAGGCTTCCTGAAGTTTCGCCTTACAAAGGTTGGCACTCACGAGACTCGCCCGACCCAGGTTGGCATGGTTTAGATCCGCATTGCGTAAATCGGAATTTTGGAGCTGAGTTTCGTGGAAAACCGCCCCTGGCA
>CAZXWR010000429.1:0-2930 GCA_964644325.1 uncultured bacterium
TTGGGCTAGAGGGATCCTTTTCTATCTTACATTTAATTGCGCCTACCTACTTAGACTATGAAAGTCGCCACTAATGGATATTTGCACGTCCGAAGTGCGATCGCCTAAACAACAGCGATCGACCCTCAGTCAGGACAAAAGGTTGGAGGCCATCCCAGAGAAACAGCCACCGGATAAGGTGGCCAGGGTGAATCTTTGGTTGCGGGTTGAGAACAACAATAAGTTCGTCAGGCGCAAGACCAAGGTGCGGCGGGAGATTGAGAATGGTGTGCTGTCTCGATACCAGATGCACAAACCCCATAAATCAGGCTGGGATTATGAACTGGCGATCGCGGCTGGAGAGTACTCAGTGAACTTACGTTGGTCATTGACTCATCGACTCCAATGGGTTGAGGAAAACGATTCCTTGGGGGATGCCTACACCGGGATGCAAGGCAATCTTAACGGTTTGGACAGGGTCTAACTGCTCTCGTAAAATTCATATCCAGTCAACCGTCTTGTTGATGCCTCGCTTGGCAGTTATGGAGAATCACAGCATGCTGGATAACCTTTTTGTCCGTTGTCGCCACATCTTTTCCTAGAGAATGGGTGCTGTGAATTTGAGCCTTGGTGGGAAACTGCTTGGGTAGATGGGGGGGCACAGACTGAGTCTGGTCAACCCATTCATAAAACTCGATCGTGTCTGGATTGCAAGACGTGCAACCGTGACATTGATGAGGGACTGGCAGTTGACGCACTCTTCCTTTATGAACGAGCTTCGCCAGCATCTTCCTGAGGGCCTCTCCATCAAGATGAAAATGCAGTTCCATTTCCGCCAACGAAACCCGGTGGTAATTCAGGACGAAGTTTTGCAGCTCTGTTAAAATCACACGTTCTGGCTCCTAATACGAGGCACTAGATGGCCTGAAAGCAAGGATGGACCTGCCACAGTCTGGCGCTATAAACGCACCGGAGGCTTAGATGGTGTTTCCTGTGGCCGAGAGACCTTTGTTCTCAGCGGACTCGGAGCACGCTTCAGCACCAAAATGCTACCAGCCATTACGACAACACCGCCCAGAATCCAGGCCAAAGACGACCCAGAATGCTGCGGGAAAGTGGCGATTTGATAAAACATCGTTGCAACCCAATAACCCAATGCAGTTGTCCACAGCGCCACCAAAATAGTCCAGCCTAAATTGGTCTCCCGATAAACTGCACCGGTTGCAGCCACACAGGGGAAGTACATCAACACAAATAATAAGTAAGCAAAAGCACCAACTGTGCCATCGAAGCGTTTTGACATCTGTCCAAAGGTACCGAGGGCCACTTCCTGTTCCTCAGCCACGGCCTGCTGATCCTGAACATCACCGATATTTAAACCAAGGGGGTCTAGTATTTGATTGCCCAGATCCGCCAAATTCGCAGGGATACTAGCAAAGGCTTCGCTAATTCCACCCCAAAAATCAAATGCCTCTACTTCAGCAGCTTCTCCCGATTCTGCTTGGGCTAATTGACCATAGAGGGAATCCAACGACCCCACCATCGCCTCCTTGGCAAACACGCCTGTGAAAATACCAACGGTTGCAGGCCAGTTTTCTTGACGAATTCCCATCGGCGCAAATAACGGGGTGAGGGTTTTACTGGATGCCGAGAGAATAGAGCCTTCATTATCCTGTTGCCCGAAGGAGCCATCCGTTCCCACTGAGTTGAGTAGGCTCAAGATCATCACCATCAAGACAATTACTTTCCCTGCTCTCAGTAAAAAGCCTCTGAGTCTATCCCATGCACGGATAAAGATCCCTTTGAGCTTCGGAATGTGATAGGGCGGTAACTCCATCACAAAGGGCGAAGCTTCTCCTTGCATGATGGTGTTTTTCATCACGAGCCCAGTAAAAATGGCTGCGGCAATGCCAATTAAATACAGTCCAAACACAAGATTTTGACCGTTCCGGGGAAAAAAGGCTGCGGCAAATAAGGCATAGACCGGCAATCGCGCTCCACAGGACATAAACGGATTCATCATGATGGTCATGAGGCGATCGCGCCGATTTTCCAGGGTGCGCGTCGCCATAATGGCCGGAACATTACAGCCAAATCCTACGAGCATAGGCACAAAGGATTTTCCGGGCAGGCCCACAATCCGCATTAATTTATCCATCACAAAGGCAGCTCTTGCCATATAACCCGAATCCTCCAGCACTGAGAGAATGACAAACAGCAAGCCAATTTGCGGAATAAATGTAGCGACAGTTTGCACCCCGCCGCCGATGGCAGTGATCAATCCGATCAGCCATCCTGGAGTATTGACAGACTCTAACCACGCTTGCGGTGCATCGACAAAGACCGTCCCAAAGGACAGATCAAAGAAATCAATAAAGGCTCCACCAACATTAATGGCAATGAAAAACATCACATACATCACCCCTAAAAACAGGGGAATACCCACCCAACGATTGAGCACAAACTGATCAATTTTGTCGGAATTGCTGCGGTTAATCTCACCTTTTTGTTGAACCGCACTTTGCATCAAGCTGCGGATAAAACCATAGCGGCTGTCAGCGACAATAATATCAATATCTTCATGGAGCAGCTGGTGAATTTTACGGCGATTCTCAACTACAATTTGATCGAGTTTTTTACCTTTGAGTTCCGGTGCCACCCGATCATATTCCAGGAGCTTTAGGGCAAACCAGCGGGTAGAAATCTTTTGGTTATGCCCCTTTGCCTTGACCAAGGGTTCAATTTGGCTGAGGGTATCTTCAATGACTGCTGGATAGGCAACGACTGTGGGTAAATTACCCGGATTGACAATTAATTCATTGATCTTGCCTTTAAGGATTTCAATCCCTTCGCCAAAAAAAGCACTGATGGGAATCACAAAACATCCCAACCGTTGCGATCTATGCCTTACCCATAAGTCCTGGAAGTATTGCAACGATTGACTTTCAACT
>CAZXWR010000430.1:0-2924 GCA_964644325.1 uncultured bacterium
CGATCTTGATGATTACCCATGACGTTGAAGAAGCCGTCTTTTTAGCCCAGCGCATTTATGTGCTCACCGCACGCCCTGGCACAATTCAGCGGGAAGTTCACATTCATCTCCCCAACGATGCCAGCCATAAGGTGAAGCGGTCTGCGCAGTTCCAGGATTATCGAGACGAAATTATGGATCTGCTGCGTCAGCGCCCAGATGCCGAGGTTTTAACCCGGTCTTCTTGATGGTTGCCCTCGATCCAGCTACCGCTCTGAGCGATCGCCCCACTGACGCTACGTTTCTGTTAAACGCGGCTGACTATACCGATCCAGCGCGGCACACCCAGGAGCAGGCGCGCATTTTTCGGCGGACTTGGCTATATGTCGGGGAGGCTACCCCCCTGCAACAACCCGGTGCGATCTGGAGTACCACTGTGGCGGGCATCCCCATTGTGATCACCCGCACGCCAGCCCATCAACTCAAGGCGTTCTATAACGTTTGTCCCCACCGCGCAGCTTTACTTTGCCCAGAAGGTCATTGTCAGAGAAAACACCTGGTCTGTCCGTACCATGCCTGGGTCTATGACCTAGACGGCAACTTGGTGGGCACTCCAAACGCGGCTGAATTTGGCCCCACCTTTGAGCGCGATCGCTTTCCCCTCCAGCCCATCGCCATTGATGTCTGGCAGGGGTTTATCTTTGTGGCTTTCGCCCCTGATGTGCCTCCCTTAGAGGACTACCTTCAGCCCATCCCGCAGCTCATAGCGGGCTATCGTCCGAACAATGGTGTAAATAACAGTCAGTTTCTTTTTCAGGAACGGTATCAGGCTGGTTGTAATTGGAAGACCTACCACGACAATACCCTCTGCGACTACCATGTGGCGATCGCCCATCGTCGCACGCTTCACCTCGTACAGGGGCCAGTCCAACAGTATCGACATGGCTTTGACCATTATGTGAACTGGCTCTATACCCCCACCACAGCGCGATGGCAGCGAGAGAACCATGTTCTCGCAAACTTGCCCGACTCCAACCGCACCGGGTTTTACACCTTTGGCATTTTCCCAAATTTACATTTACTGGCTTTACCCAACGGTGTTTTGGCTTGGCTCCGCATTACACCCATGGCGACTGATACCTGTCAGGTTGACCTAGAGGTATACGGCATCCCCGGGTATCTCGGGACTGTAGACCAGCTCAAGCAAGAGTTTTCGGCCTTCATGGGCGAAGACCTAGCCCTCGTTGAATCCGTCCAACAGGGATATGCATCGGGTTCCTACCACCCTGGCCCCGTTCACCCATTGGAAGCCCGTATCCTGCACCAGCAGCAATTGATTCTATCGTTTTTGCAGCAACCTATCTGACGGAGGACAACTCAATCGATAGGTCTCTCGATCTCAGGGTTCAATCGTTTAATTCTTGAAAAGACATCCCACAGCAAGCTCCAAAAGGGAATAGAATGCACTCCTAAAGAACCGCTTGTGTCCAGGTGGTTTGAGTTGTCGTACCCTGTTCGGGTTGAGGAGCCAGGATTTCATGAAAAAACAGACCCCCAGATCATCTGCTATGCGGGTGAGTCAGCGGCTCACCGCAACCCTATCACTGGCTGTCCTTTTAGGCGCTTGCCAAAACATTAGTCAGTCTAGTGGGGGGTTGAAACTAGGTTCGTTGCTGCCTTCTACTGGAGATCTAGCAGCAGTGGGACAGCCCATGATTGATGCCGTACCGCTCCTTGTCGAGACGGTAAACCAGTGCGGTGGTGTGAATGGGGCTCCGGTGGAGCTCATTCCCGAAGATGACCAAACCGATCCCACCGCAGGCAATGCTGCCATGATTAAGCTGGCGGAAGTGGATAAGGTTGCTGGGGTGGTGGGCTCTTTTGCCAGTAGCGTATCCCAGGCTGCGGTTGATGTGGGGAGCCGCAATAAGGTGATGCTGGTGTCCCCTGGCAGCACGAGCCCAGTATTTACGGAACGGGCCGAAAAAGGCGATTTCCAGGGTTATTGGGCCAGAACTGCGCCGCCAGACACCTATCAAGCTCGCGCTTTAGCAAAGTTAGCCTTTGACCGAGGTCTGAAGCGGGTGTCAACCGTGGTCATTAACAACGACTACGGCGTTGGCTTTGAACAAGAGTTCGTAGCGGCCTTCAAAAAATTGGGGGGTACTGTGGTCAATGAGGCGAACCCCACAAGGTACGACCCGAAAGCCACGACCCTGGATAGCGAAGCAAAATCTGCCTTTGGCAATAATCCAGAGGGTGTGGCAGCCGTGCTCTATGCCGAAACCGGTAGCTTACTGCTGAAAGCTGCCTATCAGCAGGGCCTCATGGATGGGGTGACGGTGCTGTTGACCGATGGGGTCAAGTCTGACGATTTTGCTGACCAGGTGGGCAAAACTTCCGATGGCAAATATATTCTGGCGGGGGCTATTGGCACGGTACCTGGGGCTGATGGCAAAGCGCTAGATGCCCTGAGCCAGCTCTGGCAGTCGAAGAAGAATGTTCCGCCCCCAGCCTATGTGCCCCAAGCCTGGGACGCTGCTGCATTGCTCACGCTTGCAGCGGAAGCGGCCAAGGAAAATACAGGTGAGGCGATCGCAGGTAAAATTCGCGAGGTTGCCAATGCACCGGGAGAAGAGGTAACGGATGTCTGTGAAGGGTTAGCGCTTCTTAAAGAAGGGAAAGATATCAACTATCAGGGGGCTAGCGGCAATGTTGACATTGACGAGTTTGGCGATGTCGTGGGGGTTTACGATGTTTGGGAAGTTCAGGATGATGGCAAACTCAAGGTAACGGACAAGGTTTTACCGGAGTAAGCATCTGTTCAATGTTGCTGTCCAACGGCTCAGTTGGCTGATCAGTTGGCTGAGCGCCTTAGTCTTAGGAACGTAAATTTATTAACGTCAAGATTCTCGCCCTCATCCCCTAACCCCTGCTTCGCACGC
>CAZXWR010000431.1:0-2909 GCA_964644325.1 uncultured bacterium
TCTCGTGCGCGTGCATAGGTTTCCGTAAAAGCCGCAAGATCTGATTATAGGTAACTGACGACACAAATGTCTAGTTTGTTTTGCAGTCTGAGCAATAAAACGTGCATCACATCAGCCAGGGCTGAAGCCAGTGGCTCCTCTTAGCTCCTGAATATGCTCCTCCCAGTGGCGACCGTCGAAGGGCTGAAGCTGAAACTGAGCTAGGAGGGCTTGCAGGCCCACATTGTCGATGCAGCGCAGGTTGACGTCAAACCATTCTGGGTGCGATCGCGGTCGATAGAAGGGGTGGATGCCACAGGTTTTACAGAAGAGATGTTGGGCTGTGCCTGTGTTGAAGGTGTAGGGGGTGAGGTTGGCTTCCCCCTGGAGGAGTTGAAATTGCTCTGGCGGTACCAGTAAGTGCAAAAAGCCTTTTTTCTGGCAGATAGAGCAGTTGCAGTCCACCGCCTGATTGGCTTTGACCTGCACCTGAAAGCGGACAGCGCCACAGTGACAGCTACCCTCTAAGACTTGGGGTGGGGACGGGTTGGGGCCAGCAGCAGGATTCATGGGCAAAGGCCGGGTTGTTTTACGGCTGCAGTAAGGGTTTGATGCGGCGAATTTGAGCCGCCCGACTGGCAATTTTGGCCGATTTAGGGGAGAGGTTGACATAGACTTTACCCGCAAACCATCCGGCTAGGGCGGTTCGCTGATAAATCTGATCGATGCCGCTAGCCCGCAGTTCTTGCACCTCTTGTTCATCCTGGGGTTCGTATGCTGTATAGCCCAAGTCGCCCAAGCAAGTTCCGAGTTTCTTTAAAAACCCAGATCGAGTCTGGAAGGGGATATCCAGAATTTCCGTCCGATTCAGATAGGTGCCCACGACCCCGGCAAGCACCCCAAAGCCAATTCCATAGCCATACAGGGGCGGGTAGCTTAACCCTAAGTGGCCGCCCCTGGAAAGAGCGGCGATCGCAATCAGGGTGGTCAGGCTGAAGTAGTAGGTAAAGGTCAGACCGACACCGGGGCCACCGATGAAGGGCTTGGGTTCTTCTGGGGTCATGTGAAGCTGCAATGAGCGGATATTTTGAGTTTAGTCTTGGCTGCGTCGCGGCACAAATCCGGTCATGAAGGGGTCAACGGGGCTGGCCGCTATGGGGTTGAGACGGTTTAATCTTGCACCGCTTACGGGGTGGGTTCCCCTCCCAATCATAATGGGAACAGGTTTTTTACTTTGATTCAGTTATTCAGTTATTCAGTTACTCAGTGGGAATAATGTCTCCTCTAGGTTCATGACACAAAAACAGAAACTCTGGCTGGCGGGAGCCGCGATCGCAGCATTTGGTGTCGGAGGTTGGTTTTACGCGACCCCCTACCTAACGCTGCAGCAGATGTATGGCGCTGCCAAGCAGGAAAATCCGCAGCGGCTGTCTGGGTATATCGATTTTCCGGCAGTGCGGGAAAACTTGAAGCAGGACTTGCAGGCGACCTTTGCCCAGCAGATCTCTGGTCAAACTGGCGGCATTTTGGGGCTGCTGGGGGCGGCCCTCGGCGGGGTTATTTTAGACCCAGTTTTAGATACGGTGGTCAGTCCGGAGGGGGTGGCGGCCCTGCTCCAGGGGCAAACTATTCAGCTCGACAATCCGCGTCGGGGGGCAACGCTCTCCCAAAAACAAGCGGTGGATGTGAAGACGCGCTACACCTCCTTCAATGAATTTGAAGTGAGTATTGCTCCCAAGGAGAACCCTGAGGCTCAGGTCAACTTGCGTTTGACTCGCTCGGGACTCTCTTGGAAACTCTCGGAAATCGATTTACCCCTCTCTTAACCAGGCGCTATTTCAAGATTAAGCGCGGCAAGGTTTAGTTCAGGCGTAGGCAAGTCTAGGTGTAGGGCACACCGATGGATGTGCTGAAGCTGAATGGCCTGCCCCGAGACAGATTCCAGCATAAACACTAGATGTTCAGGCCGTAGCAGGGTGCCATCGTTGCGGCATTGTCCCTGATAGTCCACCTGCACAGTCCCTGCGGGTAGGGCAGAGTCCGCCGCAGGTGACTCAGTCGAGAGTCTCAGGTCTAAGAGGCGATCGCGCAGGTTGATGTGCTTGAGGGTGCCTTTTTTGGTCGTTTGCGTGAATTGAATGTCTGGAGCAGCCAACACTGCTGTAATCCAGTCTGTCCAGTCCTTGATGCGGGTGGCTGTGGCCTCACAATGCAGCGTCAGGCGATAGTGGGCGGCAGCAACGGCCTGGGTAGCAGCGGGGGCTTTGAGGTCAATTTCGGTCACGTCATAGACCGGGATATCAGCGGGCAGGTGATCCACAAGGCGCTCTTTGAAGACCGCTGGGTCTAGGCGCTCCGTGAGTTCAAAATCTACGATTTCACCGCTGCTGGTGGCCCCCAAGGCCAGAGCACTGGCGGGGGAAATGCGCGGGCCGGGATGGAACCCACCGCTAAAGGCAATCGGAATGCTGGCTCGCCGCAGAACCCGATCAAACAATCGCAGCAAATCCAGGTGGCTGAGGAGCGCCACGTCGCCCTGTTTCCCAAAGATCACCCGCAGGCGCTGCACTCGATCCTGGTTGGGAACGAAGCCCCCCGCGAAGGTGGGGATTGGGGGCGGTTCAATCACGACGTTATGGCCAAAGTCCACGCTACAGACCCCGCAGTGAGAGCAGCCGTCAAAGGAGCAGTCTGGGACAGTTGCAGCTTCCAGAGCGCGCTTCAGGTCATCCTTGAGCCATTGTTTATCGATGCCCGTATCCAGATGATCCCAGGGCAAGGGCTGATCGAGACGGCGATCGCCATCCAGGGGGTCTGGGTCAGCGTCTAGCAGATTCCACTCGCCACTTTCGACCTGTCGGTACTTCCAGGTCAAGTCGGCTTCATCAATGGCCTGGGTCCAGGCCCCAAAGGCGCGTTCCAGGCTTTCC
>CAZXWR010000432.1:0-2888 GCA_964644325.1 uncultured bacterium
TAAACCCGTGCATGTGGTGACGCGCCTGCGGTTGGACGCCGAACTATTTCTGCCTGCGCCACCGCGCCAACCCAAACAGATGGGCCGTCCTCGCAAGGTTGGGGCACGCTTGCCTGCCCTGAAAACATTGCTCGAAAATCCATTAACTCCCTGGCAGAGCATTGTTCTCCAAGACTGGTATGGGCAGGGCAACTATCGGCTCAATGTAACCTCATCAACTGCGCTGTGGTACAAAACGGGCAAACCAGCAGTACCCATTCGATGGGTGCTAATCCGAGATCCCAAGGGCAAATTCAAGACACAGGCATTGTTGTGTACTGACTTAGCGGCTGAACCTGTGCAAATTCTGCAATGGTTTCGACTGCGGTGGCAGGTAGAGGTCACCTTTGAGGAAGCTCGGGCACATCTTGGTATGGAGTCTCAGAGGCAGTGGTCTGATTTTGTGATCGTCAGAACGACACCTGCTTTGTTGGCCTTGTTCTCTATCGTGGTGACCATAGCTGAGCAATGGCAGAGGGAACATGGCTTTGATTTGCCAAAGACTGCTTGGTATCGAAAGCAAGTCCCGACTTTTGCTGATGCTCTCGCACTGGTGAGAAAACAGTTGTGGCAAATGAAGACTTTGCAGATGTCGGAGGAAAGTACAGACAGCGTAAAAATCCCGAAGCAATTGTTCGATACCTGGTCTGATCTACTTTGCTATGCGGCTTGATGGATAAAGTCGAGCTCAGGTCTTAATCATTTTCGTATGAGTAGGGCACGTCAGATCTTGTTCGCACATCGATCCGTTCAGCACGTTGATAGCTCCTATGCGTACCTTTACTTTAATTTGGTTCGGTCAACTGGTTTCCACGATTGGCAGCTACATGACCAGTTTTGCCCTGACGCTCTGGGCGTGGCAGCTCACGGGGTCCGCAACGGCCCTGGCGCTCGTGGGCTTCTTTTATGAGCTGCCGCAGATCCCGGTTGCTTTTTTTGCAGGCATTATTGTGGACCGCTTTAATCGCAAATATTTAATGATTGTGGGGGATGCGATCGCATCTCTCTCCACCCTAGTCCTACTGCTGCTCCACCTCACCGATCATCTGTTGCTGTGGCATCTCTACCTGGCTGCCGCCTTTAATGGGGGCTTCGGTCAAATTCAGCAGCTAGCCTATTCCACATCCATTACAATCTTGGTGCCTCCCCAGCACTATACCCGCGCCAACAGCATGAACTCTGTGGTGCATTATGGGTCAATTATTATGGCCCCCGCAGCAGCAGGTCTGCTTTATCCCGTCATTGGGCTTACAGGTGTGTTGCTCATTGATTTGGCAACCTTCGGAGCTGCGATCTTCACCCTCATCTATTCACGCATCCCTCAACCCGTCCAACCAACCCATGAATCACTTGAATTGCAACCGAAGGGGAGAATTGCTAAGGTCTGGCAAGAAGCCACCTTTGGGATTCGCTATATCTGGCAGCATCCGCCCCTACGGTCTTTGCTGCTGATTACGGCTCTGTTTTGTTTTTTTCATGATCTCGGCAGTGCCATTGATGATCCGATGATCCTGGCTCGCTCTAACAGTAATGCTCAGGTATTAGGAGCCATCGGCACTGCTGCAGGCATTGGAGGAGTCACAGGTGCGATCGTATTGACGGTCTGGGGTGGCCCCAAACGACGCATTCATGGCATGTTGATGGGATATATCGGGGCAGGGGTTGCGAAAACAGCCTTTGGGCTAGGGCGATCGCCCTTTGTGTGGCTCTCAGCTCAGTTCAGTTCCTCGCTCAACTTTCCGCTCTTGGGCAGCTCTGAGACGGCATTGTGGATGAAAAGTGCAGCACCAGAGATTCAGGGACGCGTGTTTGCTGCCAACTCATTTGTACTCCAAAGTGTTGGTGCGGTTGCCTCACTAATTGCTGGACTACTCGCCGACCGCGTCTTTGAACCGCTAGTGCATTCAGGGGTCGTTATTGGAACGATTGGGCCAGTACTAGGGACTCAGCCCGGTGCGGGTATTGCCCTGCTGTACGTTTTAACCTCCATAGCGTTAATCACGGTGGGGGTCGGTGGTTATTGTTTATCTGCCCTACGTCGGGTCGGTGAGACAATACCCTTTACCAACTGACAGTGCGATGCATCTTTATCTAGCAATTGCGATCGCCAGCAGATAGAGTACAAGGTAGAAAGCGCTTTTACTCCTTGCCACCGTTGTGGTTAGGCAGGAGTATATCTACAGCCCTCAGCTGCCGCACACTATATCCCCTAACAGCAATTAACATCCCACAGGTGGCAAAGATTGAAATCTGTAGGGCCATGCCCGCGCCCAATCCGGTACCAAAAATAGGTTCAAATACAGTGGCTAACTGACCTCCTGGCTGCATGGCGGGTTCAAAGAATTGGTCGGCGAGGGAACCTGCGATCGCATATCCAACTGGACTACTCAACTGCGTCAACAAAAAGCGAGTGGCAAATACCCGACCTTGCACTTCTGGCTCTACCTTCGACATCCAAATGGATTGATTGGCACTTTCTGGGAACGGAGAACAGAACCCAGAGAATAGGGCAGTACCAATCTTAGTGGCCGTTTGCTGAGCCAAGGCCAACACAACAATACCCAGCTTCCACAGAGCGCTGGCAATCAAAATGCTGTGGATACGCCGCTTGGGGCCACCCCAAATGCTGAGGGTGAGGCCACCCAAAAGTCCCCCTAAACCAAAGAATGCCAGCAGGGTGCCCCAAATGACCGGGTTGTTGTTGCTGCGAGCGAGGACTGTCGCTGGCAGAATTGCAAAGGTGGCACTGCCAATCAGGTTGTTAATGATCCAAAAGCTGAGTAGAGCCATCAGGCTAGTAGACCACCACACAGATTATGACAGTCTTGGGGTTGGGTAGAGACGCTCGA
>CAZXWR010000433.1:0-2885 GCA_964644325.1 uncultured bacterium
ACAAGCTGGCGCAATTCTGACCCTCTCTGTCTGCCCTGGTGAGAAATCCGGGCTATTCTCTGATTCGTCACCGGGATCAGTTTGTGATTCAAGAACTCTTTTTCCGGCTGCAGACGCAGGAAGCGGATTTTGTGACTTTGGCCCAGGATTATTCCCAGGGGGCTGAACGACAAACCTGCGGTTTTGTGGGGCCTTGTGAGCTTGGCACCCTGCATGCTCGCCTTGCCAAGTTGCTGCGTGTGGCAAAGCTGCATCAAGTGAACGCCCCTTTCAAGATTGAGGATTGGTTTGTGATTGTGAAGCTTGAGGCCTGGCTACCTGCACAATATAGTGCTGCTATGGAACAGCGTTTGTTGGATGAGTTATTTCAGCAGTGGCTGGCAGAGCAAATGGCAGAGCAAATTACGCTCCTAAAGGACAACCCATGACGGTGCTCCAATCTGATCTCCCTCGCTTTTTACAAGTTGTGGAACCGTTTGATCGGCTATCAGCGGATGGGTTGACGCTGGTTGTACAGCAGGGCAAGCTGCTGCGCTATGCCATGGGGCAACCTATTCTAATCCGGGATCAACTGCCGCCCTATGTGGCGCTTCTGTATCAAGGTCAGGCCCGCTTGATTGGTTATCCGCCTGGTGTTGCGACTCCCGTGAGTTTGCAGCATCTGGAACCCGGTGACTGCTGTGGCTGGGTGGGGTTGCTCCGCAAGGTCGCCTGTGAAACGGTACTGGCATCCGTGGAAACCATCTGCTTTACGGTTCCCGCTGCACTCTTTGGGCAGCTAATGCGTACGGAAAAAGCCTTCGCAGAATTTTTTGGCGATCGCTGTGGGTATATTGAATGCTTTGACCTTTTGGGGGCAGAACTCCAGCGCCGAGCCGATGGTGCAACCGACTTAATGGCGCTGACGCAGGCCCTTTGGCCCCAGGTGCAAGTGCAGTACTGGCGCAAAGGCAGCACCCTAGACAACACCTACCTGTGGCTGTGCAGTAGCGATTGTCCGGGGCTGGAAGTTGGTCAACCGTTTGACCCAGCGCTGCACCCAGGTCAAGCACCCGTGCGACTGATCGGGATACCAGTCTTGAGTCTTCCGCCTGCTGCGGCTGACGACGATACCCTGGCCCCATTGGGTTTATCCCTATCGGCCACGGTAGCAGACGAAGCGTTACAGGCGATTCCTCTGGCCCCTGAACTATCTCCGGATCCGGCGCTGCAAAAACGACCGCGATTTCCAGTTTGTCGGGGCAGTGGCCCAGTAAATGGTACCTTAGCCTGCTTTCAGATGCTGGCCCAATACTGGGGCTTACCGTTTCGGCGAGATACCCTGCGCCGGATCCTGACCCAGAGCGGCGAGAGCGGCGAAGGCTGGGCGCCTAGTCTAAAGACCTGCGGTGCGATCGCTGACTTTATGGGGCTTCAGGCACAGCATCTGCAACTCTCAGCAGACCGCATGAGTCGCCTGCCCACTCCGGTACTTATCCCCTGGCAATCGGGGTTTGCCGTTCTCTACGAAGTTTCTGCCCAGCGTGTCACCCTAGCTACCCCAGAACAGGGGCTCCAGCGGATTGCCCTCACGACCTTTCAGGATCTATGGGGGAACGTGGGTGAAGTGCTGCTGATGCAGCCAACTGCGACGACCCCTCAGCAACGATTTGGCCTGAGCTGGTTTTGGCCGTCGGTCCGCCGCTATCGCTGGCGACTCCTGGAAGTCCTGGCGGCTTCTTTGTTCGTGCAGATTTTTGCGCTGGCTAACCCCTTGGGGGTTCAGATCATCATTGATAAAGTACTGGTACAAAATAGCCCAGACACCCTGAATGTCCTAGGGACAATTCTGGTTGTTCTAGCCATCTTTGAGGCGCTGTTGAGCAGCTTTCGCACCTACCTGTTTGTCGAAACCACTAACCGGATTGACCTGAGATTAGGATCCGCCGTCGTTGAGCACCTGCTGCGTCTGCCCCTTCAGTATTTTGAGCGCCGACCCGTCGGAGAACTCTCCACCCGTGTTAACGAGCTAGAGAAGATTCGCCAGTTTTTAACAGGCACAGCCCTCACCGTTGTCCTGGACGCTATTTTCTCCGTGGTTTACATCATTGTGATGGTGGCCTACAGTTGGCTTCTGACCCTGGTGGCCCTCGCGACGGTTCCCCTGTTTGGACTGCTCACCCTCAGTGTTGCGCCGCTGATGCGCCGTCAGTTGCGTGCCAAGGCCGAACGCAATGCCCAGGCCCAGTCTTATTTTGTGGAAGTGATTTCCGGGATTCAAACCGTCAAGGCCCAGAATATTGAGCTGAAGTCGCGCTGGCAATGGCTGGAACGCTATGCCCAATATGTCAACACTGGCTTCCAGTCGGTGATTACTTCAACGGCGGCGGGGGCGATCAGTAATTTTCTGAACAAGTTGTCGGGGTTATTGTTACTGTGGGTCGGTGCTTTTCTGGTGCTGGAGGGTCAGCTCACCCTCGGAGAACTGATTGCCTTTCGGATCATTGCCAGCTATACCACCAGTCCGCTACTGCGATTGATTCAACTCTGGCAAACTTTTCAGGAGACGGCCCTATCTTTGGAGCGCTTGGGCGATATTTTAGAGACGCCCCCCGAGGTCACGGCAGAAGAACGACAGCATATTCCCATGCCCCTCATTCAGGGCAGTATTTGCTACGAGGCGGTGTCCTTCAGCTACACCAATGGCCCCCGACAGTTGAGTCAGGTATCCCTGGAAATTAAGCCCGGAGAGTTTATTGGCCTAGTCGGACTGAGTGGTTCCGGTAAAAGCACCCTCACCAAACTGCTGATGCGACTTTATTCGCCTCAGCAGGGCCGGATCTTAATGGATGGGTACGACATTGCCAAGGTGGAACTCTACTCCTTGCGGCGACAAATTGGCATGG
>CAZXWR010000434.1:0-2875 GCA_964644325.1 uncultured bacterium
CCACTGCCGTCAGTGCTGTTGCGATCGCTGAGTCCCAATCTGCCCTTGAAACAACTTTTTCCGCAGCGCTTGAGCATGCCCGACGTTTGACCGCGATGTATGGCACGAGCCATGCTGCGGTCACCTTCGCATGGGAAGCAGTTGAAGAACTGAATACTGCTTTAGCGCAACAGCAAGTTCCTGCTCAATCTGCGTTCGCTTGTTACTGTGATGCTCATCCAGATGCGCCAGAAGCCCGTATCTATGAGGTATAAGCTCAATCGCCAACGCAACATGATCACTGACTGGGGATTTATACCAAATCCTAGTTGGATACCCACGATTCACAATGGGGACAACGGCTCTTACCCATACAGGATCCTTACTTTGATTCGGGGTTTTTGAAACCGGATTTGGTATTAGATACCCGGTCAGTGCCCAATTGACCTGCATCGGGTTTTACTCAATTGACATTCCGATGGCAGTTGCAAAACTGGCTCTTGGAGAGCCAGTAACCAATGTCTGGGGCGGTAGAAGACACAGCCAATCCCTAATAAGAGTTCGCGATCGCGGTCTTTCTGACTCTGCTAGGTTTAGGGTGCTGGGTGTGGGTAGGCATTCCCTAACCCTTCAGCGCAATGGGAGCGGGTACTGTGTACCCTGGCTTCGTGCTCGTGTGCTTCGACCGCGCCGCTAACCTGAACGGCGCAAGATCGATCCCAGTTGGTCATAGTGACCGCCGATCGCAAAGACATAAATATAGTCGCTGTCAAATTTATAGACTATTCGATCTTTCTGAGAGAGTCGTCGAGACCAAAGACCAGATAAATTATGTTTGAGCGGTTCCGGTTTCCCAATGCCTGAACCTGGATCTCCTCTCATCATTTCCTTGAGTATCCTGCAAAGATTTTTGTGCAGCTTTTTATCCCTTTCCCTCAGTCTTTCGTACTCATTCCAGGTGTCTCCTTCAAATACCAAGGATCTCATTCACTTCCTCATTTGTCGGTGAATAGCCCTGCCTGTGAATATGAGTTGCCATTGACTCGGAAATTTGCTTCATGAGGCTATTGTTTTGCAGGATATGCAATGTTTCCTGCTCTCGCTCCCAATCCTCAGCGCTGACGACAACAAAGTCTTCTCCGTTTCGACGCGTGACTTTAATCGGTTGATGCTGACTGATCACTCTTTCTACGCAGTCTTTTAATGTATCTCGAAACTTATTGACACTCACAGTATCCATTGAGAGACTCTAGCCCGTACGGTAACTCCGTACATCTTATGCCATTTTTCTCTTCTCTAACAAGGGCAGGCGAGAGGGTGCTCGAAATACACGACTGACCAGTGCTTCAAGTTAAGGCTCGTGCTTCTGTTGCCAAGCAGTGCTTAATCCGACAGCTGCATCCGACCCATGATCTGGGTGGCAATCCAAAATAAAAGAATGCCGATGAAGCCAATCACCAGGGGCACATACCAGATACCGGGCCAGCCTGTGCCCCGTAAAAAAGCATCTCGGGTCAGCAGAATATAGTAGCGGGCGGGAATAATATTGGAGACTAGCGACAGGGGAAACGGAATGTTTTCCAGACGGTAAATGAGCCCTGAGAGTAAAAAAGCTGTTAAGAATCCAGCGATCGCCGTACCCTGCACCGCGGCATTCTGATTGCTGGAGCGTGCCCCAACAAACAGGCCAAAGGAGACAGCCGTCGCGAGAAAGATGCCTGTCCCCAACAGGAGCGGCAAAGGCCCGGTGTGGAGGCGCAGGCCAAATAAACCCACCGCGACAGTCATTACCACCACCGTTTCCCCTAGGGCCACTAGCCAATAAGCGAGTCCTTTCCCCAGCAGCCATTCCGTGGCCGTTAAGTCTGAGGCATAGACCTGGATTGCCGTACCCTGTTCCTTCTCGCGCACAATGGCGATCGCCGCCAGCATAGAAGGAAAAACCCACAGAATCACGCCAAAAATGCCGGGTACAATGTAGAGCGATTCTTGGCGACCGGGGTTAAACCAGAGCCGCACCCTAGCCCGAATCCCCTCAGGACGGCTGACATTCGGCAGGGTCTGGATAAAAAAGTTGGTGGTGGCTTTGATGCTGTTTTGGATGACGCGGGCGTTGTTGACATCCGTGCCATCCACCAGCACCTGAATGGTTGCGGGTCGCTTGGCCTTGAGGTCGCGGCTGAAGTCAGCCGGGATAATGACCGTGGCTTTTGCAGTGCCTCGATCGAGGGGGTCGAGGGGCGTTGCCCCAGGCGGAGTCGGGATGAATTGACGCGTCGCGTAGAGTCGCTCGATGTAAGTGCGGCTGAGGGGGGAGTGATCAAAATCTTGGATGCTAATGGGGATATTTTTGGTCTCCAGCCGGATCGCATAGCCATAAATGAGCAGCATCCCCAGGGGCAAAATGAAGGCCAACGCCACCGTGAGGCGATCGCGGCGGAACTGGGCCAGTTCTTTGGCAGCTTGGGCTAGGATGCGCTTCATGGAGAAGGGGGTTCTGAATTGGGTTGACTTGAATTGGGTTGGCCTGATGGTGCAGCCTCTGACGCAGCCTCTGATGCGGCCCGCTGCACCGTGCCAATAAAGGCATCCTCCAGGGAAAAGGGCAGGGTGCGCTGGGCTTTAACTTCAATGTGAGCGGCCTGCAACCAATGTTTGACCGCACCCAGATCAGCGTCTGGATGATCGAGCACCAGATGGAGGCGATCGCCAAAAATAGAAACTCGCCAGGGATCCAACTGTTGTTTCAGCAGGTTTGAAGCTGCCTGGGTGTGGCTGGTGACCAGCTCCAGCAGCTGACCCGGCTGACTGGCTTTAATCTGGGTCGGAGAACCCTGGGCTACAATTTTGCCCGCCACCATAAAAGCCATCCGGTTGCAGTTTTCGGCTTCTTCCA
>CAZXWR010000435.1:0-2872 GCA_964644325.1 uncultured bacterium
GCACCCAAAGATGACTTTTTTGCGCTTCAGGTTCGCTGCCCGGTCGATAGTCCGCCAGCTGGATGAACAGCCAGACGAACAAGGCACAGTGCCAGGGGACAGTGCTCGCGGTACAGGCCAATTTCTACCGTGTGCAGATTGAAAAGAATTCGCTCCCGCATGCCAATGATGTTGGCAGTCGAGATTTGCTCTGCACTCGTCGAGCCAGACTCAAGAAGCTGGGTCAGCAGGTATTGGTTGGCGATCGCGTTTTGATTGAGGAGCCGGATTGGTCTGGTCAGCGGGGCGCCATTGGGGCGGTGCTGCCGCGCCGCCACGAACTCCAGCGACCGCCCATTGCCAATACCGATCAGGCACTCCTTGTGTTTTCAATGGCGGATCCGGTCATTGATTGCTATCAGCTCAGCCGCTTTCTGGTGGCCATTGAACGTCAGCAGTTACGGGTGATCCTGTGCCTCAGCAAAGCAGACCTAGTGCCAAAGCGAGAACAGCAAGCCTGGTGCGATCGCCTGACGCGATGGGGATACCGCCCCCTCTTGCTGAGCATCTATAGCGACTTGGGCATCACACCATTGCAAACCTGTCTTCAGGATCAAATTACAGTGGTGGCTGGCCCCTCGGGCGTCGGCAAGTCGAGTTTAATCAATGCCTTGATTCCAGAAGCAGCGCTGCGGGTGGGCGATATTTCGGATCGCTGGCGTCGTGGCAAACACACCACGCGCCATGTAGAGCTATTTGAGCTGCCGGAGGGGGGGCTCTTGGCGGACACCCCCGGATTCACGCAACCCCTGATTGACTGCGCCCCAGAACAGATGATTCACTATTTCCCGGAAATGCGCGATCGCCTACTTCAGGCATCCTGTCAGTTCAAGAACTGTCTGCACCGGGATGAACCGGGCTGCGTTGTCCAAGAAACGAGCTGGGAACGCTACCCGGACTATCTCAGTTTTTTAGAAGAGGCGATCGCTTACCAGACCCAGTGCCAGCAAACGCGCAACCCAGAATCGCGACTGAAGGCGAAGAGTAACCGCCGAGGCAATACCCAATACGAGCCGAAACTAGACTCGAAGCGCTACCGCCGCACCTCTCGCAAAACCCAGCAGCAAAACCTAGAGCAGCTCATAGATGACCTGCAAGAGCCGCTGTCCCACTCGAAGTGAAAGCCTCTGGTGCACCCGCACTTTACTCGGTCAGCTGGGATTGGATGGCGCGTAAGTTGGCGGGTAAGTCTTTGCGCAAACGCTGCTCAATGGCAAAGACGGGGATGGTGGGCTTGGGCCAAACTTCTAGGCAATAGGTCAAGCGGGTGCCCGCAAAATCAGGCGTCACAATCGGCGCTAAAGACCAATAGCCCGAAAAAGACTTGAAGTCGCCTTCGACCATCGTGAAGCCAATCTTGGACGGATACTGTTCGGTCATATCCAGCACGACCCGCGCCGAGAAGGTCATGACCTTCAGGTTCTGAGTGCCCACTTGCTCAATTCGGACACAGCCCTCGGGGTGATCCACGCGACAGCTGCGGATTAGGTTGGGAATAAACTCAGGCAGCGCTTCATAGTGGGTCAGCAGCTGCCAGACAGATTCTATCGGTGCAGCCAAGTCAATCCAGGCTTCAATTTTGCGCTGTCGCCCCTCAAGTTTAGTGACTGTCACGGAAACATCTCCGTCTAAGCCGTCAGGGGCTAGGGCCTGAAGATCGCTGGCAGTGGACAGGGGAATTTCGGTCAGGGACTGAAGGTCGTTCGTCATGGTTGATGCCAGACTGTGCGTTTGCAGGTACTTGATTTCTACCAGGACTATCCTAATAGACTAGGCTATGACTGAGTATGCCCTGCCTCATCCTGCAAGTGGCCATTTTGCTGGCGCGGATGTTTTGCCCCGCCTAAATGTACGGCAGATGGGTAGGCTCTGTTCTTCTCACGATCGTCCCTTACTATGCGTCCATCTGGCTCCGCCGCGCGATCGCCCCGTGCGGCTTCTCCCTTCCAGCGACTGCTGGCCTATAGCCGCCCCCATGCGCGTCAAGTCTGGTTAGCCAGCCTCTGTTCCGTTCTCAACAAGGTCTTTGACCTGGCCCCACCAGCCCTAATCGGCATGGCAGTCGATGCGGTCGTGGCCCCAGAGCGATCGCTGTTGGGACAGTGGGGCTTAACTGAGGTCACCCACCAGTTAGGGGCCATCTGCCTGCTCTCGGCCTTGATTTGGGGCCTGGAATCCCTGTTTGAGTATGCCTATGCCAGACTCTGGCGGAATTTAGCCCAGACCATGCAGCATGAGCTGCGGCTGGAAACCTACGCCCACCTGCAGAACCTAGAGATGGGCTTCTTTGAGAACCAAAGCACCGGTGGCCTGATGTCGATTTTAAGTGACGACATCAACCAGCTAGAGCGGTTTCTGGATGTGGGTGCCAATGAAGTGCTCCAGTTGCTCACCACTGTCCTGCTGATTGGTGGGGCGTTTTTCTGGTTCGCACCGGGGGTGGCGGGCCTGTCGATGCTCCCGATGCCCTTTATAATCTGGGGGGCGATCGCCTTTCAGAAACGGCTGGCGCCCCGCTACGCCGCAGTGCGGGAACGGGTGAGCTTGCTCAATGGTCGATTGGCCAATAATTTGGGCGGCATCACCACCATTAAGAGCTTTGTTACCGAAGCCTTTGAAGCCGAGCAGATTCGCCAAGAAAGTGAAGCCTACCGCCGCAGCAATCAAAGGGCGATCGTCCTCAGCGCCGCCTTTATTCCATTGATTCGCGGGTTCATCCTGCTAGCATTTCTGGTCACCCTGGGCGGCGGTGGCCTCCAGGTGGTGAACGGCACCCTCAGCGTCGGCACCTACAGCGTGCTGATTTATCTGATTCAGCGTCTGCTCTGGCCCC
>CAZXWR010000436.1:0-2868 GCA_964644325.1 uncultured bacterium
ACCTCTGATGCCGTAAGGCGTTGAGCACCGTGTTTTGTCCGCTACAGCGACCCGGAGGCTGTGTGCCGAAACCTCTGATGCCGTAAGGCGTTGAGCACCAAAACCTTTTGACAATTTGTTGCCGATTGAAGCCGTGCCGAAACCTCTGATGCCGTAAGGCGTTGAGCACACTAGCTTGCGCATACGAGTCCCAATTGCTCCTAGCGTGCCGAAACCTCTGATGCCGTAAGGCGTTGAGCACTTAGTACATTTCCCAAAATACAGTAAGCTACTCTTCCTCTGATGCCACTTCTGTGTCTCCCTCAGCACTTGAGGCGATCGCTTCAGGGGCTTCGTCCTGCACTCCGTCTGCCTCGGCATCCAAGGCTTCATCTGCCTCTTCCATGAGGGGCACCACCGCGACCGCTGCGATCGCATCATCCTCATCTAGACGCTGCACCCGCACCCCCGTGGCTGCCCGTGACTGGGAAGAGATGGCATCAATAGCCTGCCGGATAATAATGCCGCGACTGGTGATCAGCATCAGTTCATCATCAGCATTCACAATCCGCAGCGCCGCCATCTGATCCGCAGGAGTCACCGACTTAAACTTAGTGGCCTTCAGCCCCTTGCCAGCCCGATTTTGGAGGCGGAACTGCGAAACTGGCACCCGCTTGCCAAAGCCGCTCGTAGTAATCACCAGCACCCACGGGCCTGGAGTTGGCGCTAGCTCAACCGTATCCTCTGCCCCATCTTCAACGTCCAGTTCATCCTCAACGTCGTCCTGCTCCGCTAGGCTAGCGGCGACATCACTGGGCAAAATATCCATACCAATCAGCTCATCCCCCTGCCGGAGATTCATGGCCCGCACCCCGCGCGTCGCGCGTCCCAAGGGCCGCAGCTGCTCGTGGTTGGCCCGGAAATGGATGGCCATACCCAACCGGGAGCCAATGATGATGCTGTCCTCGGCCCTAGCCCGCCGCACCCAGCGCAGCTCATCCCCTTCCTCCAGGGAAATCGCAATCAGACCATTGGAGCGAATCGAGGCAAACGCCGACAGAGCCGTTTTCTTGATAAAGCCCTGGGCCGTCATCATCACCAGGTATTCATCTTCGAGGAACTCACTCACCTGAATCACCGAGGTGATTTTTTCCTCACGGGGAATGGGCAGCAGCTGCACCACGGGCACCCCTCGCGAGGTTCGCGACCCCAGCGGCACCTGATAGGCCCGGAGGCTAAAGACAACGCCCCGATCGGTAAAGAACAAGATGCTGTCATGGTCGCAGCAGGCAAAGAAATGTTCTACAGCATCATCTTCTTTAATGCGAGCCCCGGCCCGACCCCGCGTGGCTCGACTTTGGGCTTCAAAGGTGCTGATGGGCATCCGTTTGATGAAGCCTTGCTCCGTCACCAAAATCACAGACTGTTCGTTGGCAATGAGGTCGATGTCGTCAAGATCGCCTCCGGTTACCTCAATCACCGTTCGACGCGGAGTAGCGAATTTTTCCTTGAGCTTTAGCGACTCAGATTCAATGATGTCCAGCCGTCGCTCTCGCCGCTCTAAAATATCGCGGAGGTCAGCAATCTGGGTTTGTAAGTCGTCATGCTCCCGCTGGATCTTTTCCGACTCCAGGGCCGTCAGCCGTCGTAGCTGCATCTGCAAAATCGCGTCCGCCTGCACCTCGGAGAGCCCGAACTGGTCGATCAGATCCTGGCGGGCAATGGCGGCATCTGCCGAGTGCCGAATCAGGGCAATGACAGGGTCTAAATTTTCCAGGGCAATCAGCAGCCCCTGCAACAGATGATCGCGCTCTTGAGCTTTGCGCAATTGATACTGGGTGCGCCGGGTGATGGTTTCTTCCCGAAACTCCAGGAACACAGTCAGAAATTTCTTCAGATCCAGCAGCTGCGGCTCACCATTGACCAGCGCTAGCATGTTGGCCCCAAAGTTACATTGCAGCGGGGTCTGCTTGTAAAGGTTATTCAGAACCACCTGGGGATAGGCATCCCGCCGCAGCTCAATCACCACCCGCATGCCATCGCGATCGCTCTCATCGCGGATATCAGAGATGCCTTCTAAGCGCTTTTCGTTCACCATCTCGGCAATGCGCTCGATCATCGCTGCCTTATTGGTCTGGTAGGGCAGCTCAGTAATGATGATGGCCTCCCGATCTGGACGACCCCGCTGCTCCAGAGTTTCCATGGTGGCAACGCCGCGCATCGTAATAGAGCCGCGCCCAGTGGCATAGGCTTCCCGGATGCCGCTCACCCCTAAAATTTGGCCCCCTGTGGGAAAGTCGGGGCCAGGGATGTGACGCATCAGCTCCGGAATCGTGATGTCTGGGTTGCGCACGAGGGCCACTAGGCCATCAATCAGCTCACCCAGGTTATGGGGCGGAATATTGGTGGCCATCCCCACCGCAATCCCGGAAGAACCGTTTAGCAGTAGCTGCGGCACTCGGGCGGGCAGGACAATCGGCTCCTGCTGAGACCCGTCAAAGTTATCGGCGAAGTCAACGGTTTCTTGCTCAATATCCTGGAGCAAGGCATCGCTACTCAGAGCCTGCAACCGACATTCGGTGTACCGCATGGCCGCAGGCGGGTCGTTGTCAATGGAACCAAAGTTACCGTGGCCGTTGATCAGGGGAATGCGCATGGAAAAATCCTGCGCCATCCGCACCAGGGCGTCATAGACTGCCGTATCGCCGTGGGGATGATACTTACCCAAGACTTCCCCGACCACCCTGGCACATTTCCGAAATGGGCGATCCGGGGCCAACCCCAACTCGTGCATCGCATAGAGGATGCGCCGATGAACCGGCTTGAGGCCGTCGCGGGCATCGGGCAGCGCCCGACCCACGATGACGCTCATGGCATATTCCAGGTAGG
>CAZXWR010000437.1:0-2857 GCA_964644325.1 uncultured bacterium
TAAACCGCAACGGTTAACCTGCAACTGCCTCGCCTGCTCTCTCCAACTATATAGTCTCAGTAGATCAAAAACATCACAAGTGGGCAGGTAGAGGAGAAAATGAGGTTGGGGTAGTTTTCATGGCTAATTTCCAACGCTTCTAGCCTGAGACTACCCTTTCAATAGCCCCATTTCTCGGCCTTTTCGATCTACTGAGTCTTTAAGAGTATGTGTTGATCAACACCCGCCATCTGCGGGTGGAGTGTTTTCGCCGGAATGAGGCGGGACTTTGGGTCTTGCAGTCCTACAGCGCTGAAGGGGAGAGGTTTCATCTACAGAGTCTCGACTTCACCGATACGCTGACGACACTCTACGAAGATGTGGTGCTGCCAGCTGTTCCATGATGCGATCGCGGATCTTGGGGAGTGCGATCGCCTGTTGCTGATCCAGACTTGCACGAGGCGATCGCCCCTCGTCAAGAAAGCGATCGCGGGTTGCTGTATGCGATGGTTGAGCACGCGCTGGATAAGTCGGGTAAAATGGCCATCGCCTTGGGCTTTGACTGGTGAAGGCGATCGCTCTGAATGTTTGATGTGAGGTAGCTCAGTGGTGCGAGAGGCAGGGACTGAGCTGTTTTTTGTTTTGAATTCTCCTAGTGGGTCATTTGGTATGTAAGTAGCCATTATTGAAAAGCTAAGTTGCTACCTCGCAATGGTTTTCACAATTTGGGAATGGCTACATTCGAGGCAAACGACCCGCTAGCATTGGCAGTATGCGTAGGGGAACTTTCTTTAGTAAGGAGAGGGGCAATGGGTTGAGACACCTAATGCTCTATTTCCACCTATTGCTTTGAAGGAACGGCATGGGTGGAGAGCGTTCTGCCCATATTTCTGAAAAGGGTATATGGGTGGATGAGTCTCGATCTATGTTGACGGTTGGCCTATTTAGGCGGATTGATTCTACCCATATAACTATCATCCGCAGGATAGAGGGCTATTAATTCACCTATATGCCAGATTAGGGCCGCATAGATAGAGATTATCTGCCCAAATTACAAATTAAGCGATATGGGCAGATACTATCCGTCTAATAAGAGTTAGCACTAGTCGAGTATCAACCTAAAACGCCAGTTATTGGCAATAATGTTTAATCAATTTAAGGGAAATTAGCGTTGAAAATAATATCGGTATTCAATAACAAGGGAGGCGTGGGAAAAACAACTCTTACCTACCACGTCTCACAAGCGCTTGCTGAAATGGGAAAAAAGGTACTTATTATTGATGCCGACCCCCAATGTAATCTAACAATATATTCATTGAACCAAGAATATATTCACGATATTTGGGCGAGCGAAGACAGATTTATAGATGAGGGATATGAGTCTTCTAAGAAGAAATGTAGTGATGAGGAATATGAAAAATTAATATCAACCCCGAGAAGCTTACACTTCTTGTTAAAACCAACCGAAGAGGGTACTGGCGACCATGATCGCCTTCCTCCTCCGGCTTACCTGGCTGTAAATTTGGACATTATTCCTGGAAGACTAACATTGCATTTGTATGAGGAGAAGGTTGCAAGCCGTTGGACCGATATCTACAGGGGTGAGCCTTTATCAATTAGAACCATCACTAAAATTAGATCGCTATCTGAAAAATATTCAGAGCTATACGATTATGATTATGTAGTGATAGACACATCTCCAAGTTTAGGCTCACTGAACAAAGTTATTATTTCAACAGTGGACGGATTTTTTGTTCCAGCTTCACCAGACTTATTCAGCCTGTATGGAATAAAGAACATTGGTAAAGCGCTGTCCTCATGGAAAGATGAGTTTAATATTGTCTATAAGCTTATCTCTGATGAGAAAAGACATTCTTTCCCTGAAAGTTTTGTTACCTTTCTTGGGTATACAATTTATAACGCGAAAAGATATGGTGGATATAAAAACAAATGGGATCTGGCTCATGCCCATTTAAATTACGCAAATCAAATACCAACAACTATTGAAGAAAATATCCAAGAAGATATTAGATCCCATTTAACCTCAGAATTATTGGCTGAACCAATAGGTGGGACTTCGGTTATGCACACGCATAACACATTTCCCTCTATGGCGCAGCATTACAACAATCCAATGTGGAAGATTCCGGATTTGCCAAGCTTGGATCCGGAGCATATAAACACATTAAGGGGAGCAGGTAACAAGTATCGAGAAACCAGAGGAAACTATATTGAGTTTTGTAAGGATCTTCTTTCTCGTATTGAGCTGTTGGGGTGAACAATGGATAAACAGATAATTGATGATATTGTTCAGACCTATATTAATGAAAAGCACCTTTTCGAACGATTTATGAATGCGGTGGTAGACACTTTTAAATTGGATCCAGAGCTTAACAAATACGGAAATCCAATTATTTACACCATTAAAAATCGTCTCAAAGATATTGATCACTTAAAGGATAAAATAGAAAGAAAGTGGGATGAAGATGATCCGTTAACTCCAGACAATCTCTTTGATCGAGTAACAGACTTGGCCGGAGTTAGGGTTTTACATCTTTATCAAGATCAGTTTTCGCAAATACATCAACTAATAGAGCAGCAAGTGAATAGTGGTGATTGGTTTTTTCGTGAAAATCCCGTCGCATACTCATGGGATCCTGAATCAAGTACTTACTTCAGAGAATTGGGTTTGGAGCCAAAAATAAAGGACTCCTATTACACCAGCATCCATTACGTAGTAAAGCCCAAAGAACAATCGAATATTTGCTGCGAAATTCAGGTCAGGACTTTGTTTGAAGAGATATGGGGTGAAATCGATCATACAATCTATGCCTTACCCACAAGTCGTGGAAGCCTTTTCATAGTGGGCTTTCAATCA
>CAZXWR010000438.1:0-2843 GCA_964644325.1 uncultured bacterium
TGAGCGGTGTGGATGCTCGGGCCGACTGGGCCATTTCTAGTACAGCCGGCCAAGTGCTCACCTACAACAACGAACTCATTGATGCGCTGTATTCCTCCACAACTGGAGGCGTTACGGCCCCTTTTGAAGATGTTTGGGAAGGCGAGCCGCGCCCCTATTTGACCGCCAAGATTGACGCTTACCCGAATCAGATTTGGGATTTAAAGACACGTAACCTCTCGGATGAAGCCAGCTTTCGGGCGTTTATCCAGCTCAAACAGGGGTTTAACGAGGACGGGTGGGACTACCTGCGCTGGCGGAAAGATGGCTCGATTCAGGAGCTGAATCAAAACCTAAAGGAATTTTTAGGTCAACAGAAACATCCCTTAACTAACTTCAACACGATTCAGAATCTAACGGTGATTGAGCGCTCTAGTGCAGGCCGTGTGCAGAAATTACAGGTTAAGACTGATGTTGGCTTGATCGTGCTGACGAAAGATGAAATTTTACGCGCCTTTGATGCGCCAAACAGTCTGCTGTTCTATGTTGTACCCACAGTTCAGCCTGATAAAAAGAGCCTGAAGGGGTTCGCTTTTATTGGAGGTGGTCTCGGCCATGCGGTGGGTCTTAGTCAAACGGGTTCTTACGCGCTGAGTCGCCTGGGCTGGCCTGCCGCTCAGATCTTACAGTTTTATTACCCTGGAACCGTTCTCCAGCCTTTGACCCCAGCCGTGACCTACTGGCGATCGCCTCAGGTGGAAGTGGTTGCTGACCCCGTCAAAGTTGAGCCGGGACTAGAGCTGTTTGGCTGGAAGCTTCCAGGGTTTGGACTGCAAACGATTCTGAGCTGGTTTAATAACTTATCTCAGTAACCGTCTAGCAGTTGATCACCCTAAGGCTTGCGCCACATAACCTTGCAATCCGCAACTCTTGAAATCAGCAACTCCTGCACGCAACCTTTACTATGGAAAGAGAGCCACCCAGTCTATGATTCAGCCCAGTTAGACTTCAAGCTAACCCCTAAGCCAATAACCCCTAAGCCAATAACCCCTAAGCCAATCATGAGTTCTGGAGACAGGTCATCGGGGTCATCAGTTCCTGACGGGTGAGTAACCCCCACATTTAAGTTTCCACGACTAAGTTTTTACGACGTTGGTGTTGTGAGCTTGCTTCAACCTTCATACCGTTCTTCCTTTCAATATCTGTCATGCACAAAACCTATGACCTCAATGTCGTAGAGACTCGACCGTTGATTAGCCCTGCTCTCCTTCATCACGATTTCCCAATTACAGCTGCGGCCTCCTCCCTGGTCGCAGAAACTCGCGATCGCATTCGTAACATCATGCGCAATGAGGATCGCCGTCTGCTAGTCATTGTTGGCCCCTGCTCAGTTCACGATGTAGATGCCGCCCTTGCCTATGGCGAGAAGCTAGCTGGCCTGCGACAGGAGCTTGCAGCCGACTTAGAAATTGTGATGCGTGTCTACTTTGAGAAGCCTCGCACCAGCATTGGTTGGAAAGGGTTAATTAATGATCCGCACCTGGATGGCAGCTACGATATCAATACTGGAGTCAGACTGGCACGGAAGCTCTTGTTAGATCTAGCCAGATTAGGGCTACCGGCTGCTACAGAACTGCTCGATCCCATCACCCCCCAATATATTGCCGACATTATTGCCTGGACGGCCATTGGCGCACGGACGACAGAAAGTCAAACCCACCGCGAGATGGCATCAGGTTTGTCCATGCCCATTGGCTTTAAAAACAACACAGATGGCAGTCTCCAGGCTGCTATCAACGCGATGCTCTCTGCTAGCCAGCCCCATCATTTTCTCGGGATTAACCTGCATGGACTGGCCAGTATTGTCTCAACCAAAGGGAATCCGGATACGCACTTAGTCTTACGCGGCGGAAAATCAGGCCCAAACTTTGCGGCCGAGCATGTCGAAGCTGCTGCGCAAGAACTGGTGCGCCTCAACCTTAACACGCGCATCATGGTGGACTGTAGCCACGCTAACGCCAAAAAAGACCACAACCGTCAGGTTGCTGTTTTGGAAGATGTTGCAGCTCAAATCCAGGCTAGGTCTCATCATCTGTTAGGCGTGATGATTGAAAGCCATCTGGTCGCGGGGAATCAATCGCTACCCGCAGATTTATCCACTTTGACCTACGGCCAGAGCATCACGGATGCCTGTGTGGATTTTGAAACTACCGCCCAAATGCTCCGCATGTTGGCTCGCTCTGTACATCAGTCTCAGTTGACGGCTGTTCCCTGAGCGGTGTCATGCCTGTAGATTAAGACCTGAGCGGTACAGTATAGAACCTGTACCGCCTTACTTACTTGGCTAGGGTAGTTTGAAACGCATGGGGGAAGTTCTGCCAGATTTTCTGCGTTAGTTCCTGTAGTTTTTGCTGGGCTGCTTTGTCAGCGGTTGTCAACCTGTGATTTAAAACCGGGTCTTTGGGCTCTAGATAGTCGAGTAACGGCAGCAATTCAGTATCAAAAACGCAGCGAAATAGCGAACTGGGCCATAGCAAATCTGGACATTTGCGCACGTCATAAACTGTAAACGGCTCACCGAATACCCCCATGGGTTCAGGAACAGGGGGAGAAGCAGCTTCTCGCATCACAATGGGACGAGCCCAGTACCGCTGTCGGACTGCAATCACGTCAATGATTTCTAGGTAGAGAAAGAGGGTTTCGTGGTGCAGACAGGCAAATTCATGGGGACGCAGTATGGGCTGATTTTCACAGTCGCTAACCATTGGGCTTCGGAAACCAGAGAGAAGGCTTACTGTCTATTTTAGGGGCGCAGATAGATCAGGAAATGGTGTCTGCTAGGAAGTGGCTACGAGCATGGCATC
>CAZXWR010000439.1:0-2842 GCA_964644325.1 uncultured bacterium
CCGCAGCGAACTTGAGGCGATCGCCACTGCATCGGGCTTGCCAGAATTCCTAGCCCCATCGAATACCGAAGCACAAACCACACCTGCACTCAAAGCCAGCCTGACCGAGCAGATCCAAGCTGATGTCACAACGCAGCAGGCTAAACTCCAGAGCACTCAACAGGAAAATAGCCTTAAAACGCTCACAAATGTAGTGCAGTGGAGCATTATTGCCCTAGGCTCTAGCGCATTATTTTGGTTAATTTGGCGGCTCACCGCTTGGGCACGTCGGGATGCAGCGTAAAGCGGGACAGTTTGAGGGATTGATCGTATGGAGTCCAAGGAAAAAGCCTGTGCCGGAGCACAATGCCAAATATCGTACCTTGATATACTAAAACAAGGGAACGATGAACCTCAATATAAGGGATCGATGCCACAAAGTCTTTCAATACATGAGCCATAACACCCAGCAGAGTATTTGTGCCATCGCAACTGCCACAGAAATTCCCAAAAGTAGTGTTGCTCGGCACTTGCAGGCAATCAAACGACGGTCTCAGTATCCAGAGTTGCCCTTCTGGGAACCCGAAGCAGGCAGAGAATGGTAGTGATGCATTAGTGTAAAGGATAGAGAAAATTCGGACACCCGAGAAATCATTGTCTGTCACATTGGCAATTCGCTGAAGGCGACGCTGCGCGAACGCGCTAGAGAATCAGCCCGAGCGTTGTGGCAGTCGTTACCGGAAGTGTATCGGCAATGTGCCACAGTCTACACAGATTACTGGGAAGCCTACGAGACGGTTATTCCGGCTCAGCGTCACCGGGCAGTCGGTAAAGACAGTGGTTTGACAAGCTATATCGAACGGTTCAATAACACGCTGAGACAACGGGTTTCACGATTAGTGAGGAAAACACTGTCCTTTTCGAAGAAACTAGAGAACCACGTCGGTGCGATTTGGAGTTTTATTCATGAGTACAACCGCTTAATCAGAGAAAAGATTGAAGGAAATGAATCCAGCAATATTTCCTCCATCCTTTACTAAAATGGACTATCAACTTGCGATTATCATCTCGGTAAACCGCGTCACCAATCCCGTGGTCTCAAACACAAACGGTAACGGAGCATTATTCAAGTACTTCAGCTTGCTATCGGCATAGGTGCCTGACTGCTCCTCAACCACCATTAGCCGCAACCCTTCTTCTTCTCGCTTGGCTTCAATCACAGCCACAGGTTTGCGATCGACAAACAAGACATAATCCGCTGGCCCTGAGTCGGTCTGATACTCGCGAATCGCAACCCCAATCCCAGCCCCCAAATCAATCTTGTTTTTAGGCTGAACCAACCAGCCCGAATCGCGCAAAAGCTGATCAATGCGATCGCGAGCGATTTGTTCAGGATTTTGATTCTGGGAGGCCATAGAGCATGAAAGTGCGATCGATTAACGTGAATGTAATCTACCCATTCCTTATTATCCGGTACACCTTGGGCTATCGGGTATTGCTTGGCTTTGTGCTTCACTTTCAGTTGAAGACGTTTGTGTCCTAAGATCTAGTGAGGTTGTGGGGCAATGCTATGGCTGAGTCTCAGCGAGGACTGATCAGCCGCATTTTGGAGCCCGCTCTGAATCTGTGGCTGCGGTCTCAGGTGGAGTCGGTAGACACGCTTTCAATTCAAATTGCCAGTGGCGATCGCCAAATTTTGCGAGGTCAGATTGAGCAGGTGCAGCTCCAGGCTGAAGCTGCGGTTTATCGGGGGCTGCACCTGAGCCGGATCAAACTCAGCGGTCACAAGATCAAGCTCAACCTCAGACAGATTTTCCAGGGCAAACCCATCCAGCTTTTAGAGCCGATTCCCGTCTACATTGATACCCAGATTGACGCTGACCATGCCCAGGCCTCGCTCGCCTCTAGCCTCTTGCAGCAGACCATCCTGAATCTGCTGTTTCAGCTGGTGCCAGAACAAATTGCCGCGGCCTTTGATGCCGACGATCTGACGCCAGACTCTCTCGCCCTAGAAGCCCTAACCCTCACCCTCGAACCCGATCGGCTCCGGCTGCACACCCAACTGCGATCGCCCCAAACCCATCAGACAGTGCCCGTCACCCTAAGAACGGGCCTGACCCTAGCCCAACCCAACTGTTTAGCCTTGGAACAGCCAGAATGGCTCCCCACGCCCAACGCTCGACGCGGACTGGCCTTAAAAGAGTTGCAAGGGTATCGCTTCGACCTGGGGCCACTGGTGCATCTCGACCAGGTGTCAATCACCTGCGATCGCATTCATCTGAGCGGCGATTTGACCGTGATGCCAGCCCTAGGAGCTTAAGTTTTGGAGCTTAAGTTTTTCTGAACGAGACGCTTTAGACCTGGGCCTAATGTCTCATCCCCCCTAAAATCGGCTGTAGCCCCACTATCCTGCAATCAAATCCATGAGCGATTCTACCGAAACCCTCTTTAGCCGGATTATTCGTCGGGAAATTCCAGCGGATATTGTCTATGAAGACGACCGCGCTCTGGCGTTTCGAGACATTAACCCTCAGGCTCCTGTCCATATCCTGGTCATTCCCAAGAAGCCCATCCCAAACTTAGCAGCTGCACAGTCAGAAGATGAGGCCCTACTGGGACATTTATTACTGGTTGTAAAGCAAATCGCTGCCCAAGAAGGACTAGCCGCAGGCTACCGGGTGGTGATCAACACGGGCACGGACGGTGGACAAACTGTGTACCACCTCCATCTCCATCTGCTCGGTGGCCGTGGCTTGCAGTGGCCCCCTGGCTAGGGCAGAGACCTACATCTGCCATTGCAGATAAACCGAGAGCGATCGCCCCTTATTGCCGAGGCGACAAACATTAAGGTCGCCTTAAATTC
>CAZXWR010000440.1:0-2838 GCA_964644325.1 uncultured bacterium
CATCAACAGTGACTGCGACAGTAGACAGACAATCATTTTACCAAGTCTTAGCCCTAGGCGCGTGCAGATGGGGGGAGGACGTAGGGGCTTTCAGGCGCGGTGGGTGACGCAGGGGGCAAAAACCACTCCCGGATGAGTCGTGCGGTGGTGCGCTGTGCCAGTCCGCTGGCGACCTGGCGGCTTAGCTCAAAGGTTTCGACCCGGGTTAAAACGGTTCCTACAATTGGGAGCAGGGCCATGGGGTCGAAGCCAGGGGTGTCTTGCAGTAAGCCCCAGATGCGCTGGAGATGGCCCAGGTTGGGGGGCAGGCTAGGGTTTTCCTCGGTATTGTTTCGGGCCTCGGTGGCCTGGGATCCGCCCAGCTGCGATCGCACTTGCTGCACTAAAAATTGCCAGGAAGACTGACCCAGGTCGTCTAGATTCTTAACCAGCTCATCGGCGAGGCGCACCCGAATAAACTCACCCCGCTCTGAGAATAGGAAGTCGAGGGCCTGATTCACGGCACCGCCTAAATCATAATCTTCAATGTTGCGAGCATTGCGCAGCAGATTCTCCAGACGGTTCCAGCGAAATTCCTCATCCTTAAATAACAGGTCTTTCAGGCTAGACCGCAGTTCTGGCGCCGGGTCGGTGAGCAGTCGTTTAGCCACGTAGGGATAGGCGGCACTCAATACCTTGAAGTTAGGGTCCACGCCGATGGCAATGCCTTCCATGGTCAGCAGCGATCGCACAATGAGGGCGTAGTAGGCAGGCACCTGAAACGGGTACTCGTACATCAGATCCGAGAGCTGATCAAAAATGCGCTGAATATTGAGTTCGCCGACACTGGCCCCCAGGGCGTTATTAAAGACCGTCGCCAGGGCCGGGATAATCGGCTCTAGATTTGTCTCTGGGGTCAAGAATCCCAGGTGAACATAGTCGTGGGCCAGGGCCTCAAATTCTCGGTTCACAATATGCACAATGGCGTTCATCAGCCCGTAGCGCTGGGGCACATTGATCTCGCTCATCATGCCAAAGTCCAGGTAGGCGAGCTTCCCGTTGGGCATGGCCAGCAGGTTGCCAGGATGGGGGTCGGCATGGAAAAACCCATGCTCTAATAGCTGCCGCAGCGAGCACTGAATGCCCACATCAATGAGGTGTTCGGCATCAATGCCCTGGGCCAGGATGCGATCGGGATGGTTGAGTTTGGTGCCCGTGATCCATTCCATGGTCAGTACCCGCGTATTGGTGTACTTCCAGTAGATCTTGGGAACATAGATATCCGGGAGGTACCCGTATAGCTCCGCAAATCGCTCGGCATTGGCCCCTTCACGGGTGTAGTCCATCTCCTCAAAGAGTCGCCCAGCAAACTCATCCAGGATTCCGATCAGGTCGCTCCGAATTGAAGCACTAAAGGTTTTTTGCACCCAAGCCGCTAACCCGCGCAGTAGGTAAATGTCCAGCGCAATTTGCTCAGCCAGATCAGGGCGCTGGACTTTGACCGCCACCCATTCCCCTGATTTCAGTTTGCCCTTATACACCTGACCCAGGGAGGCTGCTGCAATAGGGTTCGGGCTTAACTCGTCGTAAAGATCCGTGGGGGGACACCCCAGTTCTTCCTCAATGAAGCGAAAGGCGATCGCGTTATCAAAGGGGGGCAGCTGATCCTGTAGTTTTGAGAGTTCTTCCAGGTATGCGCCGGGTAAGATGTCGGGCCGAGTGGATAGGGCTTGGCCAATTTTGATGAAGGCTGGCCCCAGGTGAGTCAACAGCTCTCGCAGTTCGATAGCGCGTGCTAGCTCGTTTTTCTGGGTCTTGTTGGTTTTTTTATCCCACCAGCGGTGGGTCATAAATAGTAAAAACGGCCACAGAATTTTGAGCCAGCGCTGGGCAATGCGTCGCCACTGCCCTTGATAGCGCTGCCGGATCTGGTCAGGATTGTAGGGCTGTACCGTTGTGTCGCGCGCAGGGGGCGTTTGGGCGGTGGCCAGGGAGTCTGGTAAGGGCCAATTCACCACCTCGACAGGTGGTGTAGGGTCAGGAGGGGTCGTGCCTGGAGAATGCATGGTTCGTTGCTCTGCTAGCGTCATCGTTCATACTCTCCTAAGAAGCAAAATGGCCTGACTTTCTACCTTGACTGTCTTGAACATCGCATCCTGGCGCTGAATCCGGAACGTTACCTGTGGTTTGAATGCCAATGGTTTGAATGCCAATGGTTTAAATGCCAAGTGTCGGAAGCGTTGCGTGCAAAACTAAAGAAAATCAAAACTGCTGTTAAGTATTGTAACAACAAGGACTGTCGTCTTTGGTCGTTCTCCGGACAGATTAATGCTGCTTGCTACGGTCTGGGCAGTCTCCGTTCATGTCCTGGGTCATCCGCCCGCAGGTTAGAAATCATGCACGGGTAGCCCTATGGCTGCACTTTACCGCACAATCTATGGGTGAACCGAACGCCGCCTGCAACTATGCTGTCTTCTTTGCGGATTGAAAACTTTGCTCTGGTTGATCGGCTGGAGCTGACGTTTGAGGCTGGTCTGACGGTGCTGACTGGGGAGACTGGCGCTGGGAAGTCGATTATTCTGGACGCCCTGGATGTAGTGCTGGGCGGTAAGGTGAGCAGCCGTATGGTGCGCTCTGGCGCAACCAAATGCAGTTTGGAGGCCAGCTTTGCCTTGACTGAGCCGATACAAACCTGGCTCCAGGCTGCTGAGATTGATGCCCTAGAGGAGGGGGTACTGGTCTGTGTCCGCGAGATTTCAGTGCATTCTGGTGCCCTCCGCAGTCGTTCCCGGATTAATGGGGTCCTGGTGAATAAACAGCAGGTCGAAGCGTTGCGGCAGCAGCTCATTGAAATTACGG
>CAZXWR010000441.1:0-2837 GCA_964644325.1 uncultured bacterium
GGAAGATGAGTTTGAGTGAATCGTTGGGGGGTATGGGTTTCGTTCCTCAACCCAAACTACATTACTAGAAGCCGCTGGCGGGGTCTAACGGCTTGGGCTTCAGCGGTGGCAAGTTTTTTTGAGTAGCACCAGAGTGTTGCGACCATCCGCTCAAGCCCTTGTTGGGCATGTTTGCAGCAAACAAGTATAGCTGAGAATTTACTCTTCGTTACTTGCCATTACAGCCACTTCCTTTTTCAGTTGCTCTCCACTTTCATCTTCAACCACATCCAGATCATAATCCATTTGCAGTCCCAGCCAAAATTGGGGCGACATATCGAAATAATATGCCAAACGGAGAGCTGTATCTGCTGTAATACGACGCTTTCCGTGAACGATTTCATTGATACGTCGTGCGGGAACTCTAAGAGCCAGAGCGATTTGATTTTGACTCAGACTCATAGGCTTCAGAAATTCCTCCAAAAGCACTTCGCCAGGGTGAACTGGCATCAGCTTGTTTTCATCCATGTTTTCTCCTCAATGATAATCAACGATTTCTACGTCTAAAGCATCACCGTCTTGCCATACAAAGCAAATTCGCCATTGATCATTAACCCGAATGCTATATTGACCTTCTCTATCACCCACCAGACGCTCCAATCGATTTGCTGGTGGCACACGAAGATCTTGCAGAGTTTCAGCACGATTAAGCATCCGCAACTTTCGTAACGCTACCTGCTGAATATCTGATGGCAATTTACGAGAACGTGAACGTTCAAAGATTTTCTGAGTCTCTTTGTCTTTAAAGTTTTGGATCACATACTAATGTTCCCACAACATCCTAAATGTATAACGTGTTGCGTTGTAACTGTCCCTGGCATCTGACGAAGATTGGTTGTTTCAGCCATTTCAGGTCTAAAGACCGCTCAAAGTAGAAGCTGAAACCCTATTAAACTCGTTGAACACTAAGCTCAATATGAGTTCCAGGGACGGTTACGTTGCGTTAAACGCCAAGAGATATATTTTGTGGGACTGTATTTCTGGGAGGCCCAACCGCCAGCCAATGTACATCCCGTCCCCCCTGTTAAGAAAGTTTGCGTAGCATAGAGAGGTACTGGTGAAGCAATGGAGCGCATGAAAATGTTTCCTTTTGGATGGATGACTGGGTGTTGCATGGATGCCGATGCCCGTAAAAACTGCCGCAAAGCGCAGCTCGACTTCTTAAAAATGATGCGGGACGGTCTTGAAACTCGTTTGTCTGCAACCAATGCAGCGATCGCCACCATTGAGCGTCAGCTTCAGCAAGACAGTCCTGCCTCAGAAGAAGTTTCCTAGACCCTTAGCAAGGCTCACTTGGGATGATTCTGCGCCAAACGCCAGGGTCATCCCCTACTATAAAAGCGGGAGTTGGCCGCGCTAGACGCTCCTCGCCCTCCCCCGTTGCACTGGCCGAATCTAACCCATGAACTCCGCCTCCAATGCCCCCTCTGCTGCCGAGCAATTAAAGAACCTCCGCCCCTTACTCCTGGCGCTCCACAAATCCTTAATGGAGCATGAAAAAGCAAACTACGAAGCAAAGTTTGGCCCGATTCCCTCTCGGGGAGCCTACTTCCGGCTGGTCGTCGATCATGAGTGGTTTAGCTGGCTCCGGGAAATCTCCCAGATGATTGTCCAAATTGATGAGGCGCTAGCGACCAAGCCCATGCCGCCCACGCCAGAGCTGAGTCATCTCATCGAAAAAGTGCGGAACATGATGCAGCCTGACGACAATGGGACGTTGCTCGAACATCGCTATGACCGCGCCATTCAACGCGAACCCGATATTGCCCTCATGCACGCACAGCTGCTGCGCCTGCTGCGCCCAGAAGCATCAGCTTCCTAAGGCGGTGCGATCGCCCTCCCTGCAATAGCGGCCTTCGTTTCCCAAAAGAATCATGGTGCTGACCTAGAGACAGATGGGGTCTGGCCGTCCTGGGGTGCGGAAATGGCAGTGTTGCCCAAAATCCCGAGGCGATCGCCGTTGCACGCGCAGCATCAGGTGCAAAATCGGATCTGCCTGCAACCTTAAAGATAGGCGGAAACATGACACAATACAGCAGATATTTTGCCGCTCACGCGCCAACAATTTAGGTGGGGAATCTACAGGTAATGGACATGACAATCATGGAAAGCTTGCTGACTTGGGGGTCAACCCATGCCCTATTCGCAGTTGAGCAAACGGACTTGGCTGGATCCGTGTCGCAGGCCTGGAATGGTTTTGTGCAGTCGGGCCAGGTTTGGGCAGTCATCATTGGCTTTGTATTGGGCTACCTTTTTCGGAGCTTCACCGCTTACTAACCTCTAGGAGTACAGTGTGACATCCCCAGAAAACGCCGCCATGCCTTCCCAGCAACCCTGGAGTCAGCGATTCGAGGCTGGCCTCCACCCCGCGATCGCCATCTTTAATGCCAGTATCGGCTTCGATATTGAACTGATCGAGCATGACCTGACGGGCTCCGTCGCCCATGCCAAAATGCTGGGGCATCAGGGTATTTTGACCGCTGCCGAAGTCGAGGCAATTGTGAGCGGGCTGGAGCAAATCCGCCAGGACTATCGCCAGGGTACCTTTCGTCCCGGTGTTGATGCCGAGGATGTTCACTTTGCCGTCGAGCGCCGCCTCACGGAGCTGATTGGCGATACCGGCAAGAAGCTGCACACCGCGCGATCGCGCAATGATCAGGTGGGCACCGATATTCGCCTGTACCTGCGGGAGCAAATTGACCGCATTCGAGAAGCGCTGCGTCAGTTTCAGCAAGCGCTGCTGACCCTCGCTGAGGCCCATGTCGAAACCCTGATTCCGGGCTATACCCATCTGCAAC
>CAZXWR010000442.1:0-2830 GCA_964644325.1 uncultured bacterium
CCTGAAATGGCTGAAACAACCAATCTTCGTCAGATGCCAGGGACAGTTACAAAAATATAAGAAGGGGTTCATAACGGGACAGCTCCCCGCAAATAGCCACTGCCTGCTATCCAGAGATCACAGGTCAGTCAATGAACAATGCCTGTGGGGCTTCAATCCTTGATCAGGCTAGGTTCAAGGGTACTGGCGGCAGCTTTTCAAGGGTACTGGCGGCAGCTTTTCAAGGCGTTTTCAGCCCAGACACAGGGGTCTCTCTCAATAAACCTAAGGTTCAACGGGAGCGCGATCGCCTAGGCCGTGCCTGATGCTGATGATCTCGCGAGGGGACGATGACGGCCGTTGTGCGAATGGAACTGGCTTGATACGCACAGCTCACTGCGACCAAAGTATTCTCAGAAAGTCAACTGAACTCAGCTCTACTTTGCATTGGCTTCAAACGATGGATTACGCCTAGAGCTTAAGGACTGGCGATTGCCATGAGTCATTTCACGCTGTTCTCGGCTTATGACTCTACAGGTGATCGGTAGCGTCTACAACCTTGAGATTAACCTTGTTGCTGAGCTGTCTCCGCCATGAGGGTCGTCACGAGGGGTTTTTGAGACTGATGCAGCACCATCGTGGTGCTGCTATTGGCCTCAAAGCCGATCCGCTCATAAAAGCTTTGCTGATGGGTTGTCGTGAGGTATACCCGCTCAACTCGATTCATGTGGGGGTGGGCCAGTAGCGACTGTACCAGCTGCCGACCCAGGCCAGCGCCGCGATAGTCGGCATGGATTACCACGTCCCAGATGGTCGCACGAAAAACCCCGTCAGAGGTCGCTCGGGCAAAGCCAATGAGCTGAGCCTCGTCCCAAACGCTAATCACTGGATGGCTGTGGGCGATCGCCACGGCCATGTCTTCCAAGGTGCGGTCTTTGGCCCAAAATGCAGCGCTCTGAAATAGCGTCTGGAGCTGGAGTAGCTCTGCGTCTGTCGTTGCACCGGGCGGATATGGCGTCAACCCTTCACAAAATCGAATTTGCCGATGATCCATTGTTAACTCGCAGTGGAGGACAGAGCTAGACGAGTGCAGGGGCCACAAATGAACGACATGAGCCGTGCCAGAAAAAATCAGGAAAAAAACTTACTACCACCTGTTCTGAATGCAGCATAACCTAGAATTAATGTGCCCAAAATGAGCTGTATCACGATTCCTTGACGGAAATCCGTCTCCGGGTCAAGGCAGTTGTGGCCACCCCAAGCGCCCAAATTTACGCTTCGCAACAGAAATAAGGTCAAGGGTTACACTTCATTGCAAAAGCAAAAGGCCGTACCGCCAGAGTGTTACTTTTTGAGAGGTTAAACGTGACGAAGTTTACAAAAGGAGTGCATTTTGCAACCTGACACGCAGCCAGTGATGGTTCCAGCCACTCGTGAAGACCTGAGCGACTATGTTGCGAACCTCCAGTTCCATATGACGCTTCAGGCACGGAACCTAGTCCCTAACCTGACAGGACAGGGAGACAGCCGGGAATCTCTACTCCACCAAACCCAGGCCACCTTTGAAAAGCACGCATCCCGTCAGTCTTACGCAAGCTATTAATTCAGCGACAGGTTCCGAGCGACCTTAGTCCCTACATTTTTCGGGATAGAGCGTTGCTGCAGAGGTTGCAATGCTTAGCTTGTTAGAGAAGTGTCAATGACTTACCAGAAACTTTTTCATTTAATACCTTCCCTGCACTGAAAGCAGGTACATCTCTTGCTGCAATGGTCGAGCACTCTGAGACTTTTGTTACAGGGGAGTAAAACGCTATCGCCATTCGTAAGTTCATCAGGCGGTCTAGTGCAAATGCAGTTCTGGTTGCTTGCCCAGTGCCTGTAATGCTTTCTCTAAAGTCGGTAACTTCGTTCCATGATGAGGGTCTAAGATTCGGCGAATCTCCTTTTCATCCTTCCCTAGCTTCTCACCGAGCTGGGTCTTAGCTAAGCCAGACTCAGAGATTGCCTCGTAGAGTGCAGCCTTCAGCGCAATTTGCAAAGGTACTGCAATGCGATATTCTTCACTGGCAATCCCAGAAGGCTGGGGTACTGCTAATCCATCGTCAATCCGAGCGGCGATCGCCTCGGCTAGGCAATCTGAAGCTTCAGTAAGACTTTCCTCAAGGTTGTCCCCTTGGGTAATGGCTTCCGGTAAATCTCGAAAGGTCACAACATACCCACCTTCTTCAGCTGGTATCAGGGTTGCGCCATAGGCATATCGATTCATAGATCTTGCTTCTCCACGTCCAACTGTTTCAAGATGGCGTTCAACGTTCCGTTCTTTAACTCCTTCTTTAAGTCGGGTATCACCGCAAAGCGATCGCCCAGATACAGGGTAATGTGGCTACCTTTGCCCCGCTTCGTCTCATAGCGCAATTCAATTTGACGGGATTTGGCAAATTTCTTGAGGAGCTTGATAAGTTCTTTGCCAGTCATACCTCATTTTCGGACAATATTGTCCGGTCGTCAAGTCGTCAAATAATCAGCAACTCAATATGGGTCATGATTCTGCGATCGCCCAACCCTATCCCCCTTGCTTCCCACGACCCTTCTCCTTCGCCGAGTAGAGGGACTTGTGGGTTTGTCCGTCCCAGAGTTTGAGATATCGGTATGGCCCACTGCCATTGATCCATTTCTCTTAGATGTAAGCTTTGGCAGAAACTTGTCTACCCTTGGACAGGGTACAAAAATTCAGTATGAAAGTTAACGGTTATTCATGGCAAAGGTATTTAAGCCGAGGCGTACTAGGCTCAATAATTTAGCTTAATCGGCGGGAAGCCCCGCACTCCACGCTTAGCGTGAGTGTCGGGAT
>CAZXWR010000443.1:0-2828 GCA_964644325.1 uncultured bacterium
CTGCAACGTGACCTCACCGGAGGGCTTGACCCATTTAAACGCAATGACCTGCCAGGCATAGCCAGCCTGATCGCGGATAGAAGCTCGAGATTTATACAGCAGTCTGCCCAAATGATCTTTATGGATGGTGACATCGGCATGGGCAACCCCATGCCCCGGGAGCAGAAGGAGCCAGCCGATGCAGCAGCTCAGTACAACCACCCGGAAAAACCAGGTCACGGCAAGCTGCCGCAAGCGGTGGTAGCCCTGGTGGCAAAGACGCAAGATATGATCTCGGTTAGTCTGGTGCGTGTCTAACAGCTCCCTGATTCTGGTTGGGTTTCAGTTCTTCGGGATGGCTCGGGGGAATCCCTTCAACGCTGATCAGGGTTTCGATGACCGATTTCACGGCAGGTGCGGCGGTCGTAGAGCCAAAGGCATTGGCCCCTTTAGGTTCATCGACCACCGCAATCACGACATACTTGGGGTTCTCGAGGGGAAAGCTGGCCACGAAGCTCGTGATGCGGGCATTCAGGTAAGCGCCGTTGTCTGCTTTTTGGGCCGTCCCGGTTTTCCCCCCCAGGCGGTATCCCGGAATTTTAGCGGGTTGTCCCGTCCCGTTTTGCACCACGCTGCCCATCATCTGCCGCACGCTATCGGCGGCTGCTTGGGTAAACACCCGGCGCGGCTTCATCAGGTCAGGTTTCTTGAGCAGCCGATTATTGGCATCATAGAGGCCATCCGTGACGTGGGGGGTCACTAGCATACCGCCATTGGCGATCGCCGCATGGAGCTGGGCCATTTGCAGCGGCGTCACTGAAAAACCCTGGCCGAAGGCAGCGGTGGCTGCTTCAATGATGTAGTCCACAAACTGCTGCTGATCTTTAAGCTGACCGGGGGTTTCAAAGGGGAGATCGGTTCCCGTCACGGAACCAATGCCAATATCCTTCAGATGCTCGTAATACTTCGTGCGATTCAGGCGCTCCATGATGTGCACCATGGCCACATTGCTGGACACCTCCAGCACACGGGTAATGTTAATGGGGCCATTGCCCGTGCCATCGTTGTTTTGAATGGGCCAGCCCCCCACCGAAATGTTGCCTTCGTCATAGACCACGGTGTTGGGCTCAATCACCTTTTCGCTGAGGGCGATCGCCACATTAATGGGCTTAAAGGTTGACCCAGGCTCATAGAGATCCGTAATCGCCCAGTTGCGGAATAAGGACGGATTGGATTCGTAAAACTTCTCTGGCTTAAACGTCGGTTGGGACGCCAGGGCCAAGATAGAACCATCCTGCACATCCATGACAATCAGGGTGCCCTTCAGGGCATTGAATGCCTTGATCTGCTTTTGAATTGCCATCCGGGCAGAGCGCTGCAAGCGGGTGTCAATGGTGAGCCGTAGGGTTGACTCATCTGCATTGAGGGGCCGCTGGGCAAAGCCATCCGGGAGCAGCCAGCCCGTACCATCCTCTGAAACCCGTCCAGCAGGGGGTTTGGCAACGAGCAGCGATCGCAGACTGTATTCTAGACCTGCTTGCCCGACATGCTCAGCATCGACATAGCCGACAATTCCGGCGGTGAGATCGCTCTGGGGATATTGGCGCTGCCACTCCTGGGTCAGTTCCAATCCATCCAGCCCCAGCTCCCGAACTTGAGTCGCCAGCTCCTCCGGCAGGTCGTTGGCAATGGGAATGCCACTCTCGCCGCTCTGGAGCAGCTTGTCTAGCTCCGCTGGGGGCATTTTTAAGAGGGGCGCAAGCCGATCGACAATCTTTTGATGCTGTTCAGGATTGTCTCGATAAATAATCGGGTGAGCGAACAGCCGAAACAGCGGTTCGTCTTGCGCGAGGATCTTCCCAGTGCGATCCACGATGGGATGTAGCGCCACCTTGGGCGAGAGCTGCACCGCTCGCTGCGCAGCTGCGCGCTCCTGTAACTTTGGTGCGGCATAGATTTGCAGCCAGACCAAGCGCACCACAAGCCCGATCAGTCCTAAACTAAGTAGCCCACCCACCAGCATTAATCGGCGCTGATAACCCGGTAAATTCACGGGTTTGGTCGACTGTACAGCTTGAGTTTTTGCCGGAGACTGGGTTCGGCGGCGAGCGGATGACGGCGGGGCAGAAGTACGCATAAAGTTAGCCAAAGGGCAGCGTTAGAACGAGTGAAGAACGAGCTTTAGACCCAATCCGCCGTAGAATCGGTTGCTGTTTCAAGGTACAAAATAACCGTGTCGGACTTGGATGTGCTTGTGGGGGTGGGTTAGTAAGCCAGGGGGGCATCCAGCTCCACGGGGAGCGCGGGTGCGACGGTTTTGGGGGACTGGACAGCGGGACGAGACGCCATTTCCGGGACAAACAGGCTATTTTTAGGCCCCACGGGCACAAAGCCACTGCTTTGCTGCTCGGCTTTGTCGGTAACCTGATGTTTCTGAGCTTCATTTTGGGAGATCAGCCGCCGTTCCTGGCGCTGGAGCTGTTGAATTTCGATGTAGCTCTTGCCCCATTGCCGCTGGGTTGAAACATGCCACCCATAGAAGGGCAAGGCACTGGCGATGGCAACGACCGCAACCCGAGTTGAAAATAAGCTCACCCCAGACAAAAAGGCGCTACTGCGGCGAGAGGCGACATCCTGCCGATGATGCTTGAGGGCAGCGGTCCGACGGCGTGGCTTCGCTGGCCCCCGCCGGGTGCGGGCTGCGGATAGATCGGTGCTGGGATAGGGCGCACTACGAACAGCTGTGGACATAATTTCACTCCTCTGAGGGCAAACAGATCGCAAGGTGTTTAGAGCTGGGGGGTGGGTTCATTGGTCACAATACTGAACCATGAATGTCTAAATTTCAA
>CAZXWR010000444.1:0-2824 GCA_964644325.1 uncultured bacterium
TCGGTACTCATGCCTGATCTCCTCATTGAGGGATGCTCGCCAAACACATTATACGTATACGTCGTCCCTGCTTCTGCATTGGGATAATGGTCAAAATTTATTCGACGGGGATTCGAGAGGGTGAATTACGTTAGCGATATCGATGCACGCGCTCGTTTCACGGAACGGCGCCTTGGCGGAATTCAAGACCTTGCGGGGCAAGTTGGTCTGTCCCCGGCTTTTTCTCCGGCAGTCTGCTCCAGCGGGCATGCAGCGCTTCGAGATTCTTGCCGTGGGTCACGATCATGACCTCGTCGCCGCGTTTCAACCGGGTGCCGGGGTCCGGCAGCGTGAACCGGTCGTTGCGGTAGAAGAACATCACCCGGCTGTCATCCGGTAGTGTCAGTTCGCTGATCGGCTTTTCGTCCTCGGGGCGCGCGACGAAGGAAAACACCCGTGCGTCGCCCTTGATCAGGGCGATGATCTCCAGATGGTCGCGGCCCTCGAACATGTCGGCCAAGTAACGGCCGATCGTTAGCGAGGGAATGATGATGTCCTCGAGACCGAGTTCGAGACACAGGTGCTCGAATCCGGGGTCGTCGATCCGGGTCACGACGCGGCGAAAACCGAGCGAGCGCCCGGCCAGACTCGCCAGAATGTTGCTCTGGTCGTTGCTGGTGAGGCAAAACAGGAAGTCGGTGCTCGTCGGATCGGCCTCGCGCAGCAGGGCCGGCTTGCTGCCGTCGCCGTGGAGGAAGCCGCAGTCCAGTTCCGCGGACAGCGCTTCGATGCGCTCCTTGTCGCGGTCGATCATGACCACCTCATGCCCGCTTTCCAGCAGGCGCCGCGCGGTCATCACGGCGAGGGCGCCCGCGCCCACGAACACGGCTCTCATACGGCCTCCGAACGCTTGCCGAACCAGGTGCCCGGATAGAGCACCACCAACAGGGCGAAGATTTCCAACCGCCCGGCCAGCATGTTGAAGCACAGAACGAGCTTGAGCAACGGCTCCAGGTCGGACCGGGTGATGCCGGTCGACAACCCGACCGTGGCGGTGGCGGAGACCACCTCGAACAGCGCGTCGAGCGCGGGATACCCGTGGGCGACGAACGCCAGCCACGACAGGAAGACGAGCAGCACGAACATCAGAATGAACAGCAGCGCCCGCCACAGGTCCTCGTCATCGACCCGCCGCCCGTCCAACCACAACTCGAACACCGCGTGCGGCGGGGCGGCGGCGCGCGCCAGGATCAGTTGTAGCACGCGCAGCAGGAGCAGCAGGCGCAGCAGCTTGAATCCTCCGGCGGTCGAGCCGACGCTGCCGCCGACGAGCATCGACCCGATGAGGGTGAGCTTGGAGGCGTCGTCGAGCGCGGCGACCGGCGTCGTGGAGAATCCGGTCGTGCTCTGCGCGCTCGTGGCCAGCAGCAAGGCATCCAGTCCGTTCCCCTGACCGGACGGCATCCACAGGTAGAGCAGCAGGGCGGTCAGCACGGTGGCCGCCAGCAGCAGGCGCAGTTCGGCGTCGCGGATCAAAAGAATCGGCCCCTTTTGCCATGCGCGATGGTAGAGCGGCATGGCGACCGCTCCCAGCAACGAGAAGAGCATCAGCACGCTCGCCGCGCCCGGCTCCCAGTGCTCGAGGCTGGCGTTGAAACTGGAAAAGCCGCCGGTGGACACCGCGCTCAGACCATGCGTCAGGGCGACGAAGCCGTCGCCGACCGCGAGCCACACCCCGAGGACCGCGCCCGCGGTCAGCACGAGGTAGACCGCCAGGATGCGCCGCGCATAGGTCTTGGTGCTCGAGACCAGGGTTTTGCCAACCACCTCGGTTTCCATCAACTGACGCGCGAACATGCCGTGGTGCATGAACAGGGCCAGCGACAGCACGACGATGCCCAGGCCACCGTACCACTGCAACCAGGCGCGCGCGAACAGAAAGGACAGGGGCTGGTCCTCGACCGAGGCGAAGGTGCTCAGACCGGTGGTGGTGATGCCGGAGACGGCCTCGAACCAGCCGTCGAGCCAGTGGTCGCCGGCGATGGCGAACGGGTAACTCATCGCCAGCGAGCCCAGGATGAAAGCGAGCGCGACGACCGCCAGCGCCTCGTTCGGTTGCAGCCGCTCCGGGGCCGAAATCCGCGCCAAGGACAGGGACAGCGCCAGCAACGCGGCGACGGGGAGCGCGCGAGCGACGAAGGCGCCTTCGCCGAGCGCCACGGCCACCACCAGTGGCACGCTGTTGAGCGCGGCCAGGACGCCGCCCAGCACGCCCAGATATTTCAGCAGTACCCGCCAGCGTACCGCATGGCGCAGTGTTTCGAGTCGCTGGTCGGCCATGAAAGCCGCTACGATTCCCTGTTGGTTTCGTCAAGCGCGAGTATAGCGGCGGTATGTCGGGGTCGGCCAACTCGACCGCCGGGGGGGACCAGCGGGATGATATAGCAATCCTAAATCGGTCGTGGATATAGTGGATGTAGGTTGGGTTAGCGCGCAGCGCGTAACCCAACATAATCAGGATGTTGGGTTAGGCCGTAGGCCGTAACCCAACCTACAAATGGTCTGGGAGCGCCATAGCCATGATGAATCTCCAGAGGATTAAGGCATTAGCGTACCGATCCGATCCAGTTCGGCCTTCAGGCGGGCGCGGTCGTTTTGCAGCTCGGCCAGCGGCAACGCGAAAAAGGCTTCGATGCGGGTCCGCAGCACCCGATACGCGTGCCGGAAAGCCGCGTCGATCTCCTCCTCCGTGCCAGTGACGTGGGCCGGGTCTTCCACCCCCCAATGCGTGCGTAGCACCGGTCCCAGATACGCCGGGCAGGTCTCCCCCGCCGCGCTGCCGCAG
>CAZXWR010000445.1:0-2823 GCA_964644325.1 uncultured bacterium
TACAGTTGAAAGTCAATCGCTGCAATACTTCCAGGACTTATGGGTAAGGCATAGAGTTTAACTAGGGTACTTTTATCTGACCCGGTTGCCCCGACAATGCCAATCGTCGCTTCTGATGGCACTTGCAAAGATAGATGTTTAATCACTGGAGTATGAGCGTCATAGGCAAAGGTGATGTTGTCAAATTGGACTTTACCTTGAGCTGTATGGAGAGGGAATGTTAGACCGCCCTCTGGAATTGAAATCGGTGTATCGAGCAGCCTCATGACCCGACGAACTGAAGCCATTGCTCGTTGGTATTCATCCATGATTTCGCTCAGTTCAGTGAACGGCCAGAGCAGATCCTGAACGATAAACACCATGAAGCCGTAGGTGCCCACTGTCAGTCGGTCTGCCAACACTTCTCGATCGCCTAAGTACAGCGTCAGCACGAATCCCAGCAGAATCAAAAACCGTAGAATAGGCTGAAAGGCGACACTGAGGGCGATCACCTTTTGGTTGCTGCGTCGGTAGGCTTCACTTTCTTGGTAAACGCGATCGCTTTCGTAAGATTCAGCGGTAAAGCTTTTGATCGTAGCGATGCCCGAGAGATTATTGCTGAGGCGATCGCTAATCAGTCCAGCCTGGTCACGCACGGCGTCATAGCGAAGAGCCAAACGGGCCTGGAACCGAAAGGTGCCGAGCAAAATCAGCGGAATGGGCAGCATTGCCAGCCATGCAATGCCAGGAGCGAGGAGGACAAAACTGAGTCCCACAGCCAAGACACGGGTAAAAAAGCTGATTACATTCTGGGCACCAAAGTTGAGAAAGCGCTCTAGTTGGTTAACGTCATCGTTGAGGACTGAGAGTAAGGTGCCTGTGCTGCGATCTTCAAAGTAGGCCAATTCTAGGGATTGCAAGTGATTGTAGGTATCGACACGCAGCTCATGCTGAAGGGTTTGGGCCAGATTGCGCCAGAGTTTATCGGCCCCGTATTGACTGAGGGATTCTAAACCCCAGGTGGCGATCGTCAAAAAGGACAACACCAACAACTGAGTCAGCGAGTCTCGAATACCAAAGCGGGCGATGAGTGAAGCTTCTTGTTCGACCACGACATCAATGGCAACACCGATGAGATAGGGTGGGGCGAGGTCAAACAGCGTGCGGAAAATGGAGCAGATGACTGCTCCCCAGACTTGTATCCGATAGGGTTTGCTATGGCGAAGCAGACGCCGTAGCGGATGAGTAGAGCGAGTTATCATGGGTTATGGTAAGAATTCGGTTCTATGGATACGGAAGTGCAGGCGCGGGAAATTTTGTCTACTTTGATGGCACTGCCATTTGCCGAATGTATTCCTATTACTAAAAGCTTTACAGAATTGACTACACAGCCAGGAATTTATGCGGTGCGACATCGTACTGAGGGATTGCTTTATGTAGGAAAAACACAAGACTTTAAGGAGCGGTTTAGAGGAGGGCATAAAGCTCTGACTTGGGCTTGGATTGAGGACTATGACCATAAAAACGTAGGCATTGCAACTTATACGATTGATTTCATGCAGTGGCGAAGATTATCGTCAGAATTGGAGCGCTTGATTCTACAAATTAGTGAACCACCCTATAATGCACGTATACCCACGAGGGATTGATTATGTCGCAGATTACTCAATCAGAAACAGATCGACTGGAAGTGATAGAGCATCTTAGCCCCGTTGTTGCCCGAATGGTTTTGGTAGCATTGCCTGAACCCATTAGAGAAGCATTTGAGCGACGTGCGGCTGAAATTGAGTATCCTGTGGAGGCAGTGTTGGAGATGGCACTGGCTGGATTTTTAGATAGTGAAGCTTTGAGTTTTACGGACTGTAAGCCTCGGTACTGAGGGTGTGAGATCGCCTGATTTGGAGCGGGCTGGGATTCCCAAGGAAGAAATTGTCTTAGGGTTTCGCCCGCCAGAGGTGCGATCGCATACTGGGTATGCAATGGCTTGAGAAGTTTGTCGTAAAGCGAATTTTGGTTGAGCTGACTAAACATCATCAGATGGGTCAATCTCACGAGTTTGGATGATGCACAGGCTTGGTTAGGTCGCGATCGCCTTTGAGAATCTACAGAGGCGCGATCGCCCTTGAGCACCCCCAAAAGCGCGATCGCTTCTAGTTTCTTCGGGGCGTTCTTTGGAGGAGTGACGGCAGGATTGGCAAACAAAGAGGGTGGGTTTGGGCATGAGTTTAAGGTGTATTGACGAGGCATTCGTACAGGTCATCAATCACGGCATCAGCTGCAAGTAAGTTTGATCCTGTCCATGTGTAACCATCGACAAGACAAATCTGCCCCTGCTGAATTGCCTTGAGTGTTTTCCATAGTGGACTTTGTTTCAACTTCTCAAAGTTATTTCTATCTTCTTCGCTATAAGCTAAAAAGAATAAAATATCACCATCTACCCAACTTAATTCCTCCTGCGAAATGTAATAAATTGCACCATTGGGTGCAGTAACATCTTGAGGTACAGGACGATTTAAGCCTAAGTCACTGAGAATAGAACCTGGAAATGAGTTTTTGGCAAAGACAAAAATGTTGACATTATCCATTCCAAAAACAGATATTGTTTGGTCTTTATAGCGATCACCTATGGATGTTTTCAGGTAACTGTCCCTGGCATCTGACGAAGATTGGTTGTTTCAGCCATTTCAGGTCTAAAGACCGCTCAAAGTAGAAGCTGAAACCCTATTAAACTCGTTGAACACTAAGCTCAATATGAGTTCCAGGGACGGTTACGTTTTCAGTTTCTCGACTTGGTAACCGTCCCAGGAATTTAACGAAGGTTTAGGGATTTTTGGCTAGACGTCC
>CAZXWR010000446.1:0-2766 GCA_964644325.1 uncultured bacterium
TCGCTTTCCCCATTAGCTAGATATTTTGGCTTACACAAAATTCTTGACACTCCCCACGGGGCTGAGGGTACTGGATAAGGCTAGCTTCATGGCGCTATCCCCAAATCGGAGTCAAACCACGCTTTCATGTCGGTACTGTATGGAATTTCTGTCAATCCGTTTTAAGCTGTGGTTGGGTTGTGCTGCTTCAATAGTTGCGGACGGGCTTTGCCGTTGTTGGATGTCCGCCCAGATGTCTGCCAATGTGAGTTGGTCGAGCCATTGATGGCGTTCTTGGGTGTAGTCACCATTGCCATGATCAAACTGACAAATGAACCGAATGGTATCGGAAATCCCTAAGGCATTCACCAAGGCTTGAAAGCCCCTACGATTCAGTTCAACTGGGGTCTTTCTTCATCATGGATATTGCTGTGGGTTATTCAATAATTTCTTCAAACTTGTTGCCATCATCCGCTTGCTTATGTTTTCGCATCTCAGTGAGGAAGTCATCGCTGGATAGTTGATCTAACCATTCATGGCGTTCTTTGGTGTAGTCTCCATAACCAGGGCTAAAATGCTGAATAAACCGAATCGCACCGACAACCCCTAGCGCATTAACTAAGGCTTTATAGCCTTGATCAATTAGTTCATTTTGGGTTTTCATCGGTTGTTTCCTCTTGTTGCATGATCTGAGCTAGCCATCGTGCAGGGTTATCAATTAAGACGTTGATTTGATCTGGAAACTGTCTGGCTCGGCGCAGTAAGCGATCGTCTGTGGTAAGAAACGCATCAGCTTGGCTGCGTTCAGCACTGGCAAGGTGAGCAGCATCATAGAAGGTAAAGCCGAACTGAGTGAGGTCTGTGATTCGTTGCTCTAAGGCATCGCTGGTTTGAACTTGAATGGTGGCGATCGCCAGCAGGTCTTGCACTTGCCTTAATCGGGTTGGATTTGGGGTTAGCCCAATTTCTGCGTCAAGCGCGTTACTGGTCAAGAGTTTCCAGTCCCCAGCTTGGCACTTGTTTAAGATTAACAACACTGCTTCTGCTTCTAGCCGAACCCGTTGCTGGGACTGATCATCGAAGGGGCGGTTGAGGCAACAGACATCAAGGTAAAGCTTGTGGGGCTGGGTCATAGCGCCATACCTCACTCTATGGGCCAGGAGGGAATGGCTGCGTCGTTTTTTTGCATCAGGGTGATGGTTTCTTTGAGCACCACCACGATGTGCTGGTTAGTGCAGGTTATCGTCATCGCTGAGGGTGCGACCTGTACGATCTTTAAGCCACTTGTGACAGACCTGATAGCTACCCACATAGAAGTTCCACACTTCTTCAGGAACTCCGATGAAGCCGTCGCCTTGTTTATTGATAGAGACCTTGCCGTTTTTGTACTTAGGATGACCAGGGGCAACAGTGCGCACTCGATTATTCTTAGTCTGACACATCTCCTTTTCTGCGATCAGTGCTCTCATTGTTAGGTGGTAGAGAAGTTCGGATCAACACCGTGGAACAAAGGATCGGTACACTATCCTTAACGTCCTTGCTTACGAGTGAATTACTGTGGTTGTTGCAATCGACTCCCTTCTCACCCCCGACATCAACAAGCCTGCCCGCTACCTGGGCAATGAACTCGGAGCCGTCCATAAACCCTGGGATGCCGCCGCCGTCCGCTGGAGCCTCACCTACCCCGAAATCTATGAAGTAGGCTCCTCCAACCTGGGCCACATTATTCTCTACAACATCATCAATGCCCAGCCGCGCCAGCTATGCGATCGCGCTTATTTGCCTGCCGCTGATTTATCGGCCAAGCTCCGCGAAACTCAAACCCCTTTGTTTGCCGTGGAATCGAGGCGATCGCTCCTGGAATTCGACATCCTAGGGTTCAGCCTGAGCTACGAACTTGGGGCCACCAATATTCTGGAAATGCTGGACTTAGCCAATATTCCCCTCACCTGGAAAGAGCGCAACCAGACGGGTGCTTGGCAAGTCGCCCAGGGCCACTTCCCCCTGATCTTTGCTGGCGGGCAAACCGCCACCTCCAACCCCGAACCCTACGCCGACTTTTTTGACTTCATTGCCCTCGGGGACGGCGAAGAATTGCTGCCCGAAATAGGCTTGGTGATCGAAGAAGACAAAGCCGCTGGCCTAAGCCGTCTCGAACTCCTGCTGGATCTAGCCCAGGTACCAGGGGTTTACGTGCCCCAGTTTTATAACATGGCCCCCGACGGCTCTGTTCATCGCAACCGTCCCGATGTCCCCCAGCGCGTGCTGCGCCGGGTGGCCACCCCCATCCCTGCCTATTCCATTGGCTTAGTGCCCTACATTCAGACCGTTCACGATCGCCTCACCCTGGAAATCCGGCGGGGCTGTACCCGAGGCTGCCGCTTCTGCCAGCCGGGGATGCTCACCCGTCCGGCCCGCGACGTGGCCCCGGAGCAGGTCATTGATGCCGTCGAGAAAGGCATGCGGGCCACGGGCTACAACGAATTTTCACTCCTCTCCCTGAGCTGTTCCGATTATTTAGCCCTGCCCGCCGTGGGCATGGAAATTAAAAATCGTCTCAAGGACGAAAATATTTCCCTCTCGTTACCCAGCCAGCGTGTCGATCGCTTTGATGAGAATATTGCCAACATCATTGGCGGTACCCGTAAAACGGGCCTGACCTTTGCCCCCGAAGCAGGCACCCAGCGCATGCGCGACATCATTAATAAGGGCCTCACCAACGAGGAACTGCTGCGGGGCATCAAAACTGCCCACGAACAGGGCTGGGATAAGGTGAAGCTCTACTTC
>CAZXWR010000447.1:0-2736 GCA_964644325.1 uncultured bacterium
GCCCCGCCGAACCCGTCAAAAAAGCAAGGCCAATAATCGGACGTCGAGACCACAGCCCGCCCAACTGGGTTAAGTCTTGGGTAATATTGCCAATCACAATGGTGCCAATACCCATGACCAGCAAAGCCATCGCCAGCGCATAGGTAAGTAGCAGCAACAGGGCAGCGGTGGTTTGCTGGGTGCCGACGGCCACAAACACCAGACCCATATAGGCACTGACCAAGTAAGACAATGCCCGCTTGATATCAATCTGGGCGATCGCAATCAGGGTGGCACCCACCGCAGTCACAGCCCCCACCCAGATCGTAGTGGCTAACACCACCGGGGACAGAGCCAGAATCGGCTGCAGCTTGATCAGTACCCAGGCTCCGGTTGCAACTACCACGGAGTTCCGTAAAATACTGGCCGGAAGTGGCCCTTCCATTGCTTCATCTAGCCACAGGTGCAGGGGGAACTGTGCACACTTACCCATCGGCCCTGCAATCATCATCAGCCCTAGGGCCGTCGCCACCGCTGGCGTCACCGTTGCGGACTCGGCCCAGGTTGCTAACTCGCCATAGTTCCAGGTGCCCGTCAGCGGCCATAGCGCCACCACCCCTACCAGCAAAACCAGGTCACCCACCCGTTTCGTCAAAAAGGCATCCCGTGCCCCCGTCACCACCAACGACTGATTAAACCAAATGCCAATCAGCAGATAGGTCCCCAGGGTCAAAATTTCCAGGATGACGTAGCTAAAAAACAGAGAATTGCATAGGGCTAGGGCACACATGCCAGACTCAAATAAGCTCACAGCCCCGAAAAAACGCGCCCAGCCCCAGTCCATCTCTAAGTAGCCCACGGCATAGAGCTGCGCTAGCACATTCAGTCCGGTCACCACCACAATGGCCCCCAGGGTCACCACCGAAACCTCGATCGAGACAACGAGATTCAGTTCAGCAACCTTAACCCAGCTAAAGGACAGCTCACGGGCTGGCTGCCCCCAAATGCTAATTAAGGTCGAAAGACTATGCAAAAAACCAGTGGCTGAGGCAAGCAAGTTAAGATAGCCCACCGGACGCGGCCCGGTTCTCCGCAGACCCCCCGGAACCCAAAATAGACCCAGTAGACCACTGGCCAAAATGTAAACCGGAATCCACCAAATTGTATGCAGACTCAATTCCAGCATGGATGTACTCAAGATGAGGTTGTCGGATATTTATAAGTTTTTCTGATGCAAGTGATGACTGACGAGCTAAAACATAAAGATTTCTTAAAAGCCTCTCCCTAAGGCTAACCCACTATCTACATAAACAAAAGCCGTCAACGAACATGATTCCCATAGAATTTAATCTATGATTATTGGTAAAATGGCATGAAATAAAGTGTTTCAGGAGATTCATGGGATGACAAAAACGAGAAAACCCGTAGAAAAAACCCTAAAGGGTTTGATTGGTTCTGCTTATGTTTTCGGCCATCCAGTCCTCAGTGGGGTGTCAGGTGGTTTGACGAGTGGAAAACGTTCAGCGCGTCCTAATTCTGAGGGTTACTGAACTAAAGTTTAGAGGTAAAGCGGTAACCTGCACCAGTAGTAGCATCGGGTTCTTGGTGCACGGGGATCGCAATCGGCTTGTCAACGGGCAAGGTGTCAGCAAATGAGCCCCATAAAGCCCATGAGTTCCCTAGGCTTCCAGTCGGCCCGGAACCTTGCCTGCATGATCCGCGATCGCACAGTCTCTAGGGTTGAAGTCTCTAGGGTTGAAGTCCTGGATGCCCATTTGGCCCACATCGCGGCCCATAACCCAAAACTCAACTGGACTGCGTCCGTTTGAGGTAAGTAAACATTGAGCCCGAATCTTGATTCAGAATGCCGTTCCAAGACAGTTAATTAAGAACATCTGGAGGTTGAGTGGGTTGAGATTGCGACCAATCCAGATCAGCTGGGTTTTGGGTGGGGTTGTCCAGGCACAGGAATCAATGCTGACGCGCTTTCCGCTGAGTTGGAACAGGTGACGTTCAGGACTATTTTCAACTTGCAAAATGCCTTTCCCTCGAAGGACTTCTTTGGGTAGCTGGTGGTCAATAAAATGTTGAAATTTTCGCAGGCTGATGGGGCGATCACTTTCAAAAGAGACGGTCATAAAGCCATCATTTTGAATGTGAGCCATCGGTTCACCCGGATTGACCTGATTGGGGTCGTAGAGCTGTACATCTAAAATCAGAGGGAGCGGGACTTGACCATAGGTCATTCGCAAAATTCTAGGGTTCGGTTTAATGGTTTGAAGGTGCTGTTCTAGATCGGCAAGCTCCGTTTCAGTCACCAGATCGGTTTTGTTGAGCAGAACGATATCGCTGTAGCTAACTTGACGCAAAGCCACATCACTCTCAACGTGTTCTGGGGTAAAAGCCTCTGCATCAATGACCGTCAAAATTGCATCTACACGGGTAAAACTCCAGAGCTCTGAAGCTAGAAAGGTCATGGCAATGGGGAGCGGATCTGCAATGCCTGTCGTTTCAACAACCAGGTAGTCAATGCGATCGCGGTGGGCCAAAATGCGAAAGACGGCTTCGCTGAGGTTGTTGTTGATGGTGCAGCAGATGCAGCCATTGGTCAGCTCGATCACGTCCTCTTCTAGGGCAATCAGAAGCTGACTGTCAATGTTGATATCCCCAAACTCATTGACCAGAACCGCGACCCGTCCATCAGCCCGGATATCTCACGAGTGCAGAGGAATCGGGGTCAAAAACCAGCGAGAATGT
>CAZXWR010000448.1:0-2719 GCA_964644325.1 uncultured bacterium
AACGGTGTTCGATCGCTACAAGCTGCTGACGAATCAACAGGCACTCCCCGAATTTAATGCAAGCACGGGGAGAGCCACTTTCAATTTTGAGTTAGTGCTTATTCATCCTGAAACTAAGAATAGGGCCGCTGTGATCATTTTGACAATATAAGTTTCGATGATAGTTTCAAATTATTAACATCACTTTAGCTAATACATAGATTCTTAACGATTCTTTAAGCTGTGTGCCAGAGATGCCTTCATGTGCAGTCTGGATAGGGGTGCGGCGCTTTTTTGCTCTCTGTTAAGCATAGATCAATGGCGGCATATTCCGTTGATATTCTCTATGGTTTTCGAGGGGCTGTGACTCGGCAGAGTCCTGACTCAGGCACTCGTTAGATCAGGAGTTTGGGATTGTTGATTTCTTGCCGCATTCCTCTTTGCAGGGGTCAGGTTGCGGTTTAAGCTGAATACAAAGAAGTTGCAAAAGTTTCTTTTGGTACATTTATCTTTTAAGACTGAGCAATGTCGTTCAGCCTAGTAATTTCTGGAATAGCCCAAGACTCAGCGCTTGGCTGGAGATTAGACGGCTGCAGGCGATGCAGCGGTTTCGGGAATCATGCTGGGACTTTGAATGAACGAATTCCTCTTACAGGCAAGTTGGTGGATCCCGTTTTATGGCCTAGCCGGGGCTTTGTTGACGCTTCCCTGGGCCGCTGGACTCATAAAGCAAACTGGGCCGAGGCCCGCTGCTTACTTCAATATTTTGATGACGCTGTTAGCTTTGGTGCATGGCACCCTGGCGTTGCAATCGGCCTGGAACCATGAGCCGCTAACTTTGGTTTACCCCTGGCTCAACGTTGCCGATTTGGATTTGACCTTTACGGTGGAGCTGTCGGCGGTCACGATTGGGGCGGTGGAGCTGGTCTCTGGGCTGAGTTTACTGACACAGCTCTTTGCCATTGGCTACATGGAGAAGGACTGGTCTTTGGCGCGCTTTTTCGCCCTGATGGGCTTCTTTGAAGCGGCAATTAGCGGCTTGGCAATCAGTAACTCCTTGTTTTTGAGCTATGCCCTCCTCGAAATGCTCACGCTCTCCACTTACATGCTGGTGGGCTTCTGGTATGCCCAGCCTTTGGTGGTCACGGCGGCTCGGGATGCATTTTTAACCAAGCGCGTTGGGGATATTTTGTTGTTGATGGGGGTGGTCACCCTCTCGGTCTTGGCCGGGGATTTAAATTTTCCGGCCCTCTATGAGTGGACTGAGACCGTTTCACTCTCTCCGACCCTGGCCACCTTGCTAGGGCTAGCGCTGATTGCTGGGCCAACGGGGAAATGTGCTCAGTTCCCTCTGAACCTTTGGCTGGATGAGGCAATGGAAGGCCCTAACCCAGCTTCAATTTTGCGGAATTCAGTTGTGGTTTCTGCTGGCGCTTACATTTTGATTAAGCTACAGCCCATCTTGAACCTGTCACCTGTGGCCTTGAGTACGCTGGTGGTTTTAGGTTCGGTGACAGCGGTTGGGGCATCACTGGTGGCGCTGGCGCAGGTGGATGTGAAACGTACGCTGTCCCATTCGACCAGTGCCTACATGGGCCTGGTTTTTATTGCGGTGGGGATGCAGTGGACGAATTTTGCCCTGATGCTTTTATTTACCCATGCGATCGCCAAAGCGCTGTTGTTCATGAGCACAGGTTCCATTATTCTGACCACGAACTGTCAAGATTTGACGGAACTGGGGGGGTTATGGTCTCGGATGCCCGCGACGACCCTAGCCTTTGTGGCGGGGGGTGCCAGCTTGGTGGGACTGTTCCCCCTCGGATGCTTTTGGGCCTTTGAGCGCGGGTTCGATATTTTCTGGTACAACCAGCCAGTCCTAGCCGGAATCATCCTGCTGGTTAATTTCTTGGCCACGCTGAATTTGGTGCGGATTTTTCGGCAGATCTTTTTGGGGGCGCCTCAGCCCAAATCAAGACGAACGCCCGAGGTTCCCTGGCCCATGGCTGTACCCATGGTGAGTTTGTCGATCCTCACCTTGCTGTCGCCGCTGCTCCTGGATACGTTTGGCCTACTCCCAGACTGGGCCTACATCAACAAGAACGGTGTTATCGCCTTGGTCTTATCAGGATTGATGGGTGGGAGTCTTGGGGCCACCCTTGGGCTACGGAAGTCTCTAACCCGTTCGATACGCAAGCCTGTGCGTATGGTGCAAGATTTACTGGCGTTCGATTTTTACGTGGATCGCTTTTATCGGGTGACCGTTGTTTGGCTGGTCAACATATTTTCAAAAATTGCGGCCTGGTTCGATCGATTTGTGGTGGATGGCATTGTCAATGCTGTCGGACTCGCATCAGTGCTCAGTGGTGAAAGCCTGAAGTACAGCGTCACGGGGCAGTCACAGTTTTATATCCTGACCATTTTGCTGGGCGTGAGTGCCCTAGGACTGTGGTTAACCTGGTCGTTATGGTAAGGGCAGATCGAGGATGTTAAGTGCGTTAATTGGCATTCCCCTGTTGGGGGCACTGTTGCTGTGGATACTCCCTACTCCAGGGGGCGCGAAGCAAGTACAGCAGGTTGGCTTCGGGGTTTCCCTCGCTGGCTTGGCCTGGACGCTTGTGGTTGGAGTCCATTTTGATCTGACCCTCGTGGGGTCACAGTTCCAGGAGAATCTACCCTGGCTTGATCATTTAGGCCTCTCCTACCAGCTGGGGCTGGACGGGCTCTCCTATCCGTTAATTGC
>CAZXWR010000449.1:0-2712 GCA_964644325.1 uncultured bacterium
TCTGGCAATTTAGACCAGTCTGGTTCAATTTCAGACTGCACCAGTACGACATCACTATCGGGTTCGTGACGAAATAAGATATGCCAGTCTTCGCGGGGCGTATCCCGCTGCTCGTCGGGAAAGGCTTGCATAATGGTGCGGTGCAGGTTGTGGGCATTACTCAAGTCAGAGCGAACCTTGCGATCGCGTTCATTTAGCCTCAGTTTCGATAAATACATTTTTACCTCTAACAACTTCAGACTATGGAAAGTATCGGTATATCTCGCGTCGATGCAATACACGCTGGAAAATGATGGTTTCACCCTCTACAAGGAAACCAATTCGATAGTTGCCTACCCGAATCCGAAAAGCATTCTTGTCACCCTTCAGACGCTTGAGGTTGGCAATTCCATCTAGTTTTTCGAGACGTGGAATTTCTTCAAAAACGAGTTGCTTGATCGCGGAGAAACTGGATGTACTTTTTAGTGCCTTAAGGTCTTTAACAAAAGTAGGCTTGTATTCAGTTTTCATCCCGCTCAAGTTCTTGCAGTGCGGCTTCTAGCGAGAGTGGCGTTTCGTCTTTAACGTCTGCCATGGCTCGATAGAGGCCATTGTCCTCTAGAATTTCTAAGAGTCTCTGATAATCAGCCAAATCAATTGCAACACTGCGGACTTTGCCAGATGCATCAACAATGAGTTCCCTGACAAATGGGTAGTTTTCAAGATACATGTTCGACCTCCACTAAAGTAGTATTGACGCAACGACTGCCAAACAATCGCCTTTGCCAGTCAATGGGGACATCCTGTCGAACATCCAGGCTATCTGCAACTTCTAAAACATAGCGAATGGATTTGGGCGATCGCTGTTTTGCGGCGCTGCGCCCATAGGGATGTTGGTTGAGGGCATCCCAAAGGGGTAGATCTACAATGCCAACATGAACTGGGCAACTGGGGACAAAGCTTTTACGTCCAAAATAAAGCTGCCAGCGGGGCATTTGGAGCGCGGCATCCAGCTCTGCTAGTTTGGCTGCATCTCCCTCCAGACCGACTAAATAATCGGCATCGGCCACATAGTAGCGATCGCTGAGGGTAGTGTTCACCTTGCCACCGTCATCGCGCATGTTGTCTTGGATCGTGTGGTAGTCCTTTTGCAACACGCCTTCTTTATTGACCCGCACTCCCATTTTGAGGGCGGCCAGATCATCTACGGGTTCCCAGCGAGGGCGACCGAGGGCCGCGCAAAGCAGCCCCATGACAGCAGACTTGGTGGGTTCGCGGCGGCTGTCGCGGTGGCCGAACTGGCTATGGTCGCCCCAACTCATCATGGGTGCTCGTAGCTGCATTAATAGAGTCTGCATCTTACTCACCTCTGTTACTGAGAGCTTCTTCTAGAGCTTCCTTGAGCAAAAGCTCTACGGATTCCCGTTCAACCTTGGCCAAGGTTTTAAGCTGTTCAGCCAGGGTGGTTCGGGTGACGATGCCCTTATATTTCACTCCGGTTTCGCCGTACATTTTGGTGAGATCAGTCCAGTGGTCATCCAGAGCTTTGACCGCATTTTCTAGCAGGCTCTTGCCGCTTTTAGGGGCGATTGGGTTTTCAAAGGCATCCACCAGAGAAATTGGTTGTCCCTGGCGTACAACAGCCATAACAGCAGCCGGTCGGGTATGGGCAGCAAACCCGTTTTGATGCCCGGAGGGAATAGCCTGCACAAAAGCATCTGCGAAAGCCTTGATAATGGCACCTAGATGCTGAGTACCACCAAGGTTCTGAGCGAGTTGTTGAGTATCCAAGGTGGCAAAGCGATAGTATGTGGAACTGTTATAGCCCGTTTCACCCATGTGATCAGCTCCAGTGTCTTCACTCCCCCCCAGGTCATCAACAGCAGTAAAGAAGTCGAATTCCTGTTGCAGCGTATTGACGCTGATAGCATGAGCCATTTGTACCGAAGCATCAACATTTATAGTCGGTAAAGAAGCCATCATGCGGCCAAAGAGAGCGACATCGCCAGGTTTACCCGTGTCTACCAGGGCCTTGACGATGGCCTTGGTGATGTCCTTAGACAGGGCTGGATTTTCTTGGGTGAGTTCTGGTTCAAGGTCAGCCCAATTTCTGATGAGGATATTGGCGATCGCGGCGAGTTCTGTTCGCCCTAAAAAAACAATCGTGGTCGCTTTACCTTCGTCATTAAATCTGAGCTTTAGGCCATCTTCGAGAGCTAGGCGTGCAGCAACTTCTGCCTGGGCCTCATCGATATTTTGCTCGATTAGCAACGCCATTAATTCTGGTAGCCAGTTGCGGGAACGCTCAGCAAATTGTTGGGGTTCTAGTGCCGCGTAGTCTTGATAGAACTTCCGCACGGCTCGTTTTTGGCACTGGCTAGAAATACGGGCACGGGGACGTCCACCAAAAACCGTAGACTTGGGCATACCGTTTTCATCTCGGTTCAGGTTAGCGGGTGGAAAGCTTTGGATCAAATGAAGTTCGAGTTGCATAGAAATTTCCTTCTTGAAATGAATGGTTGACTTAAGACAAGGCAAAACAAAAACTAAGATTCATCAGGTTGAATAGCCTTCAAAATCTGCTTAACAATTTTGGGATGCAGGATTTTACTGCCATGAAATGGAATCACTAGCCGAGTACCGTCTTTGCCATAGATGCGATGGCTACCCTCACTGCGAAGGGGCGCATCCCAACTTTGCGTTAAGTATTAATACTCAGGGCGAAAACGGGGC
>CAZXWR010000450.1:0-2707 GCA_964644325.1 uncultured bacterium
TTCCTTGGTCTCCTGTAACTTTAATGTACCTCGACCAATCGGCAACCGCTATAATACCATTGGGCAGGATGCGCTGAGATAGCCGATTGGCCGCGTCATAAACCATCGTCGTCACCCCGCCAGTGGGGTCAACAACCGTTTTGAGATTACCCACGGCATCATAGGTGTAGCGGGTCACCATTGCCTCTGAGGTTGAGGTGGCTTTCTCCCGAATGGTGATGACACGTCCCAAGAGATCCCGTTCATAGCGCACAGAGCTGCCATTGGGAGAATCGATGCCACTCAGCGCCCCATTCTCGTCGTAGTGATACTGAATCGTCCCGGTCTCATTCTGCACTGAACTGAGGCGATCGCCCTGTATTTGGAACAGGAATAAGGGGGGGATAGCCTAGACACCAGACTCACAGGTGCGGCACACTGAGCGATGTTCTCTGCCGTTCGCGTTTGCTTCAATGTCCTTTGATAATACCTGTAAGTTTTTGGCAGAAAACTTCACCGCTGACATTGCCACTTGGCTGCTGGGAGAACCCATCGCCCTGACCAAGCTAGAACCCTCCGAACTCGTTGCTGATCCAATTCGGGCCGATACGATGATTTTCCTGGAGTCAGCAGATTTGCTGCTCCAGGTCGAGTTTCAAACGTACCCAGACCCAGACATGGGGTCAAGAATGGCAGATTATCGACTCAGAGGATTTCGCCGCTATCCCCAGAAGCAAATGCGGCAGATTGTGGTGTATCTACGCCCCACCCAATCCCAGCGCGTTTATCAAACCACCTTTGAAATACCGGGTTTACGAGGAGAGTTTGAAGTCGTGCGATTGTGGGAGCAGCCGACGGAGCTATTTTGGTCGGCACCGGGCTTATGGCCGTTTGCAGCGTTGAGCCAGACGACAAACCGGGCCGAGGTGCTGCGGGATGTAGCACATCGAGTAGAGGCAATCCCAGACCGAACAGTGCGGAGTGATGTGTTGGCCGCCAGTGGGATTTTGGCTGGTTTATTATTGGAGAAGGAGACAATTCATCGGATATTGCGGAGAGACATCATGCGCGAGTCGGTCATCTATCAGGAGATTGAGTCGGAAGCTGAGGCTAGAGGTGAGGCCAGAGGTAAGGCTGAGGGAAAAGTTGAAGAAGGGCGATCGCTTATCCTTCGTCAGCTTAACCGTCGGGTTGGAACGATCGCCCCTGAGCAGGAAACCATTATCCGTAATCTCTCGCTGGAACAACTAGAGGAATTGGGTGAGGCATTGCTTGACTTTACGGCTGCCTCAGACTTAGAGAACTGGCTGGGGAACCATGCATAAGTGCGATCGCTCCTTCCTAAGCATCATGTCCTTGAGGATCGTCTGTCAATTACTCAACTGTTCAGAACAATCTATTCAAACAAGTTAGGCAAGTTAGGAAAAAGTTTACCGAAAAGCCGTTGAGCCGCCGTTGTACAAACTGCCCGTTTGCAGTCCTAAAGACTGTTCAGTCAAGCCATGACTGGCATAATACAGCCTGGGCAAATAACCATTGCGCCCCTCCACTGCTGAAGTAGGTCTGAAATTTAGCGCCCATCCAGATGGCCCAATCTACCCAAGTCTGCTGCTGGAATAGGGATTGGATTGTCCATTGCCATCCATGGCCACAGGTTTGCTATAGATTGCGCCTTCCCTGATCCAGGACTCACATTAAAGTAGTGTTTGTTACCTGAAAAATATCGTTACAAAGCAGGCGATCTACCAAGCATAACCGTCATAATTAAAATTAGATTTTTCCAGCAAAACAGCATGGCCCTGTCATAAACATTGTTTTATGGATGTGCGGTTGATTCTGGGCGAATCAAGTGGTGGTCTGGGGAGAGTGGTATGGCACAGAGTTTAGAGGGAGCGCGCCCGTCGGCTGCGCCACCGTTCTTGCAACTTTTGATTTTAAGTGGACTGACCAGTCTGGCTCTGTTGAGCGGCATCACCCATAAAAATGCGATCGCCACAACTCGCTTTGAGGTCAACGCAGATGGCCCAGCAGAGCAGTTTACGACCCTAGTCTCGGGGCCAGTCAAGGTGTTAGTCACCCAGAAAAAATCTGGCGATCGCCCCGAATATACGCTGAACTATGAAGTGTTCTACAAGGATGAACCTCAGCTCAATGCCACGGTCGATTCCTGGCAGACGGGCACCATTGAGCTTCAGGATTTAGACCAAAATAACCTGCCGGAAGTTATTGTCTCCACCTACAGTGGCGGCGCCCACTGCTGCACAGAGTTTACGATCTATGGCTGGCAAAACGATCAGTTTGTGACGGCTAAAACTGGGCCACTGAACGCGGGCGGCGGTGTCTTTCAAGATCTCAATGGCGATCGCAAGCCTGAGTTTGTCAGCGTTGACAATGTCTTTCTCTATGCCTTCAGTTCCTACGCAGGTTCCTTTCCCCCCTCCTTGATCTACGCCTATGAGGATGGCGCGTTGGTGAATGTGACCCATCAGTTCCCCACAGTGCTAAGAAGCCACGCTTGGCAGATGTACCAGCGACTCTTGAGCCAGCAGCAAGACAAACAAGAGACCAACGGTACCTTGGCCGGGTATGTGGCCCAAAAAATCTTGCTGGGCGAATATCGACAGGGCTGGGACTTCATGCTGAAGCACTATGATCGCGGATCAGACTGGGGACTAGACATTTACCAGGGGGACAAAGTCACGGGCAAGCATCCCAACTTCCCCACTGC
>CAZXWR010000451.1:0-2681 GCA_964644325.1 uncultured bacterium
GCGTGAATTTATCTTCTATAGCGGTTTAGAGGCTCATCAACTGCACACCCTCAACCTGTTCGATACGCCGCAGTTTAGCCCCACCTGTATCAACGCGTTTGATGCCCTTTTTGTGGGCGGCTCCAGCGATGCCTCGGTGTTAAAGCCAACCCTGTACCCATTTGTCGCCAGTGCTAAAGCGCTGTTGGCCTACTGTGTTACGGAGAGTATCCCGGTTTTTGCCTCCTGTTTTGGCTTTCAGCTGGTGGTTGAAGCCCTAGGCGGACAGGTGATTGCTGACCCGGAAAACATGGAAATGGGGGTTTATCCCATGCAGTTACTCCCAGCGGCCCAGACTGACCGATTGATGCATGATTTACCCAACCCGTTTTTGGCGATTTCGGGCCACAAAGAGCGGGCTCTGCACTTGCCCAGCCAAGCGATCGCCCTTGCCGCATCTGAACGCTGTCCTTATCACGCCCTCAAGGTTCACGATAAGCCCTTCTACGGTTTTCAGTTTCATCCCGAACTCAACCCTGCCGACCTCGCAGCCCGCATTCGACGGTACCAGGCTCGCTATCTAGATAGTGAGCATCATCTACAGCAGGTTTTAGATAGCCTGCAAGAAACCCCAGAAGCCAACCAGCTGATCACCCGGTTTGTAGATCGAATTCTTTTGCAAGACTAAAGTCCAGTCAACATCAGTCACCGAAACCCGCATCAATAAGCACATAGCAATGGCATAGACCTCCTATACTGAGATCCAGGAAAGCTCTGTTATCCGCGCTCAGTCAGAACAACTGGCTAAGAACTATCCTTCAGGAAGTTGTTTTGAGCCTCTATCCTTATAGAGTCTAAACCTAGTACCGCCAATCGTCTCAAGACCCCTGCCCCCAATTTCTGCTTCAGGAAGAATCGTCCGTAATTATCATAAAATCTAGGTATTTTCATGGCCAACGCAATTACTGCCGACCAAGTCCATAAAATCATTTCCAATCAGCATCACGACCCATTTGACATCCTGGGGCCGCATCAGTACCAGATTGACGGCGAGACACATTGGGTAATTCGGGCTTATCTTCCTAACGCTGAAGCTGCTACGGTCATTTGCCCGGATCAGCGCACAGAACATCCCATGACCGCGTTACATAACCCTCACTTTTATGAATGCTCACTTGCCTGCTTAGAACTCCCTACCTATCAATTTAAGGTGCTGGAAGGTGGGCATGAACGGGTCATGTATGACCCCTATGCATTTCGTTCCCCTCGGCTTACGGACTACGACCAGTATCTGTTCGGGGAAGGAACCCACCACCGCATCTATGAAAAACTAGGGGCACACCTCACCACGATTGATGGCGTTGCAGGCACTTACTTTGCCGTCTGGGCACCCAACGCGCGGAATATTTCCGTTTTGGGAGATTTTAATTATTGGGATGGCCGCAAGCACCAAATGCGCAAAGGCCCGACAGGTATCTGGGAATTATTTGTCCCGGAAGTCGGCGTTGGGGAAGGCTATAAGTACGAAATTAAAAACCAAGATGGTCACATCTACGAAAAAAGTGACCCCTACGGCTTCCAGCAGGAGGTGCGCCCCAAGACTGCATCCATAGTGACTGATCTCAACAACTACACCTGGAACGATGAGGATTGGCTGGAGCATCGCCGCCAAACCGATCCACTCACGCAGCCTATCTCGGTGTACGAACTACACCTCGGTTCTTGGATGCATGGGGACGCTGCTGAGCCGCCAGTCCAGGCCAATGGCGAGCCCGGTGAGTCCGTGATTGTGGCAGATCTCAAGCCCGGTGCTCGGTTTTTGACCTACCGCGAGTTAGCCGATCGGCTCATTCCCTACGTGAAAGGACTGGGGTTTACTCACATCGAAATGCTGCCTGTGGCCGAACACCCCTTTGATGGGTCTTGGGGCTATCAGGTTACCGGCTACTTTGCCTGCACTTCTCGGTATGGGACGCCCCAAGACTTCATGTACTTTGTGGATCAGTGCCATCTCAATGGCATTGGTGTCATTGTTGATTGGGTACCGGGTCACTTCCCGAAAGATGGTCACGGCCTCGCCTTTTTTGATGGGACACATCTCTACGAACATGCCGACCCGCGCAAAGGGGAGCACAAAGAATGGGGGACGCTGGTTTTTAACTACAGCCGCCATGAAGTGCGAAATTTCCTGATTTCCAATGCCCTGTTTTGGTTTGACAAGTACCACATTGACGGGATTCGCGTGGATGCGGTGGCCTCCATGCTTTATCTCGACTACTGTCGGGAACCGGGCGAATGGGTAACCAACGAATATGGGGGACGCGAGAACTTAGAAGCCGCAGAGTTTCTGCGCCAGATGAACAACGCCATCTTTAACTACTTCCCCGGTATTTTGTCGATCGCGGAAGAATCTACTTCATGGCCGATGGTATCCTGGCCGACCTATGTCGGCGGTCTAGGCTTCAACCTGAAGTGGAACATGGGCTGGATGCATGACATGTTGGACTACTTCCACATGGATCCTTGGTTCCGCCAGTTTCATCAAAACAACCTGACCTTCAGCATCATGTATGCGTTCAGCGAAAACTTTATGCTGGCGCTATCCCATGATGAGGTCGTTCACGGCAAGAGCAACATGATTGGCAAGATGCCAGGGGATGACTGGCAAAAGATGGCCAATCTTCGCTGTTTGTATGGCTATA
>CAZXWR010000452.1:0-2670 GCA_964644325.1 uncultured bacterium
CGATCGCCATGAAACAGCACTTGCGCCATGAACCCTGTCAAGCTGAACTACAGCACTGGATTGGCGATCGGTACATCGCGGAATTTGACAGCACGCCAAACCTGCCCCTCAAAATCGCCTTTTGGATTGAGGACTACTTGCAGCAGCAGTATGAACAGCACCGCGTCGATCTCTACCAGTTGACCACCATGAACACGCTGCTCGATAAAATGGTGGACTGTCTCGGGGCCTGTGAGCGCATCTTAAAGACCCCCATGCCCCTCGCCTACGCGATTCACCTCAAACAACTCTTGTTTATTTATTGCTTGCTGCTGCCGTTTCAGCTAGTGGGCGAAATTGGCTTTTGGACAGGGCCAATCGTAGTTTTAGTTAGTTTTACGCTATTTGGCATTGAAGCCATCGGCCTAGAAATCGAAAACCCGTTTGGGCGTGACTACAATGACCTCCCCCTCGACGACATTTGCAACACCATGCGCCAGAATGTCGAGCATCTGGTCACCCTGACCCCCACCGCCTACGCTGCCCTCACAGGCGATCGCCTGTGGATTGACCCCCTATAATCCTTGAGATTCCCGCCGTCAGTCGATCAGGAAAGGTATCCTCATCATGATTTTTACGAAAAACCTCGGTCAAAAATTATGCAGACCAACCCTCTTCATCGTGTTCATGGCGATCGCACTGTCTAGCCCTCAACTGAGTCAGGCTCAAACCGTGACCCAAAGTTTCCTGACGATGGAGCGGAATCTAGAGGCTGAATTTGAGGGTTATTTTGGGGAAGACCTGGCTGAAGTGACCCAAACCCCAGCTGATATTGCGCAGACTCTGGCGCGAATCGGTCAGGAAACCGGAACAAAGCCCGCTGTGATCTGGGTGATTCCCCGTAGCGATCACCTCCATCTCGTTTTGCTGACGCCCGGTGGCGAGCCTATTGTGCGCGATCTTTATGATGTGCCAACCTCCAAACTGCGTCGAGTCGTCAAAGCGTATCAAAACGAAATTACAGACCCCAGCCAACCACTAAGATTAGTCGCGGCCCAACAGCTTTATCAGTGGATCATTGAACCCTTTGAAGCAGACTACCTAAAAGCAGCCGGGATTGATACCCTCCTGTTTTGTCTGGGCAAGGGAGTCAGAGGGATGCCCCTAACAGCACTCCACGATGGCGAGCAATACCTCGTTGAAAAATATAGCCTCAGCCGCATCCCTGCCTTTAATTTGATTCAAAGCGACTATAGGCCCTTGAAACACCGCCAAATTTTGGCCATGGGCGCATCAGATTTTCAAGACCATCAGTCCCTACCTGCGGTGCCGACTGAACTTGCAACCATCCTGTGGGCACTGAATGCAGGACGATCCCCCGCATCACAATGGCAAGGGCGATCGCACCTGAATGAAGCGTTCACACTCCCGAACCTCAAACAAACCTTGAACGCAGAATCCTTTGATGTCGTCCATCTGGCAACCCATGCCGAGTTCCGCTCAGGTCGCCCAGAGGCATCATACATTCAGTTCTGGGATACTAAATTAGGTCTGCACCAAACCGATCAGGTGGGCTGGAACCTCCCCCCCTTAGAACTGCTTGTTTTGAGTGCTTGTCGGACGGCGGTGGGGGATGATAGCGCTGAATTGGGTTTTGCTGGACTCGCGTTAAAGACAGGGGTGAAATCTGCCTTAGCCAGTCTTTGGTACGTGAGTGATGTGGGTACCCTGGCCCTCATGAGTGAGTTTTATCAGCATCTGGGCGTGACAACGACTAAAGCCGCTGCTCTCAGAGATGCTCAAATGAGCATGTTGAACGGAGAGATCCGGATCGAAGCCAATCAGCTCATCCTGTCCAACGGCAGGGTAGATCTGCCGGAAGACCTACAAGATATCGAGCTAAGCGATTTATCTCATCCCTACTATTGGTCAGGATTCTCAATGCTCAGCAGTCCTTGGTAGGCAGCAAGGTATTGACAACTGCTCTGGGGCATTGGAGGACTGGCTATGATTGAACTGACAGATTTTCGTCTCAGCAAACCAGGAGGGCTGTATGAGCCTTGTACAGATTGAGGTTCCCGACGAAGTCCTAGTGAGCCTCAAGGAGTCTCCCGAAAGTATTTCCCACGAGCTATCTATTCTCGCAGCTGTGAAGCTCTTTGAATTAGGCAAATTGTCATCTGGCCGTGCTGCTCAATTGGCGAGGATGTCTCGGGTTCAGTTCCTCAATACGATAGGACAATACCGTGTTTCGCCTTTTACTCTCTCTAGCGATGAGTTAGACAACGATGTCCTCAACGCCTGAAGCCAAGATTATTGTCAATACTTCACCACTTCTCTATCTACATCAGGTTGGCCACCTTGAAATCCTGAAACAGCTTTACGGACAAATCACGATTCCCCAGGCCGTCCAGCAAGAAATACAGGTCGGACAAGACCAAGGCATTGATGTCCCAGTACCTCAAACGATTGACTACATCCAGATTCAGATTGTTGAAAACCCGGCTCTGATTCCCAATGTTACGGATTTAGGGCAAGGAGAGGCAGAAGTGATCGCGATCGCTCTCCAACATCCTGGCAGCTTACTCATCCTCGATGACCAGCTAGGACGACGAATTGCCAAACTCTACACACTCAAATAAGTAGCTAGGCGGAATTAAATGTAAAACGCTCTAGGTCATAATCACCTTT
>CAZXWR010000453.1:0-2646 GCA_964644325.1 uncultured bacterium
TTGCGCGTGATGCGGCCCGGGCGTATCCGCAGCACCGTCGGTCCGGCACGGCGATGCACGCCCCGGCAGTGGCGTCGGGGGATCAGCGAGCAATGAACGGATCGGGGTGTGCGGCCATGGCCGGGCCCGTCGCCATGCGGCGGAATGCTGCGACCTGGTACGGCTATCTGCTGCTCGCCTTCTTCACCTTCCTGCTCAACATCCAGGGCAACATTCTGCCCTTCCTGCAGCGCGAGCTGGCCCTGGGCTACGGGCTCGTGGCCCTCCATTCCTCGGCGATCGCGGCCGGGATGATCATCACCGGTCTCACGGGCGAGCGGGTGATCGGCCGGCTCGGCCGGCGACCGACGCTCGCCATCGGTGGCATCGGCGCGGCCACGGGCGGCCTGCTCCTCTGCCTGGCACCAGCCGCATGGGCGAGCATCGCCGCCTGCTTCGTCCTGGGTCTGGCCGGCAGCCTGATCCCGTCCGTAGTGCCCGCCATGCTGGCCGATATCCACAAGCGCCATCGCGACCGGGCCTTGGCCGAGCTGTCGGCCGCCTGCTACGTCTTCGCGGTCATGGCGCCACTCGCCATGGGGGCCTCCCTGGCGCTCGGTCTCGGCTGGCGCGGTGCGGTGCTCGCCGGCGTCGTCATCGGCCTCTTGATCCTCGTGGTCGGCCGCCGGGCGGAGATCCCGGACGCGCCAGCGGTGCCCACCGCCGCTGGTCGCCTGCCCGTCGCCTACTGGGCCTATTGGCTGCTCTTGGCCCTGGTCGTGGCCATCGAGTTCTGCGTCTTGCTCTGGGCGCCGGCTTTTCTGGAGCGGGTCGTGGGCCTGGCCCCGACCACGGCCGCGAGCACCGCTGCGGTCTTCGCGCTCGCCATGCTGGCCGGGCGGCTCGCCGGCAGCGCTCTGGTCGGCCGCTTCCCGCCGGCCGCCCTCTACGCCGCCTCGCTCGTCGTCACACTCCTCGGCTTCGGGCTCTACTGGGGCGGTGGTTCGCCCTGGATTGCCCCGCCTTGGATCGCGGTATCGGGGCTCGCCGTGATCGGCCTCGGTGTCGCCCTGCTCTATCCCTTGAGCCTCGGCCTCGCGCTCGAGGCCGCGGGCCCGCGCGGGGCGGCCGCGAGTGCGAGGTTCATGTTCGCCGTGGGTCTGGCCATCCTCATTGCCCCCTTCCTCCTGGGCGCCGTGGCCGACCGCGTCGGGCTTGCCAATGCGCATCTGTTGATCCCGGTCCTGGCGGTCGCAGCACTTCTCGTGCTCGCCACCGCCCGGCGCTTGGCGCCGCGGCCGGCGCTCGGCTGAACTCGACGCGCTCGACACTTGCGCGCGGCCGACTGCCGTGGCCATGCTGTGGCGATGGCAAGCTGGGGAGACGGTATGGCCAGGGCCGATGGCGCTGGTACCTGGGAGAGCAGGGGCGTGGAGCTCGGCTATCGCCGTGACGGCCTCGAGACCGCGGGCGTGGCGCCCTGCCTCGTCGATCTCGGCACCAGCGGCCGGGCCGCGACGGCAGCTGCGACAGACGCCGACGTGACGGCGGCCGAGGTCGCGCCCTTTCACCCGGGTGGGCCGGATGCCGTCTTCACCGGCAATCGCGGCACCGCGGTCACCGCCATGGCCGAGGCCTTCCGCCGCTTGGTCCTAGCCCGGGACGGGTGGCCGGCCGCTGGAGAAGCTGGTGGCGAGTGGCTTGGTCGAGGCGATGTTGGACCTGACGACGACTGAGATCGCCGATCTTCTGGTCGGCGGCGCCCTCGACATGGTCAGTTTCCGCGCGGTGGGCAGCGTGCCCGAGCAGTTCAAGGCGCAAAGGCTCTACATCCACATGGCCAATGTCACGCTGATGCGCACCACGCCCGAGGAAAATGCCGGGTTCGGCCAGTGGTTGGCGGCCAAGCTCAATCGGATGACGGGCCCGGTGCGCTTGCGCCTGCCGCTGGGCTGCAGCTCGGCGATCGACGTGCCGGGCGGCCAGCCGTTCCACGACCCGGTCTTCGCCACGGCCCATAGCCTGGGCAGAACAGGGCATTGCCAGGGCTTCCGGGGGGCGCCATGCATGGAGCGCTCGGCGACCGCGCAGGGCCCGATGGAGCGCATCGAGGCCGTGGCGGCCTTCGGTTCGGCGGGCGAAACCGGTGGCAGGACTGGTGAGGTCTCATGACGGAAAGGGTCGGCATTCTGATCGTCTCGCATTCGCCCAAGGTGGCGGAGGGAACGGTCGACATGGTGCGGCAGATGGTCGGCGACGACGTCGTTTGCGCGGGCGTCGGCGGCAATGCGGATGGTGGGCTCGGCATTGATGCGGCGAGCATTCTGGCTGGCATCGAGCGGGTCTGGTCGCCGGCCGGGGTCGCCATTCTGGTCGATCTGGGCGGTGCCGAGATGAACAGCGACATGGCGATCGAGATGCTCGACGCCGAGCGGCGGCCGCTCGTTAGGATTTGTGCCGCACCGATCGTCGAGGGTGCCGTGATCGCGGCAACCGAAGCCTCCTCCGGCAGCACGCTCGACCAGGTGGTGGCCGAGGCGGAGGCGATGGGCTGATGGCGGGCCTGGACGTGCGGCGCGCGCGGCTGACGATCAGCCATCCGACCGGCCTGCACGCCCGCCCGGCGGTCAAGCTCACCAAGCTCGCGAAGTCCTTCGATGCCGGGAT
>CAZXWR010000454.1:0-2645 GCA_964644325.1 uncultured bacterium
GTCCGGGGCGAGGTGATCGTGCAGTTCTGGCTCCGGCCGGGCGAGGCGGCGGTGACCCTGGGGCCGGGGGTGGAGCGGGAGGTGGAACGGATCCCGGCGCAGTTGCGGCGGTTTTTGTAACCTGCAACTTGACTTTCAGAAAAATTTATGAGTTGCAATCCCTAAATTTTATCTGGTATATTGCGCCGCATCAAAAGCCAAACCTGCCGCGAGACAGGGGCAGAAAGTCGTGGATCCTGAGCGGGTTTGCGGAAATAGAGTAGGCTATTTAATTTATCTTGATAGGAGTTCATCATGTTTCCATGGCTTTGGTTTTGGTCTCCCCATTTACAGTATCCGTTTGGTGGAAGCGTCGAACAGGACTATAAGCCTTTCACAAATTGGGGGTTTTTCGGGGCCATCAAGCCAGAAGCTGGCGATGGGCAAATCGAACAAAAAGTCTTCGACGTAGCGTCGTATGGGAGGCAGCTTGGTCTCATTACTGAGGTAATAATGAACCTTGTAGAGAAAAAGGCACCGGAGCATTGGGAAAAAATGTTGAAAGAGTTGGAAACGCCGGAAAGGAAGGAAAGGTTGAAAGAGTTGAAAAAATCAGACCCAGCGTTAGCCTCGCTAACGAAGCTAAAAATAATACAGAATGATATTGAAGAAATCAAAAAGCAAGATATCGAAGCTAAGATTGATCAAATCGAAACCATGGTCAAAAAACTTCGGTCTCGTGGAGACAAGGAGTACATAGATATCCTTGCTGAACTTCGCAGAATCCTAGCTGAAAACGGTGACTAACTGTATTGTTTGACCCGATCTGATTTTACTACAAGTAGCGCATGGATTTTCCTATGTGGGTACCCCCCCCTGAATTCTGATCGTGCCGCTACCTGTCGAGGACTGAAATCGCGCTGATTTCGGTCCTGACCGTTTTCGATTTCAGTCCTCTACAACTACCTTGGTAGTGCTTCAGACATGGATATAGGACCAATCAAATATCATATAATAAAAGGGTTGTGAATTTTTATATCCACATCGAGAATACTTCCACTACCTTTTACCCACTCGGATACAGGCTATCAAGGGAATTCGGGCCGTAGTATTTCTTGTATTCTTTGATAGCGAAGGCATCCATCATTCCAGATATGTAATCAATTATTGATCGTTTTAGCTCGCATTCGCTACTTGTATTTCTGTATTCTACAGGTAGTAATAATGCATCTTTGTTGAATTTTTTATCACAATAAACTTCATACAACCCCATTATTACTTTATCCCCCATTTTTTCGTATAGCTGCACATTTCTTTTTCGCAGCAGAGATCTGAATACAAGTTTCTTCAATCCATTTGATAATAGCTTGTAATTACCAAAGCCTAGCTCCTCATGAAAATTCGTTCCTTTTGAAACCACCTTGATATCTTTAACTAACCTATCAACTATTCGAGAAGTTAATTCTCTGCGAAGAATAGACGAGTATTCTTCAGAAGAACGAACAGCAGAAGAATCTCCTGTATATTTTTGAACTTCCATTACTATATCGCGCAATACCTCATGTGCTGAAGAATACTCAGAACTTATTTGGAACTCATACAGTATTTCACCGAGGCTCATATAGCCCATCGCAAGCGAATCCTCTAGATCATGGGCTGCGTAAGCAATTTCATCTGATAAGTCCATGATCTGAACATCGATGGTTCTGCGTGTTGTAGCTGACTGCGCGATCCATTCTCCATTCAACGTTGCATAATCATCTTCGTAAAGAAATTTTCGTGGGTCATCTTTTCTTAGGTGAAAGTACTTGGTTAGCCCAAGCAATGTTCGAACTGATAAATTTATACCCTTGGCGTTGGGGTATTTCCTTTCGATAGTTCGGAATATCCTTATTACCTGCGCGTTTCCCTCGTATCCGCCAAAATTATCCGATAAATTGTTGAGTACAACTTCGCCAGAATGACCGAAAGGAGGATTCCCTATGTCATGCGCCAAAGAACACGCCTCGGCAACCACAGGTGACTTTAGGCCCATTCCGGAAGCGATTGTTCTAGCTATTTGCGCTACTTCAAGACTATGCGTTAATCTATTTCTATGAAATGCCGTATGATCAACGCCTAGCAATTGCATTTTTCCTTGCAGCCGCCGAAATGAGGAAGAATAGAGAATTCTAGCGTAGTCACGTTCGTATGCATTCCGTTCCCTATTGCTGTCATCGATAGTTTTATCGAGACGATACTGAAACTTCTCGGCTTCTTGTTCTAATTGTTTGGCGAAATCGCTGGTTTCTTTTGAGAACATTGCCTCGATTCCTTCTTTTATGCTTAACGAAGCGTCGGATAAGCCGCGAAGTGCGGCAAAGCCGCACAGGCTTGTCCGCCCGGAATCGGCTTCATCCGCTGGTTGGGCACTGCCGCTCGACCACCAGGGCATCACAACCTCCCCACCACCTGCTCCATCCGTCCCTGCCCCACGTTGGTGTAAATCTGGGTGGTGGCGATGCTCTCGTGCCCGAGCAGGGCCTTGATGTCCACCAGGTCCGCGCCGGCGTTGAGCAGGTTGGTGGCGTAGGTGTGGCGCAGCTTGTGCGGGCTGATCTTCTTCTCGATGCCGGCCTTCCGCAACCTCCCCCGCCGGTCGGCCCGCGCCTCACGCATCGTCCCGG
>CAZXWR010000455.1:0-2632 GCA_964644325.1 uncultured bacterium
TCTGCGGTGGTAATGGCGACACAGCCCAGCTCAGCGAGCTTGCGCAGGGTGGTGGGGGTTGTTTTACAGCGCTTTACGGCATCCTGGAGCCAGAGTTCCCCCCCCGCTCGCTGGAGCATTTGCAGCACCTCCCGCTGGCGAGGGCTCAGCAAATCGTTCGCGTGGGACAGCAGCAGCACCCGTTGCTGGCGCTTCGGCTGAGCAGTGGCTGGCGCATGGAGCCGGGTTTCAATCCAGCCCTGCTGCCGCAGTTCCCGTAAGCCTCGATCTGCCCCTTTTATCTGCTGCTGGAGATAGCTCCAGGCACAGTCCCCCGTCTTACTGCTGCGTAATCGAGCCAGAATGCGCTGAGCTGGCTCACTGAGGGTGGCCTCGCGGGCTTGAACGGCTGTGGCAAGCAGATGGACGCGTCGCTGCGATCGCCGCAGTAAGCCAGGGGGTAAGGCCACGCGAATGGCGGCCATCAGCGAGGTGTGATAGTAGTCTGCGACCTGCTGGAGCAGCGGCCAGTAAGTGGGTGGGAAAAAACTCTGGGTGAGGACTTCTCCTACGTCCCGCACTTGGGCCAGCTCCAGATGCGCGGGAGGTGCGCTCAAGAGCTGCAGGGCGATGCCGCCGACCTGGCGAGGCCCCAAGGCTACGCTCAAAATATCGCCAGGCCGGATCGTCAATCCGGGCGGCACCCGGTAGGTGAACAAGTCTGACTGGCCTGGACAGTCCACCAGTACCGCCACAAATTGTGGTGGGGTTGTGGGGCGGGCCGACGCGTTGGGCACAGGAGGCATGGTCGTACTAGTCATCCTGAGCAGCGCGAGATCGTGTGATCTCGACGCAAATCTGGCCAGAAAAGTCGGGAATCGGGGGCGCTTCCTTCGTGAGATAGACCGTTACCGTTGCGACAGAGGACTGCTCCAATACAGTTTCAGCAATGGCGGTGGCTAAGCGTTCAACCAGGGCAAAGCGCGCGGTACGAATCAAGGTCTGCACCCGGCCAATCACCTGACGATAGTCCAGCGTGTCGGCTAGCAGGTCGCTCTGGCCAGCTTTACTGAGGTCAAGGGCGATCGCCAAGTCAACCGTGAACCATTGACCCAATACCTGCTCTTCTGGCAACGCACCCGTGTAACCGTAGGCGCGGATTTGCTGAAGTCGCAGAAAATCTCGGGGAATCTGAGCTGTATCGCTTTCTAGCGCCATTTCTGCTGAGTGTCAACCTCGGTTTTGCTTCAGGTAAGGCATAATAAAACTATATTCATTTCTCGACACCAGGAACTAGGCATAGCTGTTGGAGCGGTTCCTGCCTGAAGAGCCTCAGCGCATTAAGCATGGACGACATTTCAGGAAGACGCCTCATTATTGGTGATGTCCACGGTCACTACCAGGGTCTACGGCAGCTGATTGATCTCCTGGATCTCCAGCCCCACGATCAGGTTTTTTTCCTGGGAGACCTCATTGATCGGGGGCCAAATAGTGCCCAGGTGGTCGAATTTGTGCGGCAGCAAGGGTATCCCTGTTTAATGGGCAACCATGAACAGATGATGCTGCTCGCGTTTCTCAACGCTGAACTGGATCAGGGGTTGATGCACGGCTGGATGATGGCTGGGGGCCGCAGCACCCTAGATAGCTATGAGAACCCGGAACAGTTACAGTCTGACCTAGACTGGTTCGCGAAGTTGCCAACTTATCTGGATTTAGGAGACTTGTGGCTGGTGCATGCGGGCGTCCATCCGTCGGTGCCCCTGGAGGCGCAAAGTTCCCAGGAGTTTTGCTGGATTCGGCGCGAGTTCCATGAAATGACCAAGCCGTTTTTCCCAGACAAGCTCATTGTGACCGGGCACACGATCACTTTCACTTTCCCGGATGTGGTGCCAGGCCAACTGGTGCAAGGTGCTGGCTGGCTAGACATTGACACAGGTGCCTATCATCCGAAGAGTGGCTGGATGACGGCGCTGGACTTCACTGAAAAACAGGTTTACCAGGTCAATGTCTTTGACCAACAATCGCGAGTGCGCACCCTAGCAGACTCTGTGACCACACTGGCTCCAGGGACAGCAGGGCAGCGCGCCCAGCTATGGCGGCGATCGCAGGCTGTGCTCAATACCCTACTGAAATAGCGTGTCGCCTCGATGCCGCAGCGTCGATAATACCAAGGTTGGGCGAATTGGGGCGATCGCCCTTCTCAATAGAATGGGGCGATCGCTTTAAGTCAAAACCTAAACCGAGGCCTTCACCTGTGAGTTGTTGTTGGCCGTCAGTTTTTCATAGGTGTGGCGCATTTTCAGTCCTGTGAGCACCTGGAAAAGCCCTGAGCCGTTGGCAGATCCGGGATAGTCGCGGTGCTTCAGCAGCAGCTCGGTCATTTCGCCCTGATAGCGGGCCGAGGTGTTGCTGAGGTGGCTTTCGACGTAAATCATCTCGTCTAGGCGCTCGAACTGGCCATCAACCTCTAGGACGGAAACATCATGCCCGTAATAGCTATCCGGGCCGTAGAACATCCGCAATCCGGGGTAGGAGCAGGTGAGCTTCCGACCGCAGGGCACCCAGGTAATGGTCGACCCTTCATCGAAGAGATAAACGGGTTCAAATCCAGTGACGCCCTCCCGCTGGATGAGCCGCACGCGGATCAGGCCAT
>CAZXWR010000456.1:0-2603 GCA_964644325.1 uncultured bacterium
CTATCTCCGGCAGCAGGACACCCAGGGTCTGATTCAGCTGCCAGAAATCATGACCCCGCTCTTAGAAAAGCCGCCCCGCAGTCTCCGCAGCCAGCGATTGCCCACCGCAGAGCAGCCCGTTCAGTGGCAAGAACGCCAGCTGGGGATGCTCGCCCAGCAGACTGAAGCGGATGTCCCCCAGCTCAAGGTACTCTACTCGTCAACCCCCCTAACGGAGACTGATTCAGACTCCGTTAGGATTTATCCCGTCAAGGTTACCGGACTCTGCTTGCGGGCGGAGGTCGCTGTGGCATTGTTGCGATCGCTCCCCCTCTGGACCGCTGCCAGCACCCCCGAAGAATCCTGGCTGGGGGCCGATATGGCCTTTTGGTCCCACGTGGCCCGCTGGAGCCTGGACTTGTTAGTCCGCTCCAAGTTTGTGCCAACCCTCGCCCTTGAGTCTGGCAGCCAACCCCAGGCCCGCTGGCAACCGCTCCTGGACAGTGACGTTGACCAGGCCCGCTACCGCGATCTGTGCGATCGCCTGCCCTTAGCCTGTCGGTTTTATGGGTCAGATCTACAGCCAATCTCAGACCCCGCCTTACCCCTGCCGCTGCCGTCCCAGACCTTACTCTTGACGGCGCTGCAACAGATGGTCGATCAGCACATCCGCAGCATCGCCGCAACCCAGGAATGGCCTGGGTCAGTCTTCAAGGGCAAACCCATCGCGCCAGTCGATCCAGCCGAGCGCTGGCTCATGGCTTTAGGCCAACCCGCAGCAGCGCTCGACCCTGAACCACAAGCCCTCGCACCCCTGGCCACCGCCTGGGAAACCTGGATTCAGCCCATCCAATCCGCGTTAAGCCAACAGCAGCCCTTCCGGGTCGCGTTTCACCTAGAGCCACCCCTGCCCCCCAGCCGTGAATGGACGGTTACCTATGGTCTACAGGCCCGGGCCGATCACACTTGCTGGCTGAGTGCTGAGGTGATCTGGCAAGTCAAATCAGAAGCCCTGGTCGTTCAGGGCCATCGTTTAGAACAGCCCCAGGAAGCCCTCCTAGCGGGATTAGGGTTTGCCTCCCGCATTTATCCACCGTTAGAGGAGAGTTTGCAAACGGCACGACCGGTTCGCCATCGACTGCGGCCCCACCAGGCCTATGAATTCTTGAAAACCACGACCTGGCGCTTAGAGGACAGCGGATTTGGCGTTATATTGCCCCCCAGCCTCGCCAACCGAGAAGGCTGGGCGAACCGCCTGGGGCTGCATGTGCGGGCGGCTGTTCCCACCCGGCCAAAGGCTGGCCCGATCTCCCTCAACAGTCTGCTGAGTTTTAAGTGGGAACTGACGATCGGCGGCCAAACCCTCTCGAAAGCCGAGTTTGATCGTCTGGTGCAGCAAGATTCACCCCTGGTGGAGATCAATGGCGAGTGGGTGGAACTTCGGCAGCAGGATATTCGGGCCGCCGAAGCTTTTTTTGGCAATCGACAGCAGCAGTCAGGGTTATCACTTCAGGATGCTCTGCGCTTGAGTACGGGCGACCCCCTCACCCTCGAAAAACTGCCGATTGTCCGGTTTGAGTCCACGGGAGCCCTCGAGGAACTCCTGAGTACCCTGAGCGGGAACCAGTCCTTCGATGCCCTCAATCCACCCCCAGAATTTCAAGGCACCCTGCGGCCCTACCAGGCGCGGGGGGTCGGGTGGCTCGCGTTCCTGGATCGCTGGAATTTAGGCGCTTGTTTGGCCGATGACATGGGGCTGGGTAAAACCATTCAGCTGATTGCGTTTCTGCTGCACCTCAAGGCCAACGACCAGCTCAATGGCCCGGTTTTGCTGATTTGTCCCACCTCAGTGTTAGGGAACTGGGAACGGGAAATTCAGCGCTTTGCCCCCACCCTTGCAACGGTGATGCACTACGGGAGCGGGCGCACTCAGGGTCGCGCCTTCGCCAAAGCGATCGCCCAAGTGGATGTTGTCCTCACCAGCTATACCCTGGCCTACCGGGATGAAAAGACCCTGGCCAGCCTCGACTGGTACGCCATTGTTTTGGATGAAGCCCAGAACATCAAGAACCCGGACGCTCGACAGTCGCAAGCCGTGCGACGGCTTCAGGCCAACAGCCGGATTGCCTTGACGGGGACGCCCCTGGAAAACCGCTTGATGGAACTTTGGTCAATTCTGGATTTTCTGAATCCGGGCTATCTGGGGTCACGGGCTTTTTTCCAGCGACGCTTTGCCACCCCCATCGAACGCTACGGGGATACAGCGTCGTTACAAACCCTGCGGGCCTTGGCCCAGCCCTTCATTCTGCGCCGCACCAAAACCGATCGCAGCATTATCCAAGACCTGCCCGACAAGCAGGAAATGACCGTGTTTTGCAGCCTGACCCCAGAACAGGTGCAGCTCTATGAACAGACCGTGCAGGCTTCCCTGGAAGCGGTTGAAGCGGCTGAGGGGATTCAGCGTCGCGGGCTGATCCTGGCCACCCTCACCAAGCTCAAGCAAATCTGCAATCATCCCGCCCACTACCTCAAGGAAGAGCAGCTGACGGATCAAGCCTCCCGTTCAGGCAAGTTGAAACGGCTCACAGAAATGCTAGAGGAGCTATTTGCCGAAGGCGATCGCG
>CAZXWR010000457.1:0-2597 GCA_964644325.1 uncultured bacterium
CTGATCACCCGAGACACTTGTCACGCTCACCCGCGAAATCCCTGGGGCTGGATTCACGACCTCAAACGCGTTTCCCTCCGGTAGAACTAGAACCGCATTGGGAATCTCTGCTGTCAGGGCATTACCAACTGCCATTGTTGTGGGTGTCGTTAGTGTTCCATCTGCCGTTTCTAGGACCACCTGTAACCCTGTTTCAGTTTCTTCCAACCGTACCCCAGTAATCTGCACCAACGATGCCTCAATCTGCGCCATCCAGTCCTTGACCGTTGTGGCAGGGAGCTGCTTAGAGGATGGTTCAAATCGCCGCTCATCACCGCGAGTTGCCGGATCGTTGACAAAGATTGCTGCAGATTGAGGAGCTGTTTCTTTTAAGAGCTGAGGTTCTGGCGAGTTTGCCCAGGCGACAGGCGTAATGGCCCATCCACTGATCGCTAATAATCCCAGCCGCAGCGTCTTCACAATCTTCACATTCCACACCATCTGTTGCTGTCAGACTCACTCATACCCAGGTGCCGATCCCCCATAAGCAGGACGCTTTCGCACCAAGTACTCTTCAGACTACAGAGGAGGGAAAACACTTTTCTCTTCCAGCCGGACTATTTTTCTCTTCCAAACGAACTTTTTATCAACGCCGCTTCGCCAACTGGTACCCCTTCGGCGATACCCCAAACCGCCGCTGAAACGTGCCGCTAAAAGCCGTAGGACTGGCATAGCCAACCGCTGCTGCCACCACTGCAATGGGCTGCTGCTGCTTGAGTAACTGACAGGCTCTTTCCATGCGGTGCTGACTCAAATAGCCAAATACGGTGGTACCAAACACCTGCCGAAAGCCTTCCTTGAGCTTGCGATCGTTGAGGCCCACCAGCCGCGCCAGTTCGCACAGTGAAGGCGGATCAATCAAACGCTGGAGCAAAATATCGCTAGCAAAATAGATGCGGCTCACGTCGTCTTCAGGTAGTTTTGATGTCATTTCTGGTGTTGATTGACTGACCTGTTCTAGCCGCAATGCGATCAGCTCTAAAATTCTGCTTTCCCAATAAAGCCAGCGGGTTAAGCCCTGGTAGGGGCAGTGCAAAATCTGATGAAGGGCGGTCTGCATCGCAGCGGTCGTGGGGGTGACCTGCCAAAAGTCTTTCTGAATGCCATGAGGACTGCGGAGCAGGTCACCCAAGGACAAGGGTAATACCTGAAGTTGCTCCCCTACGAGGGTTTCAAACAGATGCGGCTCCATATGAATATCGAGCTTCAAGACCCGTTCTCCAGCTTGCCATTCAAACTGTCCACCATTCGAATCATTCCAACTGGCGTCCAGAAAGCTGTGGTGAGCTTGCACCCCTTCATTCTGGTTGTGACCAGACATTAAAAAGCTGATTTCTAGACCCAGAGAAGGTTCACAGGCTTCCTCTTTGCCTACTTCTACGATCAAATTGTCTTGCAGAGTGTAATCATCAATGAGAATACTCAATCCTGGACGCAGATTGACCTCCTGACGGTAACCATAACTGCGTCCAGAGGCGTCATTTAAAGGGACCGTCCACGGCTGGCGAACAGCATCTTGCAAATTTGCTACGTCACGGTGCTGGCTCAAATATTCTGGAACGGAGAGAAGCAGGGGCATGAAACTCAAGGTCTATTTTTTTATTGTCTATAGTAGGGAGAGCCTAAACCCTTATTAAGAAATAATATCATTAAGAGTGAAGGCTAGGCTAAGTCGCATTCTGCCCTCATTCTGAAACAGACGATATGAACGACGATCATTAACGACTCCGTTTGAGCAATCGATCTAAGCGCAGTTGATGGTCAGGGCTAAACAACACCCGAAACGCCAGGATCACAATACTCATGCAGGCTAACGCCGTCCCTGCCGCAATCGTGAAAAAGATCACAATTTGATAGCGCACGGCATCCGTCGGCGCGACCCCGCCTAAAATCTGCCCGGTCATCATCCCTGGCAGACTGACCAACCCCACCACCATCATGGAATTAATCGTTGGAATCATGCCCGTGCGGATGGCTTCTTTAAGGGCATCCCCCGCAGCTTCCCAGCGGGTGGCCCCCAGTGCTAACAAAGATTCAATTTGCGATCGCCGCCCCACTAAATCTTCCATGAATCGATCCAGCGCCAGAGACGTCCCCGTCAGCGTATTTCCTAACACCATTCCCAATAGCGGAATCACATATTGAGGGTCGTACCAGGGATCAATCTGAATAATTCCTTCGACTAAGAGGCTTGTGACTAGGGCACTGGATGCCAAGATCGAGAGCAAACTGTGCCAGTAGATGGCGGGGAATCGCCGCCGGGTGCGGTTGACGGATGCATGACCTGCGATCGCACTCATCAACAAAGCCACTAAGAGCACCAACCAAGGATTCTCTAGCGCGAATACCCAGTCTAAGATATAGCCCACCAATAAAAGCTGCACCACCATACGGATTGTGGCAATTCCGAGGCTTTTAGCGAGGCCCAACTTTAGGGCAAACGAAAGGCCCATATTGATTAAGATAAGAGACGCCGCTAGAGCCAATTGCCCGTTGTTGATGGGAATATAACGCGATGTGCAACTAAAACTACTGTGAGACAAGCTGGTCGAACTGCA
>CAZXWR010000458.1:0-2594 GCA_964644325.1 uncultured bacterium
ATTATGACGATGAAGTGGTGCGCGGGGCATTGATTCTGCACGAGGGTAAAGTCACGTGGCCCGCTCCGAAAGTGGATCACTCGCTGCCCGCACCTGCTGCTCCACAAACTCAGGCGGCACCCGTACCGTCTGCGAGTGAACCAAAGCCAAAGCCAAACGCTCAGCCAAACGCTCAGAATTGGCTGTGGATTGTGCTGGCAGGTCTTGCCCTCTTGGGGATTGGTCTGGGGGCACCGGAATCGTTCCTGACCCACTTTACGGTGTTTGTGCTGGCTTGTTTTGTGGGCTGGCAGGTGATCTGGAACGTCAAGCCTGCGCTCCATACACCCCTGATGAGTGTGACCAACGCCATCAGCGGCATCATTATTTTGGGCGGGATGCTCCAAATTTCTGGCCCGTTGGGTTCTCCCACCACGATTCTTGGGGCGATCGCCATTTTGGTGGGCACCATCAATATTTCCGGCGGCTTTTTGGTCACCCAGCGGATGTTGAAGATGTTCCGCAAGTAGCGTTTGACGGCTTTGCGCCTATGATTTGCGCCCATGACTTGAACGATTGTCAAACCTTTAAATTGTTGGGAATCCCATGAATCAGAGTTTACTGACCGTCGCCTACATTGCGGCAAGCATTTTGTTCATTTTGAGTTTGGGGGGCCTCTCCAACCAGGAGAGTGCCGGGAAGGGCAACCTCTACGGCATTGCCGGGATGCTCATTGCGCTGCTGGCTACCGCCCTCAGCGGCGTGAACGGGAACGGCTACGGCACCCTAGCGGCCATGATTGTCCCCGGTGCCATCATTGGGGCGATTGTCGCAAGTCGGGTAGCGATGACCTCGATGCCCGAGCTGGTGGCTATCCTGCATAGTTTTGTCGGCCTCGCGGCGGTGCTGGTGGGCATTGGCAACTACCTCAGTCCTGAGGCTTCATTGATGGGGGTGGAAGCAACCATTCATCAGCTTGAGATTTATATCGGCGTTTTTATTGGGGCAGTGACCTTCACGGGGTCAATTGTGGCATTTGGAAAACTGCGAGCCATAATCAGCAGCAAACCGCTCATGCTCCCCGCGCGTCATTTTCTGAACCTGGGTCTGCTGGGGGGCACAATTTTCTTTGGGGTACAGTTTATGGGGGTCGCTGCCCCCGACGGCCTCCAGCCTCTACTCTGCATGACGGCGATCGCGGCTCTGTTAGGCATTCATCTCGTCGCTGCCATTGGTGGCGCCGATATGCCTGTCGTGATTTCCATGCTCAACAGCTATTCGGGCTGGGCAGCGGCAGCAGCGGGCTTCATGCTCGATAACGATTTGTTGATTATCACTGGGGCCTTAGTGGGCAGCAGCGGGGCCATTTTAAGCTCGATCATGTGCAGCGCCATGAACCGTTCGTTCATTAGCGTGATTCTCGGGGGCTTTGGTTCTGGCAGCAGCAAATCTGCGGCGAGTGCTGCTCAAGGCATTGTCGGTGAGGCAACCGCCTGCACCGTCGAGGAAACGGTCGCCCTTCTGAAAGAAGCCAAAAGCGTGATCATTGTACCCGGCTACGGCATGGCCGTTGCCCAAGCACAGCACGGTGTTGCGGATATTACCCGCATCCTGCGCGATCGCGGCGTTAAGGTTCGCTTTGGCATCCATCCCGTGGCTGGTCGACTGCCTGGACACATGAACGTGTTGCTGGCCGAAGCAAACGTCCCCTACGACGTGGTGCTAGAGATGGATGAAATCAACGACGACTTCAGCGAAACAGACGTAGTGCTTGTGATTGGGGCCAACGATACCGTGAACCCCAGCGCCATTGAAGATCCCAGTAGCCCTATTGCCGGGATGCCCGTCCTGGAAGTCTGGCATGCCGGACAGACGGTGGTCATGAAACGCAGCCTTGCCAGCGGCTATGCCGGGGTCGATAACCCACTGTTCTATAAAGACAACAGCCTCATGCTCTTTGGGGACGCGCGGCAGAACGTGGATGCGATTCGCAATGGCCTGTCTCAGGCAATGATCGAGGGACAGCCTGCCCTGGCAACGGCGTAAACTTGACATCCGCCAATACCTAGATACCTAGGCCAACAGCCCGCTCAGGGTGCGATCGCGTTCCCTCCAAAAGTCTTACGGTGTGAACTACCGTAAGACTTTTTGGTTTTGGGAGAAGTCACAGGCGCTTCTTTTCAGCAATACTTGAGAGGTAGCCGTTCTGCCCTCGGTTAACTACGAGCTTGATGCCAAGGATCGCAAGGGGAAACAATCTGCCTCGCTGGCTGGGGATAATCACCGGGCTTGGGATCCTGGTGAGCCCCCTCCAGCCTGTGCGGGCTCAATCTCTAGAAGCTACCTTGGAGTTTGCCCATCAGCATTTGAATCAGGTCTGGGTCGAGCAGTTTCGCAGATTAGGCCAGTCCTGGACGCCACCCCGTGCGTTCTGGTATGAAACGCCCATCCAAACCCCCTGCGGCATGATGGGTCGGGGCAATGCCCAATACTGCCCCCGGAACCACGCGATTTATTTACATCAATCCTTCTTGCGCCAGGTCAGTCGTCGGGCTGGGGAATTTGCCGCAGTTACGGTGCTCGCCCATGAATATGGCCATGCGGTTCAGTCTCTG
>CAZXWR010000459.1:0-2557 GCA_964644325.1 uncultured bacterium
GCGATGCCCTCGACATGGGCGACCGAGCCGTTCGACGACTGGACGATGGCAACGAGACCGGGCACGCCACACGAGCCGCCCTCCTCGCAGGTGCGGGCCCCCGGCGGCTGGCTGATCACCGCCGCGATCAGCCCGCCGATCGGGTAATAGGTGCCGGCAATGCCGCCGGTGCCGATCCTGAAGAGCCGCATCTCCTGGGCCCTGGCGAGGCTCGGGGCGACGGTGGCGAGGGCGAGCCCGCCGGCAGCGGCAAGCAGTCGTCGTCGATCAATCGGCACGGACTGCCCACCCCTGGATTCGCCGCAGCACGTCGCCGTCGACCACCCGCTCGAAGGACAGCTCCATCCCGTCATCGCTCAGCCGCCTCGTATAGACCTGCAACTCGAACCTGCCATTGGGCAGGACGACGAAGGAAAAGACGTGCAGCCCGTCGTCGTCGAGCTTGGCCCAGCGCACCGGGTCACCAGCCATGGGCGCCATCTCCCCGCTCTGGGCGAAGGGATTGACGATTGCCGCCTCGACGAAGAAGCCGCTCGGGCCCCTGGGCTCGAAGGTGATCTCGGCAACCCGCCGCTCGACGCCCGGCACATCGCGCCGGCCGTCGACCAGCGTCACGTTCACCCAGCGGACGTGGAAGCCGCCGCCGCGAAAGGGGCTGATCTCGATGTCCATGTGGCGGGTCTCGACCACCCGATCAGCGGCGTCACGCACTTCCGCGACCCCGACGAAGCTGCCGAAATGGTCGGCCAGGGACGCCGCCGCCACCGGCCAGGCGAGACCCAGGCCCAGGCCCAGGTAGAGCAGAACCGCGACGCAGGGGGACATGAACCGGCGCATGGCGGTTCAGCCCGCCCGCTCGATCAGGGCCTCGAACCGCTGCGGCGGCCGGGCATCGACCCGCTGCTCGACGCTCACCCGCATCTGGTCGTCCATGGGCTCCAGGGCGATGCGCAGGAGCGCCATGCCACCATCGGCCGCGATCGCCAGGCGATAGGCCACGATCCCGATCCCACTCGCCCGGGCCCAGATCAAGGGCGCGCCATCGAACGGGTTCGACCGATCGCCGCCGTCGAAGAAGCCGAAGAGCCCGCGGCTGGCTGCCGCCACCTCGAAGACCCGGGCTTGTTCGCTCGGCACCAGCCGCGCCCGCAGCGGCGCTGCTCCCGGCACGTCGAAGTCGATCTCGAAGCCTTGCCCTCGATCGACCAGGGCCAGCCGCAACGGCGCTTTCGCGCCGTCGATCTCGACCACGCCCTGCCAGTCGCCTGCGAGACCCTGCGGCAGCGCCGCGAGCAGCAATTGCGGCCAGAACAGGCAAGCGATGATGGTCGAGACGATGAAGCCGCGCATGTGAAAGCCCTCGCAGAGACCGCGGTGCCGAGCCCGAGCGTGCCCCTCACGTTAGCGGTTTTGCCGCGCGCCGTCATCAAGCGCGCGGGAGATTGGCCATCATTTAATGATTCCTGCGCAAGTTGAACCGCTTGCCGACCGGTGTTAAGGTCACTTTCGAAGCTGCGTATCGGCTCGCCGGCTGGGCCGTGAATCCGGCGGGCCGGAAATCAGGTGGGCGTGACCTCAGGCCATGTGGAACAGGCGCTTTCAGGCACTGGACGAGTTTCCCTTTCGCCGCTTGGCGGCGCTGCTGGCGCACGTCGCCCCGGCCGCCGATGTACCCCTGGCGGATCTCTCGATCGGCGAGCCGCAGCATCGCCCGCCGCCATTGCTCGCCGCCACCCTCGCCGAGCACGCCGATCTCTGGAACAAGTACCCGCCGGCCGCCGGCACCCCGGCGTTCAGGAGCGCCGCCGCTGCCTGGCTCGGCCGCCGCTTCGGCCTGCCCGAGGGCTGGCTGGAGCCCGACCGACATATCCTGCCCGTGGCCGGCACCAAGGAGGCGTTGTTTCTCGTCGCCACCATCGCGACCGACCCTGGCAGCCGTGGCGGCCGGCCTGCCGTGCTGATGCCCAACCCGCTCTACTCTACTTATCAGGGTGCGGCTATTCTGGCCGGCGCCGAGGCTGTTTTGATGCCGGCCTTGGCCGAAAACGGCTTTCTCCCCGACCTCGAGGCCGTGCCGGAGGATGTCCTGGCGCGGGCCACCTGCTGCTATCTCTGCACGCCGGCCAACCCGCAAGGGGTGGTGGCCGATCGGGCCTACCTCGAGCGCGCGCTCGAGCTCGCCCGGGCCTACGATTTCTTGCTCGTCGTCGACGAGTGCTACTCGGATATCTACGACCGCGAGCCGCCGACGAGCGCGCTCGAGGTGGCGGCCGCCCAGGGCGGGGCCCTCGATCACCTCGTCGTCATGCACTCGCTCTCCAAGCGGTCCAGTGCTGCTGGCCTGAGAAGCGGCTTCGTTGCCGGTGATCCGGAACTCTTGGCCCAGTTCCTGCGCGTTCGCGCCTATGGCGCCGCCGTCCAGCCCTTGCCGGTGATGGCCGCCGCCGCGGCCCTTTGGGCCGACGACGACCATGTCGCGGCCAATCGGGAACGCTATCGCGAGAAGTTCGACCTGGCCCAGGCGGCGCTCGCCGGTCGGGCCGGCTTCTATCGGCCG
>CAZXWR010000460.1:0-2550 GCA_964644325.1 uncultured bacterium
TTGCGGTTTCGCGGCTGGGTGGGCAGGCTTTTGTCAGTAAGCCCATCTCGTCTGAACTGCTATTGCAGGCGATCGCGGCCATGCTGCATGGGGCCGCGCAACCCGACTACGACATTTTGGTGGTCGATGATGACCCGGCGATCCTCACGGCGGTCTCGGCGATCCTATCTGATCAGCAGATGCAGGTGACGCAGCTCAGCAATCCCCAGCGGTTTTGGGAAACCTTAGAAGCGGTGCGACCGGATCTGCTCATCTTAGATGTTGAGATGCCCCACCACAGCGGGCTGGATCTTTGTGAAGCGGTGCGTATCGATCTGCGCTGGCACCACCTACCGATTTTGTTCCTGTCGGCCCACCGAAATCCAGACATTGTGCAGCATGTGTTTCAGATGGGTGCAGACGACTATGTCCATAAACCCGTCGTGGCCTCAGAACTGGTGGCGCGGGTTCGCCATCGCCTCACCAAAGAACCTGCGGCGCTCCAGGCTATGTCGAGTTCCCGTTCTTAAGGTCAGCCTTTGCTAAAGACAGGCGATCGCCGCTTCTCTGAATCACGCGTGGGTTTACGGGTTTCGAGGGTCTCCTGTAGGGGTTGGGGCAGTGCTGCTAGGAAATCATAGCGGGTCAGATCTTCCAGGGCGCGAATTGAGGTTTGAAACTGCTGCCAGGGTGCGTCTTTGATGCCCTGACGGTTGGGCATTAGCACCGCCACCGTAGGCGTATCCGCCGTTATGCCTTTAAGCCCCAGTCCAGGACGATCGAGAATCACCACCACTTTCCAGAGGGCGGCTGGCACCGTTACCCGGCCCGAATCAATGGTATTAGCTGGGCCTTTGCTGCCGCGGCCCCCGCGACCCAAGGGGCCAGCCATGATGTAGAGTTCTCTGCCCTGTCTGACCCACTCACGGCAGTCGCTTTCGAGTTTTTCCCAGGGGCCTCGGTTGTTATCAGGGGCTTGGGGCACGATGTTCGTCATGTAAAACACAGCCTCGGCATCTGTGGCCGTGCGATCGCGATCCGCAGCGGGTACCAAATGGCCGCGATCAAACCCGCTGTTGCTATAGTCACTGGGGGCAACGGCATACCAGCGGGGCGGCAGATTTGGGTCGAGGGCAAAGTTGGGTCGCCCGAGGTCACCCAGCCAGGTTTGATTGAGTTGCCAGCTGACCCAGTCAGCAGTGCCTCGGCGACGGTTGTAGTGCAGGGCATATTGTGGCCTTAAAAAGAGGGTTTCATGGCTGGGGTTGGTGGTTTGACGATGGCTGGGATTGCCCAGCATCAGGTGCACGCGATGCGCACTTCTTGGCGTTTTAGGCAGCGGTAGCCTGAGCTGGCAGCTGGTGCAGAGCACTGCCAGCAATAGCAGGCCAAAGACTGTGCGGGCTGCACGACGATTCATAGCTGGGTAATACAGAGGGGCGGAAGGTCGGAGCCGTGGCCGCAGCATGGCTTGTCCGGGCTGGCGAACGGTTGGCGGTGAAGTCATCAGCTAGGGCTGATGGGGGAAATACATCAAACTGGGTATCCTAATAAGGAATCATACGGGTTAATTTGGCGGTTTGACGGGTAAAGAAGCAGTGTTCAGCAAGATCAGTCGGTTTTCGGTGCAGTGGGGTTGGCCACTGTTGTTGAGTGTAGGCTGGCTCGGGTTTGGCAATCCGGCCCTTGGGCAGTCTGCGGTCTCAATTTTAGAGCAGCAGCTCCAGCAGCATGTGGCCCAAAAAAACTGGCCCCAGGCTATCCGCGTCATTGATCAGCTGGTGCCCCTAGCGCCGCAGCAGGCGAGTCAGTTGCAGCAGTACCGCAGTCAGCTAGAAGCGTTGTCTCGGTCTGCACTGCCGCAAACAATACCCACTCAGGTGCTGCCGCGGGGCGTGGTGCCCATTAAGCGACGGTCTGGGAATGTGCCCATCGTGGAAGTGCTGTTTAATAATCGCCGTCGCTACGAGATGCTGGTGGACTCTGGTGCGAGCATCACGACGATTACCCGTAAGATGGCCGCTGATTTGGGCATTACGTCTGCGGATGTGGTGCAGAATGTCCCTTTCAATACGGCAAATGGTCGGGTTCTGTTTCCCATCGTTTATGTCAATGCGATTGAGGTGGGGGGGCTGTCTTCCAGCCAGATTCCAGTGGCGATCGCAGGCCCAGATTTAACCATGGGGCTGCTGGGTCAAAATTTCCTGCGTAACTACGATGTGAGTCTGCGGCGCGATCGCATTGAATTCCACGATCGCCGCTAGGGTGCGGGGGGGCTCCGGGATGATGTCTGAGTTTTGGGTCTGGTACTAAAGGTCTAAGGCGAAGGGGGATTGAGACGATCCGGTCGGCAAATTTGGGACATTTGATCCTGATGGCCGTGAGGGGGGATTTCCTAAGATAAGAACTGTGGGGGGTGACAGGCCCCAATACCCCAGGTTACAGACCTCCCTCTATCGGTCTGGCCTGTGATGCTTATTGTTAGGGAAACAGCAAAACCATGAAACTTCGACCTATCTATTGTTTGGCAGTGCTTTCTGTGGCCGCTGCTGCCGTGGCACCCTTTGCCAT
>CAZXWR010000461.1:0-2546 GCA_964644325.1 uncultured bacterium
ACATCAACCGCAAGCTTGACCTTTATTCTCTCTCCAGCGGATGATGTGCTCCCCATCACTTTTGCAAAAGTCTGAGCTTTTCCTGGAGCGACATACTGCCGCCGTCGAGGCTGGAGGAAATCCTTGAAGAAAAAGCAATTGCCTATCGCAGTCGAGTGTATCCCTCCATTCTCGTCCTCTACGTGGAGCACTGGCTGTGCCAGGTACTGACGTTTTTTGGGCTCTCTGGCCTCTATCGACAAACCCTTAACCCCCTACTAAAGACTGATGAAGTCTTGATCCGCATCATTAGACCCTCTACCAGTTACCGTCATCGTAATTGTGCTACGCCACAATTAACGTTCAGGTTGTAGCTTTCAGCGTAATCATACTTTTTCAGCAAGCCTTAGATAACAAAAGATCTTTCCATGGGTAGAGAGAGATCAAGAACTATTTTCCTACGCTTTAAGCATACAAAAACTCTCGCCATTGGTGAACGGAGTTAAACTTTCCAGTCCATGACAGATAGCGTCATGGGGTTTATTGAAAAAAAATTGGAGGAACTCTAGATGGTTCGGAACACAGATCGTGAAGAAATGGAATATCGAAAAGGATATGCCGACGCCAGACGCTCAGATAGTGCCAGCGGTATTTTGGGCGCAATATTTGGGTTGATTGTAGTCTTGGCTTTAGGGGCTGGTGCATATTTTGTTTTTGCTGGTCAAAGTCAGCAAACGGATAGTCCCGATATCATTAATGTTCCGGCCCCAGAGGCACCAGAAGCACCAGACGTAGACATCCAAGTTCCCGAACCGAATGTCAATATTGAGGTTCCTAGTCCAGATGTTGAACTGCCATCTGTCCCCGGTACGGAAGGTGGTTCGGAGAACAGCAGCAGTGGGCAAGAATAGTTTCTAAGCCTGCTGTTTCTTATGATGACTAGGCAATGAACTCAACAGTATACGCTATGGCCTTTTCATCACAAGCTGAGGGTGCGTCATCGGATGCACCTTTCTTGTCAAATCCATTCAGGTAAAGCAATGCAAGTCAACCCTGCTCAAGCAAATGCACTGAAGCAGCAGATCGTTGACGCTGTTTTGGCGGCGGAAGGTGATCTGGCCACAGCGCTAGAATCATTTTGTGCGTGGCAAATTCAGCGGTGGTCGAATGCCTCCTACACGAGCCAGCAAAAAATTAATTTAGCAACAGAAATTTTCTTGACCGATGGCAAAATACAAGGACAATCGCCCCTAGAACTATTCCTTGCAGAGCACTCTGAATTATCAGAGGGCGATCGCCAGCTCATTTTAAGTTGGCGCAATGGCTTCACAGGATTATTTGAGATTCTGGAACAAGGCAACGAAGCCATTCTGCTCAAGAACTGGATGACGGCTAAAGACTATACAGTATGCCTGAAAGATCATCCTCAGCAGCAGCGTTTACAGCGTCTACAGCCCACAGAAATTTTACTATCACGTCTATTGCCGCTGGCACCTAGCCAGTGGATGCTCTCAGGGCCAATCATATTTATGGGGAAGCTCGGCATTCCCAAGCTTGCCGTTGCCGTCAGCAACTTTAAAGATAATCACCCTAATGCTGTTTATGCAGACGCACCTGACCTGTTAGCTGAATCTTGGAAGTCAGTCGCATCTCTGCATACGGAATTTATGAATGTTTTTGGACAGGTTGAAGTTACTTTCCCAGTTCCAGATCTTCAGGAAAAGCTTGATATACTTCAATCTCAGCTCAGCGTAAATAAGCTCGATTCTGTGGGTCTTGATAGAGACCAAAGTTTAGAACCTCTCCTAGACTCTTCAGAACTGGCAGAAGTGCAGTCTGCTGCTTCAAACTCAGGTGGTGATACAAAAGCAGCAAAGTTTCTGAAAAGTAAACAATCCCTGGCGATGGTAATCCCTCGCCTAGAAGTACCTGCAGTCCTCAAGCACTCACCTCGCATTACCGTACTATCTGACGAGCGCTGGGGACAGGTATTTTTGGATAACTATGAGGCCCTGATTTCCTGTCTAGAGTCTTATCAGGGTGATCTAGCGGCAGAAGACAGAAAAAATTTGCAGATCTTTCTGGAAAAGCCAGAATGTAGCGCTTTTGTTTGGGCGCGACTCCTCGATCAGTACCCGCTCCAGCTCCAAGCCTTGCTCAAAAACTATTTACAAGATGAATCTTTCAATATTGAGAGAGATTTATCTAGTTTATTAGAAAGTTACGGAAAACCAATTGAGCCAAAATTACCTGAAACAGCTAGCATTCCATTGCATCTGCATACTCTTTTACAAGAGGCAGTTAAAAAAGTAAGTGTCTCTATGTCAAAAGGTAGATCAAAATCTCTGAAAAAGCGTGGCTTTGAGTCGAAAACTACCTCTGTATGAGGATAATTCTACGGAGCATAATTGATAATCTATTGCGTAGAAAGTTTAAGAGTAATGTTTGAAACAAATTAACCAACCAGTTGTCAAGGCTTTACTCAACATATAGACTACTTCTGAGGACTTAACTAACGCGATGTGCAACTAAGTTTTGCTCAAGAAAGTCCCACTAAACGATGCTAG
>CAZXWR010000462.1:0-2542 GCA_964644325.1 uncultured bacterium
TTGGTACGTCTACTCCATTATCATTTTTCTTTTCTCAGCGGATGATGTGCTCCCAGTTGAACTGCTGAGCTAAAGCCGAAATGCCCGCCAGCACTTCGCTAGAAACGGTGAGAGAACTCATGATGTAGGACTCCAAAACTAAGCGAGTTGAGGAACGTTTAACTTCTTTTTGGCTTGGGCGATCGCCTCTTTAACCCCACGGTAAACCTTAACTCCCAGCTTCTCCAGCTTTTCGCCATAGGGGGTATCGGCAATTTCACCTGCCACAACCAACTCATCAGCAGCGACATCGCCCACTTCGACCAATCGCAAGAGTTTGGGGCAACCTACAGTGTCGCCCATGCGCTTGAAGCTATCCATAATCCAGGGACTTGGATCATCGGTTACGCGAATGACAATGGACTCAGGGTGAAAGTCGTAGAGGAAGCGAGAGTGATTGCCGCCCACATGGCGCACGGCTGCGATCGCATCCAAGGCTAGTGCTGCACGAGCCGGATCTTTGAGCTGCTCTGGCGTGAGGGCCACAGTGTACTGATAAGCCGTGCAGTGAACTTCAGTTTGGTGAATCGAGGTTTTGCCTTTTTCACCACCTTTAGAGCCAAAGGCAATGTCACCCCAGAACGGATCAAGGCTGATGGCTCGACTAATTTCTAAAGCGCCGCGTCGCTTGGTAGTGGCATCTTTATTGTCAGAACCTTTTTTGGCATCCATGTAGCCAAACAGATCATCATCAATGTAGTCCGTGGCGCTAAAGCTTTCATCCTTGAAGCTGTACTTGTCGGTATCTGGGTCAAAAGTACGATTGGTTGCTGCTTCGTTGTTGTTTTGAAAGAACTCGCGCAAGCCCCAGCGAATCGCTTCAGCACTAATGGTGGTGTATTGGTCGTTGCCGCGAGTGATTTTTTGCAGGGTGGAAAGAGTACTGCCGTCGCCCTCACCCCGGTTGTTAGCAGCAACAGCGGTAGCGGTAACGATGGTGGCAAAAAGATGTTGTGTCATTTTTAATTGCTCCAAAAAATAATGAATGGATGAATTACAAAACGTTGGCAGTTTCCTCAACTGAGTCTTGTTCGAGAACTTCTTTTTCCTCTTTTGACTTGCTTTGATAGGTTGCGATCGCCAATAGTGCCAAATCCCTAGCAGTTTTCCAATTACCGGATTGGTTTAGCCAACTGAAAATTTGTAGACCATTTCCTCGTGCAGCACTACTGCGAAAATCGGATAAAAATTTCACCAGTGCAGCTGTAAATTGCTGTTGGGTGCCTGGTCGCTGGAGACGATAGATAACTTTGTCAGTCACCTGCCCATAATCCAGCGGTCTACCTTGCTTTTGTGCCTGTAAAATCTGCTCTCGGAGATAAGAACTAAAGGCTCCTTGAACTGCGTTGAATAGGACTTGCTCATCGGTGCTTAAGTGTTCGGTCATCACAATTAATCCTCTGCGATCTTCTGGATAAATAACGTTTGCTTTGCGAAACTCGAAAAACCCGTCGTACCAGGGTTGATTAGCAATGAGATTGTCACTAATCCAGGCCAAAGCTTTTGACTCAGCCAACCAAGTACCGCTGCCGTCCTGCTTGAGTTTGACTCTGGGGGGTAAGAGTCGAGAGGCGATCTCATACAGTCCTAAAACCTGATCATTCACCTGCACTCGATGGACAGCCTGTTTTAGATAAGATTGATTGCCATCCCAGGGCTGATTACCAAGCCGATAAACCTCGCAATAATCGACCCGGAATAGATTAGAGTCATCCGCAAGCTTTTCTCGCATCAGAAAATTTAAGGCCGATTCTCCCGCACTGCTCGAACGGAAACTTTTGTAGGTTCGCCCCGGCATTTTTTGACGCAGCTTTACCCATTCCTTGAGGTTTTTGACTTCAGGAATCACTAAGGTAGAGCGATACCCAGGGAGCTGATAGTAACCGCAGGCTAAAGGAAGAAACAACAGAGCTAGAAAACCTGTGGGGGATTCCACATAAGCGCCATTAACAAAACATTCCACTAATCCAGGTAGATGATGACCTTTCAGCGGAATCTCCTTTTTGAACATTCCCTTACTGTTAAAGGCATCTTTAACGCCACGGGTGTAATAGCAATCCACCACCGGACGGTAATCTATCCGGATTTCGGGTTGATCATCATCAACGGTGAAATTTAGAGGTACAGCTTGTTTCTCACGGGTACGTTGCTTACTGTGCTGCAAGAATGAGTTCATGACACCCTCGCTGAAGATGTAGCGTCCTTGCTCATCTAAATTCAGCGGTGTTGCCTCTAGATAGCCCTGTTCAGAACGATAAGTTTGCTCCAACAGCCATTGAGCGACGTCGAGATCTTTGCCTTCCCAGGATAGATTGACGGCATCTTCTGTAACTTCCCATTGCAAGGGCGCATCAGTGGCGTCTATGGCTGAGAGAGCAAGGGCCAACCCAGCAATTCCGGCTCGATGCGGCAGCAGTGTATTGGGGTCAAAAATACATAGCGTTAGCTCAGTCACAATCGATCACCTCCGTATCAACTGAAAAGCGCCAATCTCTGATGAATA
>CAZXWR010000463.1:0-2528 GCA_964644325.1 uncultured bacterium
CTATCAGACCAGGTAATTTCTTGATCTGGCTCACCAATTTCTCCAAAAGGAACCACATCAACTTCGATGCTCGTTTCTATATGTATAAATTTGTGAGAGTTTCTCGTAGACTTGAAGCGCGGAGAATCGCCAGTTGTCAAAAAATTACGAAGTTCTTGATAAACTTCCCAACTGTCTATAGAAATTGCCACATCCCAATCTTTTGTGCTTCTTCCTTCCCCAAATTTTTGGTCAAATATTAGAAGTCTAGCTCCCGCACCGACTAAGATCATTGGCAAATTCAACGAACTGACTACATCAACTAGATCAGCTAATACTTGTTTTTCTTTAGAGCCAATCATGTTTTTGTGCTAGTTCTTCGATGTATCTATCGTAGATAAGTTGGGCTGTTTCCTTTAGTCGGCTATTTCCGGTCCGAACTAGTTCCGCATGAATTAGCAATGGATGAACAAGATGCTGTTGATTTTTTCCAGGTTCATATAGCTGATGTTTATCATGTCCAAAGGTTTGAAGTAATGCAATATCACCATTTGGATCAGGCTTTAACTTCAGCTTAACTGCTATTTGACGACTATCAGAGCCGTTGCTCAAATGCAAGGTTGCACTAATAGGTCTGAGATAGTCAGTCATTACTGAAGCAGCAAGTTCACCGCCTATTAAGTAATCGAATTGCTCTGCACATTCTTTGATTTTATCTCTGATTTCTGGAAAGCCTCCTTTTTCAATAGGCATGAAAGTTCCAAGAAGCAGTTTGGCACGTAATCTTTCGGTGTATCCTAGTTCCCAACGTTCAAGAAGTCTGACATAGTCAATAATTTTGTACCTTCCATGTCTACGTGCGATATAATCTAAATCTTGAAGTTTCTTAAGGGTGCCCTTTACGGTTTTTGGAGTAACACCTGAGATGTAAGCAATCTCTTCATCAAAGTTATACTCTGTTGCAAGAAGGTTTGGTTGGCTGAGCAAAGCATATATAACTTGCAAGGCAGCGGCAGTGATTTCCAGAGACTTGCTTGAACCTTCTTTAGAAACCTGATTGCGAACTAATACATACATCTCTGGGCTATTAAGGTAAATATTTCCATCAACATCTATAAATTCAATGTTGTTCTTCAAGAGTTGCTCTACAACTACATTAGACAAACTGCGTGTGACTAGTAAGGCTCTTTCGTTATGCTTTAGCCTTTTGCTTAACTTGGATAAATATTCAATAACTTGTTCAATGATGTCATTTGTGAGTCCAGTTTTGATCTCACAGATATAGTTCACACTTTTGTTTAATGTCTTAACTATTAGTTTGCCATCAGCTAAAACTTCGCTAGAAAAATAGGGTTCTCCTTGAAGAGTTGCCTCAATATGGGGTAGTGATTCAAGATAGTTGAAACATTTTTGAAGAAGTGGGTTCTTGGGTTGCATTGGACTAATTGTCCACTTGGATGCTAGTAATATATGTTTTAATTATACACCCTCGATTGAAATCAGGAAGAGCTTGATAAGCGATCCTTATTCCGTAATGTAAGCAGTACCGGGAAACTCCATTATTAGAGTGTTACCGCCAATACATTCTGCTGCGTGTCCATTTCAGAGTCTCAGTGATCTAACAAGTTATTGGATCGCTTCTGTCTGCCTAATTCCTTCTACAGGGTAGATAGGCAGATTAATTGCAGCTTAATCACCCCTACAGGGTAAATGAGTTGCGAATAATCTGCATAATAGCCTTCTCACGGGTAGATAGGCAGCTACGATCCGTATATCTTCCATTTCCACAGCGCAAGTACAAAGCAGGAGGGGTGGCACTGTGAAAACCGTTGCCGTTGCCGACACCGCCGCAATCAGTACCGAAGCGGCCCTAGCGATCTTCGACAGCCTTGACCCCATCGAGGTAGAAGCCATGTTTGGCCCCTGGAAAGGCTCTGGTTTCCCCACCCACCATCCTCTCGATGGAGCGCTGGAGGCGTATCACTGGCACAGCAAGCGGTTTGACAGTGCCGAGCACGTGCATCCCCTGGTGTTTGACACCAGGCAAGGCGGCACCGTCTGCGTCAACCCCCTGTGGCTGCTGCCGCTGCCGGGCTGGATCGATCGCTGGCCCATTCCCAAGTCAAAGCCCATGGGGCACCTAGGGGCTGCTGGGCACCCAGCGCTCCGGGGCGCGTCTGCGCCTGACCGACTATCGCGGCAAAACCAGCGCCACCATGATCTATGACCACATCCCCATCCACGATGTCTTCCGCCGGGTGGACGATCGCACCGTGCTCGGCCTGATGGATCTCAAGGGTATGGAACAACCGTTTTTCTTTGTGTTGCAGCGAGAGTAGAGGGCTTCGGGTGCTGAGTTTCAGGCTCCCCGCCCCCATACCCGAAGAAAGTTTGGATCGGGGGTTGCGATCGCCCCCCAGAGGTGCTAGTTTGATTCCATACAGTTCTAACACAAACTATTTGAAGCAAAGCAACCAGGAGGTACCCATGACTCATCCTTTGCTAACCCTGCTTACCGTCCCGCTGGCGATCGCCCTCACCATCCCCAC
>CAZXWR010000464.1:0-2523 GCA_964644325.1 uncultured bacterium
GGTGATTATGACCTAGAGCGTTTTACATTTAATTCCGCCTAGCTACTTAGTTCAACTCATCGCGCTCGAGGCCGTTGAGATATGCACGGATTTTATCGAGGACAGTGTCAAGTGCAGCTTGAATTTTACGGGTGATGGCGTTGAACTGAGCCGCCAGCTGATCTCGCACGGCCAGAACCTGATCCACAATTTGGGTGGCTTCAGCTTCACTTAAATCATCCCGTTGCGACAGCAGTGCAATAACGGTTGTGCGGTCAATATGCTGGAGGCGATCGCCTAGCTTTTCAAACCCCAGCTGTGGGTCATTGACCAGCAATTTAAGATCACGCTGAATCCCTTCTGGATTCAACTCAGCTTTATCCGTACTGCGCAGATAATCTGCAAAACCGCTCTGGAAGTTTTGCACCTGTGCTTTAGCCCTCAAAGCTAATCGGCGTGGGGCTTTGACGATCTGATGCAGCGCTGTCTGCACCTGATTGATGATGTCATTCACTTCTGCTTCACTCAGATCATCACGCTGACTTAAGAGCTGCACGAAGGTATCACGGTCAACTTGAGCAAGGCGATCGCCAAAGGCTTCTAATCCCGCTTGGGGATCGGATAAGAGTGTCTCTAAGTCCCGTTGAATCCCTTCTGGATTCAGTTCGGCTTTCCCAGTTTCGCGTAGGTAAGTGGCGATCGCATCCATCGTTGCTTGATATTTTGCCTGGGCTGTCCCCACTAATTGTCGCGGGGTGGACTGTGCCTGGTACCAACTCCTTTCAACTTGCTCCAGCAGCTCGTTGATATCTGTCTCAGTCAAGTCACGACGTTGGCTCAAGAGCTGTACTAACGTATCACGGTCAAACTGCTGCAAGCGCAGTTGCAGATCCTGAAGACCTGTCTGTGGGTCGGCCATTAGCGTTTTAAGATCGCGCTGAATACCCTCTGGATTCAGTTCTGGTTTGCCCGTGTTGCGCAAATAATTCTGCAGGTTTTGCCATTGTGTTTCAACCCGAGCAGTTGCTGCTGCGGTCAGGCCCTCTGCATCGGCAGCTGCTTCACGCAGCGCAGTCTCCAAATCCTGTAAGACAAGGTTTTGCTCTGAACTTGATAAATCATTTCGGGCACTTAGCAAAGTCGCTAAAGTATTGTGGTCGTAGTACTGTAGCCGTTTTTGCAAGCATTCAGCAGTGACATCAGGATCTTCAATTAAGGCTCTAAAGGCCCGCTGGTTCATCGCTGAGAGTAACTCTTCCTTGGGTGTGTAGTGCAAGTAAGTCTCCACTTTTGCCTTTAGATCCTTACTTGCCTGCTCTTCTTCCGCAGCGATTATGTCCTTTAGAACCTGCTGACGTGTAGTTTCTAGGGCTAGAGAAACTTCTTGGATTTTTGCTTGGGTAAACAGGCCACGGGAACGCAATAAATCGCTGAATAGACCACGATTCATAGCTTCAACCTGCTGGCGGATTAGCCGTAAATTTGCCTCACTATCGTAGAGAATATTGCGAAACTCATCGTCAATCCGTTCAGGGGTGAGCTGCCAAAAGTGAGCATGGAGCACATAATGTTCAACGTCTGCTCGGATTGGGCTATAGCTTGAACTTTCGGTCTTATCTTGCCAGTAGTTTGCGACTTTATGGGCTTGATCCACAACTTGCGCCTGTGCATCTTTGAGCTGTCTCTCAATTCGCTCAATATCTAAATCAGAAAGATCCGTGCGCCCCATGACAATACCCATCAGTGGGCTAATGGCCTGCATGATTGGACTGGGTGTCTGATCTTGACGGCGCTTGCGTAATTCACCAATCAGCTGATCTAGGCGATCGCCCAAGTCATCTGAGAGAAGCTGCTGCGGCTGAGCCGAGCGCAGAAACTCGGCCAACTCACTTAGCCCAGAACGACGGGGCAGTCCCTGTACCGTGCGCCGCCACACTTTTTCGAGCCGTTCTACAACGCGCTTAGCATCCCGTGGGGACAAATCTGTGCGATCGCGGACTAAATCTTCAAAAGTTGAACGATCTACTTGGGCCAATGTTTCAGGAGTGGCTGATTCCAACAAGGACGCATCTTTCCGCAGCATCTGTTCCAAACCGTCTTCAATCTCTTGGAAGTTCAAAGAAGGGGATTGAAATCGGGTCAGATAGTCTTGCAGCGACTCCCGCACATCATCCGAGTCAATCTCATCCATCACTTCCTGACGAATGGCTCCAATTGTTGCTGTAGCCGCTTCAGCAAGCTGTTTGTTCTGGCTTCTGAGCTTGAGGGGCGCAATTGCCGCACCAAATACAGTTTGAAAGCCTACCGTCGCCGTACTGACAACAGAACCCATCAATGAACCCACCGATGTAGCACTCATCCAAACCAGAAGGGAAAAGTAGGTGGCCCAAATGACTAAACCCATCGTGATAGCCTGGAGACTATTCGCCACAAAACCCAACTTTACTGCCAGGTAACAAGCAACAAAAAGAACCAGACTAACGGTTATAAGTGTCCAGATACCTACTGCCAGACCCACAGTACTGACTGACATCCCGCTGTCAT
>CAZXWR010000465.1:0-2516 GCA_964644325.1 uncultured bacterium
TATAGGATTTTCAAGCTTAAATTATGCTAGACACCATTTCCCGATCTATCTGCTGGTCGTAAACGACCTGGCGGACAATATCGTGAGTAAAGACGTAGCTACCACTCTTCGATCGCGAGGAATTTGGGTAAATAATGCTTTGCTGCTCTAACGCTTCAATGGCGGCGAGTAGTTGCGTGATTGGATAATCGGCCACCTGAGCAACGGTCGCTGGATCAAAGTTTCGGCCCATTGCGGCGGCCCAAGGCAAAATCCCGCGAGCATGATCATCCAAATGCTGCAGGCGATCGCCAATCAGCGCTGCCAACGTGCTGGCAGCATTGGATGAATAGCCCCGCGATCGCGCTAATTCCAAGGCAAACAATGGATTGCCGCCACTATCAGTAAAGACCTGGTTCATCCATGACGGCGACAACTCAGACGGTTCCACAGTCTCGGAATTGCACAGCAACTCCTGCGTTTGTGCCTGATTGAGCGGGGCCAGATCGACCGTGTGCAACCGCTGTTCGCTTCGCAGGGCCTTGAGAACGTCAGCGATCGCCGCATTCCCCGCTAGCTCACCGGGTCGGGCCGTACAAGCAATTTGCAGCGGGTAATGGCGCAACACCCGGATCACGTAGTGGAGTAGCGCTACTGACGCCTCATCCATCCACTGAATATCATCGAAAAGTAGTAACAGCGGCGATTGATCGGCCCATTGCAGCAGCGATCGCACCACCGCGTCGAACAAATGACTGGGGTCGGGCAAGGTTTGCTCAGGTTGACCTAATTCCGGTAGCAGGAATCCTAACTCGGTCGGTAAATTGGCCGTGGCGGCAATCGTACTCGACCGCAACGCATCAATCCAGATGCCATAGGGCCGCATCATCTCGGCGGCAAATCCACAGCCCCACATCTGCAACCCATTGGCCGCAAAAACTTTAGCGTGCAATTCAGTCAAAAGACGAGTTTTGCCAATGCCCGGTTCGCCCAACAGCAACAATATCGAGGCCGATGAGTGCACAACCAGGGGATTTGGACTTGCCTGCTGAGTCTGGATGAGGAGGGGCGCACTCCAGCGTTGAATCATGGTCCACTCCGTTTCCCGGCCCACTAAAAGCGGCTGCGCCACAGCAGGATGGGGAGTCGCGATCGCTAAGGCTGATGGAGTCGTCGCTAAGGGCGGCATCGATGCTGATATGCCTTCCTCATAGAGCAATTGCTCGAATAGTTGGCGGGTTGCCACCCCCGGATCAATTCCTAACTCATCCCGCAGCACCGTCATGCACTGGTGATAGGTTTGCAGGGCATTGGCGCGATCGCCCGCCCCATACTGCAAGCGCATCAGCGTGCCATAGGCCGCTTCATTCAGGTTATCCAGACGGATTAACTGCTGGGCGAAGGGAATGGCGGTGGAGTAGTTTTGCTGGTGTTCGAGGAGTTGAATAAATTGCTCTAGCGATCGCTGATAAACCTGCCGCAGTCGTTCCCGCTCTGGCACCAGCCAGTCTTCGTCACAGTCGGGCAACAGGTCACCCCGATAAAGCTGTATCGCTGTTTCCCAAAAAGGTTGGCGCGTGACATCATCCGGGGCTTGCTCAGCTGACTGAACGGCAGTTTCAAACGCCGATACATCCAATTCCCATTTCCCCGCCGGAGACCACAGCAGCGATTTAGGATCAATGTTTATCAGCTCATCGACAGGTGGGAGCGATCGCCGCAACTGGCTCAGGGCTTTGCGCAGGTTGGTGCGGGCTTGCGCGTCTGTAGACTCTGGCCAAAGCTCAAAGGCAATGCGCTGACGGGGTTGGGGAGTCGAGCGGTGCAACGCCAGATAGGCCAGCAAAAGCTGCGATCGCCCTTGAATGGAATCGGCCACAGGGCGATCGTCACAGGTGAGAGAAAATCCTCCCAAAAGCCGAACTTGCCGAACTTGGGCCACGATCAGCACCTTGACGCTCTTCACCCATCCTACTCTTACCAATCATTTACAGTGGTCAAGATGCGTTATTAGCACAAATTACTTCACTTTGTAATAGAGCAATAAAACGCTATTGTTGTAAATCTTGCGATCAGTTAGCTCCAAAGCCGTTTGTGGAATCGCTTTAGAGAAAAGCGGAATTCCTGACCCCATCAGAAAAGGATTCACCTTGAGAATGAGTTGATCAATTAACTGGTGATTGAAAAGTGTCGTGGCTAAATTTCCGCCACCACAAAGCCAAATCTGCATGCCTGAATCACGCTTTAGATCTTTAACAAACTCGATGGCATTTTCTGAAACAAGCTCCACATTTTTGTCTGGGCTTTTTGGCATGCTATGCGAAAAGAGATATTGCTCCATGTGCGAGTAAGGGCTGGTCACACCCTCTTTTAAGCCGATTTCATACGTTTTTCGACCCATGAGAACGGTATCAAACCATTCAATACTGTTCGGTTAAGCCTTATGCAGTGCTGTGAATAGCGAAAGTGCGTTTTTCAGCCTTAGAACGGGAGCATCCCACTTTGGCAGAAACACATACAGTAGGTGATTCCAAGAC